>NZ_JAHDTH010000093.1 GCF_018531445.1 Pseudonocardia lacus
ACTGCGGGACTGGCAGCGCGCTGGGGTCTGGGACCAGCTGCACCGGGCGGTGCTCGACCGGCTCGGCCAAGCCGGAGTCCTGGACTGGTCCCGCGCCGCGGTCGACTCGGTCAGCGTGCGCGCCAAGCGCCGCGGCGAGGCGACCGGGCCCTCACCGACCGATCGCGGTAAGCGGGGGTCGAAGTACCACGTGCTCTGCGACCGCAACGGCCTCCCGCTGCACGCGCTGGTGACCGGCGCGAACACCCACGACAGCCGGATGCTGGAGGAGTTGCTCGACACCAACCCCGGCGTGCGTGAACAGCGCGGACGTCCCGGCCGCCCGCGCAGGCGCCCGGTCAAGCTGCACGCCGACAAGGGCTACGACTACCCACGATGCCGCCGATACCTGCACGAACGCGGGATCGGCGTGCGGATCGCGCGACGCGGGATCGAGGACTCCCAGCGCCTCGGGCGGGTTCGGTGGGTCGTGGAACGCACGATGGCGTGGCTGCTGACGTTCCGCCGGCTCGCGCTGCGCTACGAACGCTCCCGCACCAGCATCGAGGCGATGCTCCGGCTGGCGTGCGCACTGATCTGTCTGCGCCGCCTGTCTCGACTGCCCTGACCTGGTCAGGTGCGCACCGGCGTGAGCGGGACCCATGCCAGGTGCTCCAACGCCCGGTCGGTGGCGGCGAGGTCGAAACGATGCGGGTCGAACCGGTCCGAGCCCCACCACTCCAGCCGCTCGGCGTGCTCCGGGTGGGTCGGATCGGTGAGCGCCTCGACGAACTCCACATAGCCGAACGGCCCGCCGACATCCTCCGGTGGACAGGCACCCTCACCAGCGACACAGCGTGGATAGCGCACCCCCGCCTCCGGGGCGATCACCGCGTCGACGACCAGCACGTGACGCGACCAGGCCCAGGCCCACGCCGAGCTGGCAGGGGAACGCGACGCCCGGGTGCAGGCCGAGCAGGCCCTCGCCGCGGCCCGCCACCGCGCCGACACCGAGGCACAGCTGCGATTGCGCGCGGAGGACGACCTCGCCCGGGCCCGCGCCGAGGTCGAACGACTGCGCGCCGACCTGCAGGACGCCCGCCGGCGTGCCGACCACACCGGTGGGGGACTCGACAGCAACCAACTCCGCGAGCTTGTCACCGCCGCAGTCGCACAGGCGCCTCACCACACGCCTGACCTCGGCACATCGCGCCAGGACACTCTGCCCTCCCGGCCCACGACCTACCGGTACTGGCTAGCCTGACCTCATGACCCCGACCGGCGCCCTGCACCTGCCTATCAGCACGACGTTTGAGGTCCCCGGCGCGCGGGTGGTGGAGAGCAAGGGCGCCTGCTTCGGTCTCGTCGTGCGCAGCATCGGGGTGGTGAAGGGGTTCACCGGCGGCTGGCGGTCGATGTTCCGCGGCGAGGTGCCGCAGTACACCGAGCTGCTGGAGGACAGCCGCCGCCACGCCGTGGACCGGATGCTGGACAACGCGCGCCTGCTCGGGGCCAACGCGATCGTGGGGATGCGGTTCGACTCCTCCGAGGTCGGCGCCGGGCTCACCGAGATCATCGCTTACGGCACCGCCGTGGTGGTCGAGACCGATGCCTGACGGCGACGACGCTCCGCCCACCGATGCGGAGCGGGAGCAGCTGGCCGGGGCGCTGCGCCGGCACGTCGCCGAGGGCCGGCTCGACCTGGAGCAGTTCGACGTGCGCGTCGCGCGGGTCTACGCCGCTGCGACCCGCGCCCAGGCGCACGCCGCCCTGGGTGGGCTGCCCCTGCTGGACGCCGCCCCGGCTCGGGCGACCGCGCGGCGGGCGAGGACCCGGCACGGGGAGGTGGTCCGGGTCGAGCAGCACTGGGTCGCCACCGGCGAGGTGTTCCGCGACCCCAGCACCGGGCGGGTCATGCGGGTGTGGGTCGACCCGACCGACGGCTCGCGGCACTACCGGCAGGTCGACGCCCACTGAGGCCCTGCCGTCCCGGCTGTTGATCGTCGGGACCCGAGCGGGACGCCCCGGCTACCTGGGCTGGCGGCGCTAGGAGTTCATCCGGGTCGCCGCCTAGCGCGGCCTGCAGCCCCTCGGATCCGCGCTTCCCGGGTGCTGGCATCCCGCCCGTGCCAGACCCGTCGACCTCGCCGCAGCCGAGTCAGCCGGCCGGGTGACAGCCGGTGGTGACCTGCAGGATCGTGTAGACCCGGGTGCGGATGTCGACCAAACGCGCCCAGCGCCGGATCGGCGACGGTGGTGCGGTGCTGGCCGGGGGTGTCGATCTGCATCCCGGGGGTGGTGAACCCGTACTCGGCGGCGGTGGCCACCACGATGTCGCGGGCCCGGGGTCAGTCCTGACCGGGGATGTGGCCATCGAAGCGCCACGCCGCCAGGAACATCTGCTGCCCGTCGGAGGCCTGCGCCCCGCAGGGCGAGCGCGGCTCCGGTCGGGGGGGGGGCTCCGAGGTTCAGCATGGAATTCGGCACGGGATTCAGTACGGGGTTCAGCAGGAGGCGTCGGCCCATGCCTCGAGTCCTCCCCGGATGAGGTCGCCCAGGCCCTCGGTCTCCCCGGTGATGCGCTGCTCGGGTAGCCCGGCCACGGTGGCGGCGATGTTGTACTGGCTGGTGGTGCCCGGGATCAGGTAGGCGCTGTGGCCTTTGGATCCCTCGAGCTGGCGGCCGTCGGGGCCCTCCCGGTCGGTGGACAGCCCCACCACCCCGGGCAGGTCCTGGGGTCGATGCCAAAGCCCCGGCGTCGGCAACCGGATCCCCGGTGGCTTCCAGCACCGCGATCCGGGCGGGGTCGATGTTGAGCTCGCTCAGCACCGTCTGCACAGAGCCGGCTGCGCCAGCAGCGCCTGGTCGGCGAGCCCTTCGCCCGGCCCGCGCAGACCGTGGCGTGCCTGGGGGCCGTGCAGGGCCAGGAGTTCGCCGAGGTCACGTGGCCGTTCGCCAGCGCACCGGCGGGCCGACCGACGCCGAGGTCGAGGAGGTGCTCGACTGCGGGGACGGCCTGCGCACCCACCTGCTCCGCCCGACCTGGCACCTCGTTGCTGGACGGCGTCCTGCCGAGGCCCTCGACACGCGTCCCGCGCGTCCTGGATCACCCGATCCCGTGACCGCCTGCACTTGTCCCACCGAGTGCTGCGAGCGCTCTTCGTCGCCGGCTGCGCTGTGAGCGGTAACGCGTCGCCCGCACGTGTCGACATCCCGACACGACCCGCCAGAACCTGCTTGGGACCGGTCCGGCGGCGCTCCCGACCGACTCGACGCGGAGGTGGCTAGTGGGCTGGGTCTCCTATTCGGACGACGTCAGCGACCGGCACGACAGCGACGCCCACGCGGGCCACGGGCACCCGCTGGGGCCAGAACCTCCCTTCCGCACGCCCCGCCCGACCTACGCACCGGCTGCGGAGCCCACGCGTGTCCGGGGCTTCGACCGGTTCCGCCTGCGGCTCGGGCGGCAGCCGAAGATCGACCTCGCGCCGAAGGTCGAGGAGCTGCGCCGCCGCCTCGCCGAGCGCGACCAGAAGATCGCCCTGCTGGAGGGTGACGCCGCGGAGCTCCGGCGCGCCGTCGGACGGCTGGAGAGCGAGAAGCGGGCGCTCACCGCGGAACTGGCGCGGTTGCGCGAGGCGCGCACACGGGCTCCCCGCACCGAGCAGCCGGCGGGAGACCAGCGCTCCCAGAAGTCCAGCAGGGGCAGGGGGGCGGGTGCACGGCGGCAGAAGCCGCCACCGCGCTGATCGGTCCCGGACCGGGCCGGGCGGGGGGCTCAGCCAGCCTGCGCCGTCAGGAGGTCGGCGGACAACCCGAGGAACCGTCCGAAGCGCTGCACGTCGGCGTCGAGGGGCCGGCTCGACGGGACCGATCGGCTCGAAGGGCCTGATCTGCACGGTTACCGACCGGCGGGCGAGCGTGCGCCGCCAGGTGCCCACCGTCAGCCCGTCGACAACGACCGCGCGCTCGACCAGGTCGGCGCGGGCCGCCGAGTGCGCGAGTACAACCCGCAGGTCCTGGTGAGCCACGATCGTCTCGGCGTACATCGCCACCAGCAGTGCGGTGGGTCCGATCGAATCCGCCACGGCCGCCGACCCGGCTCGACGCACCCCGGGTTCCCTCGTGGTCCTTGCGCTCCAGACCGTCGCCGATCCGCTCGATCGCGGAGCGCCTCGGCGACGGTGAGGCTCGACCAGGTGGTGAAGTTCTTGAGGGTCGGGTGCGGTCCGGAGGAGGCGGATCGGCGCAGTGCGCCGACGTCACGCAGCGGGTGGTCGTGACCGCCGTATACCGGGATCCGCGCACCGTCCGTCGTGGTCGACACTATGAGCACGTGGACCGAGCGGCAAATGCGTGGTTGCTATGCCACCGCGCCCACGGTGACTTGTCACTTGATTACTGTGCTGGCCGCAACTAGAACTGCTGGATCAAGCTCTCAGGGCTTTGATGAGGCGCTCGTACTGCTCCGGAGCGAAGAGATCAACCGCGTGAAGATGGCTCAAGCGCCGTGGAAGTGTGATCGGCTCGAGTCGAACCGGAATAAGATATATTGAACCGTCGGGCTGCTCTGCTGCCCGATCGAGTGCGAAAGCTATTTCTTTGTGCATGTAGCCGGCTCTGGTGAGGGCGGCTGACGATAGGCAAACTAGAACGCATCGGGAGACCTTGATAGCATTGCGGATTTCGTGGTCCCAGTCGTGTCCGGGTAGGAGGTCTTCTTCGTCGATCCAGCATTCGATACCGTCCGCCGTCAGGCGCCTATGCAATGCTAGTGCCTGATGCTTGTCTCCAGAGCTGTGGCAGATGAAGACGCGGTCCGACAACCTACGTTTACTCTGGTCTGACGGCGGACCGAGCTGTACGACTCCCGCGCCATGCTCTAGGAGAAGTCCGATGGTTAGCATTAGCCACATCGCTGCTGCATTGGTGACCATTCCGGGCGTGGCAGGTGAAATCTCCCATGCAACGCCAGGCAGGCAATCTTGCAGAACTAGTCTGGTAACCCAGGGGCTCGCTCGAACGGAGATGAAGATCCGATCGGTGCCTAGACCTACCAAGGTCGGTCTCAGCTCCGCAATTTCGAGGTCTCGCATCAGGTTGGCCAGGTCGACGGTGCTGCTTCTCGGGACATTGATCCACCAAGAACTCGGGGATCCTCCCGGGGCCAATGGCGCCCTCCTATCGCTAGCTAGCCGGCTCCTCACCGCGCGCCGCGTGACGTAGGAGGGCGCGACTGTGTGAGATTGGTTCGCGGCGTATCGTGGCACAGGCAAGGAAGTGAGGAGCGCGATGGCCCTCGACCGGTCACAACTGGACGCCCGGATCGCCGGACTGGAGACTGCCCTAGCAGCGGATCTTCTGCCTGATGAGGCCCGAGTTCGGCGGGTGGAGCTGGTTACCGTGCTGGCCACCCGATACGCACGATTCGGCGGCGGCGACGACGACCGGCTCCGCGCCGAGCGCCTTGCCCAAGAGGTCCTCGCCGACGAAGCGGCGACCGCGAAGCAGCGTCAGCTGATGACCATGGTGCTGCCGACGCTCACGATGTTGACCGCCACACCGGCCGCAGCGCTGCGCGACCATCCGACGTTGGACATGGAGGCGCTGCGGCGTACCGAGCAGTGGCGGGGGGACACCGACGCCACCGAGGCGTCGGCCGGACTGGCCCGACTCGTCGAGCAGCTGGACGCGATCGATTCCGCCGATCTCCCGCCGGAAGTCCGGTGGTCCCTGGACATGGTGCGCACGATGTCCGGCCTGCTCGGCGACGTGCAACGGCCGGATTGGGACGGCACAGTTAAGCCGGAGATCACCGCGCGGCTGCACGCCGCGGCATCCGACGCGCCTGTCGACGCACCAGGCGTCGACTTGGTGCGCGGGCTGGCGTCCTTCATGGACCCTGGCTCCGACCCGACTGCCTCGCTCGAGTCGGCGATCGCTGGGCTGACCGGAGACAACCTGCTGCGGCCTGTGTTGCAACGCGACCTGGCGCGGGCGTTGATCGACGGTGCCGGTCCGCGCCCGGCGGCTGTGTTGCGGGCCACCGAGCTGCTGGAACAGGCCAGAGCAGGAATGGTCGCAGGACATCCGATGCGTGAGGAAACCGGAAGGATGCTTGCCGGGGCGTTAGTTGTCTCGGCCGCAGTTGAGCAGTCACCAAACCGGGCTGCCGCAGCGCAGAAGCTTGTCGCGGACCTGGCGGTCGCCGCCACTACCTCCGGCGATCCGGCGGCAGTTGGCGCCGAGCTGTTCTTGTCGTCACTGGTCGGGCTGCTGCAGGGGATGTCGAGCCAGACGCGGGACGTGGCCGCGGCCTTGGACGACTTGGTGCGGGCTATCGCGTTGCTGCCGGGCGGCCATCCGCTGCGCCCGGTCGCGATTGGGCAGCTCGGCGCGGTGCTGGCCGACCGGCAGCTCATGGACGGCCTGCTGGCCGACGGTGACACTGGGGTAAATCTCCTCCGGCGCGCCGAGGAGGCCGTCGCACTGGGGAACGAGACGACTGGTGATGCCGCGTTCATTGGCAGTGTGGGCGCGGTGGCCCGGATCGGGCGTGCGGTTCGGCTGGCCGACGCCGACGAGTTCGACGCCGCAGCCGCGGCGCTGCGCCGCAACCTCGCCAACGTGCCGACCGGGCATCCGCTGCGTCCGAACCTGAACGTCGTGCTCGCCGGTGCCGAGCTAAGCGCCGCGGTCCGGCACAGGGACGACCTCCGGGCGGCGGCATCGCGGATGCGGGCGGCGCTGTCACAGGACGGGGTGGTCGGCGTGGCGCCGTCCGTGGTCGCCACGCTGGTCAACGCGCTCGACGTGCTGTCAGCGATGGTCGATGCCGATCCGGGCGGCATGCGGCGCGCCATCGACCGGATGGAAACCGGGCTTGACGCAACGGAGATGTTCCCGCATCAGCGCGCCGGCCAGCACGCACTGCTGGGCAAGGCCCATCTCGCGGCTGGCGGCGCCGGTGCTGTGACCCATCTGGAGCAGGCACTCGAACTGCTTGGCGAGCGCCGGTCCGATGTCATGCGCATCGACGTGCTGCGCGATCTCGCGCTGGCCCACCGGGCCGGCGGCGACCAGTTGGCTTCCCGTCGGACGGCGCTGGAGCAGCTGATGGCCTACGCGGCCTTGGTGCTGCTGCAGTCGGGTGTGCCGGACGCGCTGAGCACGGCGCGGGGCGCGGTCGCCGACGCCGAGCGGCTCATGCGCTGGTGCCTGGCTGACGGGGATCTACCCGGTGCGGTCGAGGCGCTGGAACTGGGTCGCGGCCTGACCCTGCATGCCGCGACGACGACCTCCAGTGTTCCGACCCTGCTCAACGGGGCGAAGCAGGCGGACCTGGCGCAGGCGTGGCTAGGCGACGCCGCGGCTCGCCGGAACCAGCCCTCGCCGTCGGACGGCGCCGCCCTATCTGGCGAACCCGATTATGGCCAGGCTGCCGACGACGTGCGGTACCGCGTGCTGGACGCGCTGCAGGGCACCCGGGAGGGCCGGCGCCTGTTCGCCGCGCCCGCGGTCGGCGGCATCGGCCGGGCGCTCGAGCAACTCGGCCGCGACGCCTTGGCCTACCTCGTACCGGGCAGCCCTACCGCCGACGGGGTCGTGCTGGTGGTCGACCGGGACGGCCGGGTGAGGGCAACGAACGCTCCCGGGTTGCGGCTGACCGCCGAGGATCCGCTCGCCGACTACCTGCGGACCCCGCGGTTCGACGAGTCCGACCAACTCGGAGCGTGGCGAGCGGCGCTGGAACGGCTCTGCGCTTGGGCGGGCGCGGCGGCGATGCCACCGCTGCTCGAAGTGCTCGACGGCGCCCAGCGTGTCGTGCTTGTGCCCTGCGGACCGCTGGCCGCGGTGCCGTGGCAGGCGGCTCGGTTCCCGACGACCTCCGGCGAGGTCAGGTACGCCTGTCAGGATCTCGTGCTGTCGACCGCGGCCTCGGCCCGCCAGCTGCGAGACGTTGCCACGCGCACGGCTCCGCCGGTCGGTCTGTCACCGCTGCTGGTCAGTGGCCCGGGATCGGACCTCGACGGCGTTCAGGAGGAAATCGCCGCGCTGACCAGGACCATCTACCCGGACGCGACCGTGCTGAGCCACGACGTTGATTCAGCCGCGCTGCTCGTCCGGATTGCCGACGGGCCGACGCTGATCCACATCGGCTCTCACGCTACGGCCACCGGCTCGCTCGACACCACTCGACTGGACCTGGCGACACCGCTGTCGTTGCGGACGATCCTCGAACACGCCGCCGGACGCCGCCCCGGCCCGTCCGGCCCGACTGTCGTCCTGGCTGCGTGCGAGTCCGACTTGACCAGGATGTCGCCCGACGAGGTGCTGACTCTGGCCACGGCGTTCCTCGCGGCGGGTGCGTCGGCCGTGGTGGGCGCTAGGTGGCCGGTCAGTGATCAGTACACCGCCGTTGCGATGTTCGCCCTGCACCACTTCCTCGCCGTCGAGAAGCTGCCGGCTGCGGACGCGTTGCGCGCCGCGCAACTGTGGATGCTCGACCCGGACCGGGCGCTCCTTCCCGGCACGCCGTTGACGCTCCGGGACCGGGCGCGGCGGCGGTTCCTCGGGGACCTGTCAGTGTGGGCGGCATTTGGCCACCACGGCTGGTGATGAGCCGACCGAAGCAGCGTCCTCGCATCCGCAAGGGTGGTGCAAACGCACTGGCGCCAGGACACGGACCCGGGCGCCGCGCAGGCCGGACTCGGCCAAGTCGCCGAGCAACTGGCGGCGTTGAATGCAGTGGACGCCGACCCGCCGCCTGAGGTCCGGTGGGCCGTGGACACGATGCAGGCGGCGGCGGGCCTGCTCACCGACCTGCAGCGACCGGACCGGGGACGGCGAGGTGACGCCGGAGACCGGCGCCGCGCTGCAGGCCGCCGCGAGCCGGGTGCCATCCGGTGCCGAGGTCGGCGACCTCGTGCGCAGTCTGGCCGCGATGGTCGCCCCGGACGGGCAACGGATGACGGCCCTGGAGGCGGCCGTCGCCGAGCTGACCGGCGGCGACCTGTTGCGCCCCCTGCTGCAGCGGGACCTGGCCCGCGCGCTGGTCGAGGACGGCGCGTCGACGTCGCGACCTGACGCCCTGCTGCGGGCCACCGGGCTGCTGGAGCAGGCGGCCGCCGGGATGGCCGGGGATCCCCGGATGCGCGAGGACACCGAGGAAATGCTGACCGGGGCGCTGGTCGCCTCGGCGGCCGTCGAGCAGTCCGCCGATCGCGTGGCCGCCGCCGAGGACCTCGCGCGACGGCTGATGACCGCCGCGGCGGCGGGGGACGACCCGGCCCGGCTCGGCGCCGCACGGTTGCTGTCCGCGCTGGCCGGTCTGCTGCGCGGCTTCGCCGACGAGGGCCGCGACACCTCTGCCGCGCTCGACGAGCTGGTCGAGTCGATCGCGCTGCTGCCGGTCGGGCACCCGCTGCGCCCCGTGGCGATCGGCCAGCTCGGAGCGGTGCTGTCCGACCGGCACCTGATGGATGGCCTGCTCACGAACGCCAACGAGTCGATCGCTCTGCTTGAGCGCGCTGCCGCGGCCGTCACGGCCGGGGGCACGGCGCCGGACCGGGACGCGGACGCCGCGCTGGAGCGGCTGTGCGGGTGGGCCGGGGCCGCCGCGGGGCCACCGCTGCTCGCCGCGCTCGGCGCCCGGCCCGGCAGCGGACCGGGCGATGCCGCCGGGTCGTGCTCGTGCACTGCGGTCCGCTGGCCGCGGTGCCGTGGCAGGCGGCCCGGCTGCCGACCGGTCCGGCGGGTTCCGATACGCCTGCCAGGACCTCGTGCTCTCGACCGCGGCATCGGCCCGGCAGCTGCGCGAGGTCGCAGCGCGCGGTGTCCTGCCCCTGGGCGCGGACCCGCTGCTGGTGAGCGGCCCGGCCGACGACCTGCCCGGGGCCCGGGCCGAGGTCCGCGCCCTGGCCGGAACCTTCTACCCGGGCGCGACCGTGCTCGAGTCCGCAGCGACCCCGGCCCAGGTGCTCGCCCGGCTCCCGGCGGCCGTGGACGCGGGCCACTCCCTGCTGCACCTGGGCTGCCACGCGACGGCCGGCGCCTCGCTGGAGGACTCCCGGCTGGACCTCGCGGTGCCGCTGTCGCTGCGGGCCGTGCTGGAGCACGCCTCCGGCCGGCGTGCCGACGCGCCCGGGCCGACGGTCGTCCTCGCCGCCTGCGACTCCGACCTGACCCGCATCGACGCCGACGAGGCGCTCACGCCCGCCACAGCGTTCCTCGCCGCGGGCGCCGCCGCCGTGGGTGCCCGGTGGCGGTCACGGACCGGTTGACCGCGGTGGCGATGTTCGCGCTGCATCACTTCCTGGTCGTCGGCGTGCTGCCGGCGGCGGACGCGCTGCGCGCCGCGCAGCTGTGGATGCTCGACCTCGGGCGAGAACCGCTGCCCGGCATGCCGCCGCGGCTTGCCCGCGACGCGCGCAAGGCGTTGTGCGCCGACGTGGCGGTGTGGGCAGCGTTCGGGCACCACGGCTGGTGACCCCTCGGCGATGGACAGTCCCCCGGCGCTCGACCACCGGTGAGATGATCGCTGTTCGGAGTCGCGGCGTAACGCGGTGCTTGCGGTCGGCGAGCAAGGGGGCATGCCCAGGCACGAGCCTTCGACGCGCATCGGTGAGGCCGAACGGACCGCGGCCCAGCGCGCCCTGCAGGAGCACCTCAACGCCGAGCGCCTGCTGGTCACCGAGTACGCCGAGCGGTCGGCGGCGGCCGCGGGCGCGACGACTGCGGCGGAGATCGAGGCGCTGTTCACCGACCTTCCGGCCCCGCACCCCCGGCTGCCGGGTTCGCCGGGCCGCGGACCGCGGCGCGCTCTCGTGGTCGTCGGCGTGGTCGTCGCCGTGGCGCTCGTCGCCGTCCTCGCCTTCGCCATCGGTCGTGGTGGGCAGCCGACCGCTGCGGCGGGCTCCGCCCCGGTCCCGGCGCCGGTCCCGACCACGCGGACGGCGCCACCGACCACCTCGTCGCTGCCGGATGCGACACCGGGTGCGTCAGCGGGTGCGACGCCCAGCGCGACCTCCGGAGGGACCGGACGGCCGCTGCCGGGTGGAGCGCAGGTGCGCCGGACCACGGGCGACCAACCGATCACGCTGAGCCCCTACTACAGCGTCGACCTCGACGACGGGACCAGCCCGAACTGGGACGCCAGCCGGGGCGGCAGCGGGGACGTCTTCTTCGACCACGGCAGTGAGTACGTGTCCCTGTCCTCTGACTACGCCGTCATGGCCGGCCCTGCCGACTACACGGCCTGCTCGCAGGAGACGGCGTACACCAACGGCCGCATCGAGCGGGGGAGCCTCACCGCCGGGCAGGACATCTGTGTCCGCACCACCGGCGACCGCTTCGCGGTCGTCACCGTCGTCGGGGTGAGCGACCAGGCCTTCCAGTTCCGGGCGACCGTCTGGGACCCGCAGTTCGACTGACCGACCCGTCCGGACACCCTCGACCAGCAGGTGGACGTCGTCCTGCCCCGGGGCGCGCCGCGCGGCATCCGTACGTTACTCGCCCCACGATTCTGCCCCGGGCCGGTGATGCCCACCGGCGGCCACCCACAGCCACCCGGGACGCCGGTACGTCTTGACCTCGACGTGGTGCTCTCGGAACGGGAACGCCTCCAGGCCGGGGAAGCCGGGCCGGACCACGAGGTCGTAGAGATGGTCGGACACCATCACCACCAGGTCGGTGTCCGGGTGCTCGACCAGGGCGTGCCGCAGCGGATCGCTGTCGAGGAGCCGGTTGACCTCGACGATGGTCTGGCCGGTGAAGCCGAGCTGGCTGTGGGCGAACATGCCGACCGCCAGCGCGAGGCGCAGCCGCATGCGGTCGCGGTACCGGCCGTTGTCCCGGCCGAGGTAGGTCTGCCAACCGGTGAGCAGCATCGGCAGGGCCTCGGTGATCGGCGTTCGCGCCGGGAGGGCGATGTTCAGGCCGTCTCCGGTGCCCTGGTGGTCGGTGTCGGCCATCGTGATGCGCAGATCGCCCAGCACGGCGTGGGTGATCGCGGCGAGGCGCCGCTGCATGTCGTCCTGCTGTGGTGCGGTCCGCCCGCTGTACCCGGCGACGTCGACCGCGAACAGCAGTCGCATCTGCGGGGCAGCCGCCGGTCCTCCGACCGACGTGGCCGCCGGCTGGGCAGGGCGGGAGTGCGTCGATCTCGGCGGCTCGACCTGCACCGGGCCGGCTGATCGTGCGGCGTCCGGGAGCAGACCGCGCAGGTGCTCCGCCCGCCGTTGTACGGCGCTCAAGTACTCGTCCTCGTCCGTGATGCGGTGGGGGAGCCAGCCGGCGAGAGCGCGGTCCGTCGGCAGGGGGTCGTTCAACGACCGGGCCATGTTCTCGATCGCGATCTCGACGGTGCGCGCCATGGTCGACAGGTCGGTCCGGGCGGCCATCAACTCGGCCTCGTCCGCGGGCAACGTGCGTTCCTCCGCCGTTCGCGCGGCGGGGTCCTGGGCGGGGGCGTCGTTCAGCAGGACCTGCAGCCGGTCCATCCGAGCGCTGACGCGCCGGCGCAGCGACACCAGCCGGGCGCCGTCGCCCAGCACCCGGCCGTGGTAGCGCAACTTGGCCGCGTGCATCAGGTACCGACCGAGCGGCGGCATCGGGCTCCGGCCATCGCTCCAGGTCCAGGCGCTCAAGCGGCGGTCCTCGTCGGCTCCCGCGAGCACGACCAGCCGGCGCCGGGCCCGGCTGTCGTCCCGGGAGGTCTCCCACACAGGGAACCCGCACCGGGTGAGCGCGGGTGAGCGCTGCCAGTGCAGGTCGTCCGACGGGTGCGGGGGGACGATCGGCGGCTCGGGCTGCGCCGCGGTCGCCGACGCGGAGACCTTCGCCTGGTAGATGAGGACCGTCCCGAGCAGCGGCTGGGGGTCCGGCGCGAGCTGCTGCCACCAGCGGTCGAACTCGAGCCAGCCGTTCGGGGCGGCCGAGCCCACCCGCAGCCTGCGCTCGGTCGAGTCGAGCGGCGCTGCGAAGACCATGGAGAAGGCGAGGACGTCCTGCTCGCGGCGGACGATCGCCTGGAAGTCGGACGCGCGGTCCTCCAGGGCCGCGAGTGCCCCGTTCCCCGGCGCCGGTCGCTCGGCCGGCAGGTCGACGGGCAGAGCCGCGTCGAGGTCGGGGGGGCGGATCGGCTGGGTCATCCCCAGCTGGTCACGGCACCGTCCCAGGAGGGCGCGGAGCTGCTCGTACGCCGATCCGGCGTGCGGTCCGTCCAGCGGAGCGAAGAGGTGAACGACGAGCTCTTCGTCGATCAGCCCCGTGGCCGTCATCTCCCCGGTCCGGTGCTCCCGTCCGCGGACGACGGGTCGTCGCCGTCACCCGAACTCCCGATCTTGTGCTGGAGGTTGTTCACCCGGTCCTTCGTCTGCTGCGGTGCGTCGTCCTCCGAATCATGGCCGATCCTGGTCGCGCGCACCGGGCCGGTGAGCTCGAGGTCGGCGATTGCCTCCCGCAGCGCGGGGACGTCGTTGTCGGCCAGTGCCGTCTCGATGGCGGTGAGGCGGGAGGCGACCTGGTCCCAGCGGGCGGGCGCCAGCCGCCACTGCAGCAGGTCGGCGAAGAGCTCGAGGGCGTCCTCGCGGAGCTCGTCGTCGATAACGCCGGATTGGCCCGGCCGGTCGATCGGCGTCATGGTCGCGCACTGTACCGAATGATCCACCTACCGTGCCCACGTACGGGGGAACGCCCGTAGCGCCGGTCGACATGGCCGAGTGCGCCGTGGCCGTCCCGGTGGTGCAGTGGCCGCGTCAGCTGCCCGACCGACGTCCGGCGGACGACCCGCTATGAGGGAAGATCCACCGGGCGACCGGTCGCCCGCGACCCCGCCGCGGCGGCCTGCGTGTGTCGTGGGCGGGGAGGCCGAGGGAGGAATCTGGGTATGCGGGGCATCGAGTTCGGGTGGCGGGTGCATGCCGTGCAGGAGCAATGGGCGGCCCGAGCCGACACCAAGGCGACGGTCGTGTTCACCGTCCAGGCAGCCGTCATCGCCGCGGTGGTGGCGGCCTTCGGCAACGCCGGCATCGCCGCCGCGATGACGGGGTGGCGCTTCGTCCTGGTGTGGATCGGGTTGCTGGCCTCGGCCCTGGCCGTCACCACGGCATCGCTTGTCGTGATCCCCCAGCTCGGTCGCGTTCGCGAGATGGAGGGGGAGCGTCGTCTCATCTACTTCGGCCACCTCCGCTCGCAGCGACCCGAAGCCCTCGCGACTCGGCTGGCCGACCTGACCGACGCCGAGGAGATCGCCGAGCTCTCCGTGCAGCTGTCGCGAATGGGCGCCGGCAACTGGCGGAAGTACGGCATGCTCAGGATCGCGGTCCTCGCCTCGTTGGCCGGTGCGCTGCTGCTCTTCGTAGCCTTCGCGTGGCCACGATGAGGGCCCGGCTCTCGCGTCGTCCGAGAGCTGTGACGTGCCACAGCGGGACAGCTCCGGGCCGTTGACGTCTCCTCGCCCGGTGCCGCGGCCACCGGTATGGGCAGCAGCGCCCGGCGGCCCGCTGACTGGTCGATGTGGACGGTCTGCGCGCGCACGGCTCCCCGATGCTGACCCGCCGTGTCGGGCGAACCGATCGACGCGGCCGGCTGAGGAGGCGCAGTGACCCCGGACCCGATCGGACCGCAGTCCGCGGACGAGGAGTAGTGCGCGCCTACTCTGCCGCCGTCGAGCTGGTCCGTGATCCGCTCCCGGTCATCCGCCCACCACGGGTGCTCGCCGTCGCGGTGTCGGACGCGGCCGGGCAGGGGTTGCTGCCCCAGGTCGAGCGTGAGATCGGCACGCTGGTCGCGCTTCACGGCCCACCCGACGGGTCTGTTCACCGCGCTCCCGCTGCACGCCGCGGGCTCGGCACCGGACCGGGTCGTGTCGTCCTACACACCCACCGTCGCGTCGCTGCTGCGCGGCGGGGACGAAGCCGGCGAGGACGGCACCCGCGCCCGCATGCTGGGCGTTGCCGCGGCGACGGTCCCCGGTCAGTCCGTACTTCCCGGCGCGACAGCTGAGCTGAACGAGCTCGCCGCGCGCCTCCCGGACGACGTCCGCCTCACCCGCCTCGACGACGCCACCCGCGCGGAAGTAGCCGCTGCGCTGCCCGACCACGGATGGGCGAACCCGGCCTGTCACGCCGAGCAGGACCTCGCCCAGCCCTCCCGCGCCGTGTCCCTGCTCGGCGACAGCCGTCTCGACCTCACCGAGGCCTCGCGTGGGCGCGGCCACCGGGCGGCGGGTGCCTACCTGTCGGCGTGCCCCAGCGTCCTCGGCGGCGCCGACCTCGCCGACGAGGCGTTGAACCCCGCGGCGGCGATGCAGCACGCGGGCTACCGGCGCGTGATCGCCACCCTCTGGCCCGTGGGCGACCGGCTCGCCCGTGTCGCCGCCCGGAGTGTGTACGCGGACCTGTGCCGGGACCGGCCGTTCCGGCCCGAGCGGTCGGCCGGTGCCGTGCACGACCTGATGGTCGAGCTGCGGCGCCAAACGCCCAGACGTTCCGTCGCAGTGGGCGCCGTCCGTTCACCTCGGGCCCTGACCGGGCCGACCGCGATCGGCGTGTGAGCCAATCTTCTCACCGCCGGTGTGTCAGCGGTCGTCGTCCCGTCGCCCGGACGAATCGAGCATGGACGAGCGCAACCGATCCGGTTGGGCACGAGGAGCGGCAGCGGATTCCCGTCGTGGTTCTTCGACGTCTCCACGGAGATGGAGGGGGTGCACCGATGCAGGTGATCGTTCCGGCCTCGATGGTGCTGAGGATCGCGCTCGTGGTGTTCGCCGTCGGCCTGGTCATCGGGCTGGTTCTGTGACGAACGGAGGTGAGGTCGGTGGAAAGCCACCTGTTCGCGATCATTCGCGCTCTCGTCGGCATGATCGGCTGATCGGCTGAGGAAATGCGTGACGGGCGGGGCGCCACGCCCGTCACCACCGCCGGTCCGACGTCCGGGTTTTGTCCTCCTGGACCTGGACCTGTCCCACGTAACACGTCTGCGCAGACTTCGACCGGTTCCGCGACCGACACCCTCGACCGCCGGAGAAGAACGATGTACGGAGAGCCGCACGAACTGGCCCACGAGCTGACCGAATTGCGTCGCGGCCGCGGGATCGACGCCACCGACGCCCACCGCCGGGTCGGCCCGCAGCTGCGTCGGCTGTGCGGGATCGACGACGAGGACCAGCCGACGGTCGTGCGCCGCAAGCTCGTCCTGCTGCTGGGTTCGGTGCTCGACCGGCTGCCGGCCGACCTCAGGCTGGCCGCGGCCAGTGCCCTGGGCCTGCACGAGGAGGCGACGGGCCAGTTCCTCGACCGCCGGGTGGCCTGGCTGGCCGAACGCCTCGACCGGGACGCCCGGACGGCCCGCAGGCGGATCGACCAGGCGTTCGCGGCGCTGGCCCAGCACCTCGCCGAACGCCCGGCCGCCGCCCGCAGCGACCTGCTCAAGTCCGCTCCCGGCTGGTACGTGCAGGAGCTGAGGGCGCTGCTGCGACTCGACGTCGACCCGCCGCAGCTGTTCGAGGAGCGGCGCGTGGTGTCCACGGTCGAGGAGCTCGACGAACTGGAGCTCGCGTTCAGCGCACCCCGCCGAGCCGACGTGGCCGGCACCGGGGCCATCGAGGTGGCCGTGCTGTACGGCGGGGAGATCGTCGAGCGTTCGGACGTGTCGAGCAGCCACACCCGGTTCGTGCTGCGGCTGCCCGGCCCGTTGCGGGTCGGCCAGCCGCACGAGTACGCGGTGACCGTCACCTCGCACGCGCTGTCCGACATGCGCACCTACTACGTGCTCACCCCGCTGCGGGCGACGGAGCGGTTCGTCCTGCGGGTCAGGTTCGACCGCGCGGTGCCGCCCTCCCGGATCTGGCGGGTCGAGGCGGTCCCGGCCCGGGTCGTGGACGACGCCGAACCCCCGGAGGAACTGCTGGCGCTCGACGCGACCGGCGAGGTGCGCCTGGAGTTCGCCCACCTCGAGCAGGGCCTGAGCTACGGCGTGCAGTGGCAGACGCCCCCCACGACCTCCGCCGACGAAGCAACGACAAGGAGTGCGCAGTGATCGATCTACCCTATCCCGCCACCGTCGTCTCGATGGACGTCATCGGCTCCAGCTCGGGCAACCGCCGCTACGGCGGCGACCTGGACGCAGGCCTGGACAAGGTCATCGACGAGGCGCAGGCCGACTTCCGCTACCCGGTCGAGCACTGGTTCCGCCGGTCCGACGGCGACAGCGTGACGCTGGTCGCGGACGCCCGGGTGCCGAAGGCACGGATCCTCGTGGAGTTCCTGGGCGCGGTCGAACTCGGGCTGGCCCGCTTCAACGAGTTCCGGGCGGTCGGCGCCCGGCTGCGGGTGCGCACCGGTGTCGCGCACGGTGATGTGGTGGTGTCGCCGCCGCACGTGCTCGGAGCAGCCGTCCGCACGGCCGCCCGGTTGCGCGACTGCGAGCCGGTCCGGACGCAGGCCATCCAGGTGGACGACGCGCTGACGCTGGCGGTGTCGGACGCGCTGTACCAGGAGGTCGTGGTCCAGGAGGACCTCGGGCTACGCCGGGGGGACTTCCGGGAGATCACCCCGGTGGTCAAGGACGGGGTGCTCACCGGGTGGCTGCGCAGGCCCGCGGACCCGGATGTCGCGGTCGCCGGGCCGGGCGAGCGGGAGCAGCCCGACGACGAGCCGGAGGTGCGGGCGGGTCCGTCCGTGCAGACCTCCGTGCAGACGTCCGTCCGGGACGTCCACGCGCACGGCAACGGCCCCGCCATCGGCAACCAGAACAACTTCGGCCGGAGCTGAGACGGGCCATGGACGAGCGTCAGGCCGCCGAACACGGTGACGGCGGCGAACCGGGACCGGAGCAGCCGGCAGCCGCCATCCCGGCCATCGAGGAGCCGTCCGAGCAGGCACCTGCCCAGGACCAGCCGTCCGCCGGCCCCGACCGGCCCGACCCGGATGCCGGTTCCGGGCACGACGCGGCAGATCGCGACCGTCCCGGCGCCGCGGAGGAGCCTGTCCGCGTCGACTCGCGCGCCGACGAGTCCGCGCGCGACTCGGAGGCCCACCGCCGCATGCGCCTGGGCGAGCGGAACCGGTGGGGATCGCAGGACAGCTTCCGGGCGACCTTCTCCGGCGGCTCCACGGCGAGCAGCGCCACCCGGGACGTCCACGCGCACGGGCGCGGGTTCGCCGCCGGCACGGTCAACATGTTCGGGCCGCAGGCCGGGGAGGTCGACACCCCCCGCGCCGCTTTGCTGCCGGCGGAGTTCGTCGGGCCGATCCTGGAGTCCTACGTCCCCGTCCCGGAGTACGGGCAGATCCGCGACGTGCTGACCGAGCACCGGGTCGTGCACCTGATGGGGCCGGACGGCAGCGGTCGGACGGCGACCGCGCTGGCCGCGCTGACCGAGGTCGGCGGTGCCGGCGGCCTGCGGCTGGTCATGCTGGCCTCCGACGGGCGGCTGGAGCGGCTCTGCGGCCCGGAACCACCCGGTGCCGATCCCGTCCTGGTCGTCGGGTGCGGGCACGTGCTCGAGCTGGGTCCGGGCGACCTGGTCAGCCGGTCGCTGCTGGTCGAGCTCCGCGCGCAACTGCCCGCGGGCACCCACCTGGTGGTCATCGCACCGCCGGCGCGGGAGGTCGATGAGTCGCTACGGCCCTACGCGGTCGGCCACGGGATCCCCGACCCCGGCTCGGTGCTGCGCCGGCACCTGTGCGTGCTGGTCTGCGGGCGGCGGTGCGGACCGGACGGCTGCGCGGACCCGTTCGTGGACAAGTGCCTCGCCGACGAGCAGGTGCACAAGTTCGTGACCGGGCGAGCGCCGCTGCCCGCGGCGCTGGCCGGGCTGGCCCGCCGCCTCGTGGAGGTCGGCCGGGCGGAGGCACCGCTCTCCGATGCGCTCACACTCATCGACTCGGGCCTGCGCCGCACGGCGCTGGAGGCCATGCGCAACGCGGGGGAGACGGTCGTGTCCCGCGCGGAGGTCCGCAGGGTCGCGCTCCGGGTCGCCTACGCCGTCTTCTACGACAACCCGCTCACGGTCGTGTTCCAGGCCGCGGCCGGGCTCTTCGAGCAGCTCTGGTCGGTGACCAACCCGGGCCGCGAGGTCGAGGCGGAACCCGCCCGGCTGTTCGACGAGGGCGTCGACGTGCTCATCCCGGCGGCCATGCGCGCCGCTGCCCAGCACGACGACGCCAACGCGTCCGATGCGGAGCGGGTCGCGCGAACGGTCGACCCGGCACTTGGGCGCGCCGTCCTCGACGTGCTGTGGAGCGAGTTCGACCAGGCCCGGGAGCCGCTGCTTGGCTGGATCCGCTGGCTCGGCGGCGATCCGCGCGATCGGGTGCGGCTGCGGGCCGCCACGGCGGCCGGGCTGCTCGCCACGTCCAACTACTCGGAGGTGTACCAGAGCGTGATCCGGCCGTGGGCCGTCGGCACGGCCGCCCGGCGCGACGCCGCGGCCTGGGCGATGGAGTTCCTGGCCGACGAGCGCCGGATGACCGCCCGGGTGCGCCGCCAGCTGCTGGACTGGTGCGTGAGCCCGAACGAGCGGCTCAACGACGCGGCGGCGCGCACCTACGGCACGAGCATCGGCAGCCTGTTCCCCGAGGAGGCGCTGGCCGGGCTGCACCACCTGGCACGCAAGCCCGAGCAGACCCGCTACCCCTCCATCGCCATGGCGGTCACCGCCATCTGCTGGCCCGACAACGGCCCCGCGGTCCTCGCGGAGCTGCACGGCTGGGTGCAGTCGCGCGAGCGCGGCCCCAACGCCCAGGCCGCGCGGGCGGTGCTGTTCCTCGCCCACCGGCTCGCCCGGCCCGACGGAAGCCCGGGCGAGGAGACGTGGCCGGCCCTGCTGGTGCTGGCCGCGCGGGACCCCGCGGTCGCCGCCGACCTGCGGTCGCTGTGGCGACGGGCACTCAGCGAGGCGATCACCGCCGTGCGCGCCTGGGAGATCCTCGCCGACTGGCTGGTGCGCGGTGACGACGACCCCGCGCTGGCCGCCCGGACGGTCGAGTTCGCCACCGACCTGCTCTCCGACACCGCGCTGCGCTCCCGCGCGCTGACCTTCTACCTGCGCCAGTGGCGCCGCCAGCACCCCGGCACGACCGCCTTCGCCCGGCTGGGCGACGAACTGAGGAGGACCCGGCGATGACCAGTCCGGCGGGACGACCGCACCGACGCGAGCGCTGGTGGACCCGGCTCGCCCGGTGGATCCGCGGCGACGACCAGCAGCCCGACAGGCCCCCGCAGCCGGACCGGCCGCCGCAGCCGCAGCAGCACCCGGTCTCGTTCCGGTTCACGGTCCCGGTGCCGGCCGTCGTGCCGGCCGCCGGGAGCGTGTTCACCTTCACCGTCCACCACGAGTTGGTCTACACGGCCCGGGGCTGGTCCGAACAGCAGCTCGCCCAGCGTGCGGCCGCGCTGCACGAGAGCGCCTCCTCGACGGTGTTCGGCAAGATCTGGGTGCTGGGCCGCCACCACCAGCCGCACGAGCCCGAGCGTGCCGAGGAGGCGATGAACCGGGTCCTGCGCGACACCTGGTGCTACGACGACGGCGCCGTCTCCTGTTACGGCATCGCCCGCGTCGTCCCGGACCAGCGCCTGATCGACAAGCAGTTGCCGCTGTGGGAGCAGGTGGCCGAGATGACGATGCGCCACCGCGTCGGGCTGCAGCAGGTCGCCGACGTCGAAGCGCTGCTGACGGCCTGGCGGGCGCTGCTGGTCAAGTTCGGCGACAACCCGCTGTCCATCCAGGCGGCGACGCTCGTTGACCGGAACGTGGCGGTCGCCGTCGACGGGCTGGCGACGCGGCGCCGGGCCACCGCGCAGGACCTGGCCGATGTCCTGCGCAACGCCACCGACGCGCACTCTTACCTGGGCCTCTACGAGATGGCCGCGGCCTACGACAAGGCGCTGCGGGCGTTCGAGCAGAAGGTCGGGCCGGCCGGCAGCGTGCTGCCGATCGACCTCTACGACGACGAGCCCGAGCAGGTGGCGCCGTGAGGAACCGCTGCGCCGCGGTCGGCCTGCTGCTCATCGGCTGCACCGCCCTCGGCGCCTGCGCACTGGTGCAGACGCCCGTCCCGGTCGATGCGGACCCGTGCGCCTGGATGTGGGAGGAGGTGCCCGACGACGCCCCGCACCACGTGCTGCTGCTGGACCGGTCCGGGTCGACGCGCGAGAACGGCGGAAGCGGCGCCCCGGACTACGTCGTGGCCCTGGAACCGGTGCTCGACGCGCTCACCAGCACGACCGCGGTGGTGTCCATCGGCGCCTTCGACGGGTCGGCGTCCTCGGTCGAGTGGGTGGGACCGGAGCTGCGCACCAACCGCCACCGCCGCGAGGACAAGCAGGCGGCCGACCGGCCCGCGACCAAGGGCTGCCTCACCGCACTGCTGCGCGAGGCCGAGGCGACCGGTCCCCGCCGACCCGGCTCCGACGTCGTCGGTGCCCTCCGGATCGCCGCCGGCCGGCTCGGCACCGCAGCCGAGCGGACCGTGACCGTGGTGACCGACGGGCTGGTTACGGTCGGGTGCGCCGACCTCACCGCGGTCGCGGTCGGGGCGCCCGGGGCGATCGCCGGCGTCCTGGACCGCTGCGCCGGGTCCGGGGAGTTCGGGACCCCGCTGACCGGGCTAGCGGTCGACCTGGTGGGCGTCGGGCACCCCGCCGACGACCAGCCCCAGCTCAGCTCGTCGCAGCTGTTCTGGCTCGCCGAGCTGTGGCGGACGATCTGCGGCAGAGGGCTCGGGGCGGCGCGGTGCGACGTCTCGGTCGACCCGGTCGGCTTCGCCCCGGCGGGCACCCGGCCGGCCGAGCCGGGGGTCGCCGATCCGGTCGTGGTCTTCCCGGCACCGGACCGGGTGGTGACCGTCGGGCTCGACACCGAGGTGCTCTTCACGCCCAACTCCGCCGAGATCTCCCCGGCCGGACGCGACCTGCTCGCGGTCACCGCCGCGGACATCGCCCGGTCCGGCCGCGCCGACGTCGTCGTGGAGGGCTACACCGAGGCGCAGAGCAGCCCGCAGGGCAACCTGGACCTGGCCACGCGGCGCGCGGAGGCGGTCAGCGCGGAGCTGGCCGCGCACGGCGTCGCCGCGACGCCGCACGGCAACGCCGGCACCGCACCCGGCTGCCCGACGGCGCAAGCGACCCCCACACCCGAGCAACGACAGTGCACCCGACGGGTCGACATCGTCGTGCTTCCCGGCTGACGGAAGGCTGAAGTGACCGGACCGATCCCCGAGCAGCGTCCCCCCACCAACGGCCGCGCGGTGCTGTCGGCCACCGCCGCGCCGTTCTACCCGCCGCAGCGCTGCCCGCCCGGCGTCGACTGCGGACCCGACCTCGACGTGTCCGCCGCCCAGCCGCGCCGGGCCCGCGAGGACTACGATCGCCTGCAGCTCACCAACGCCGAGTCGGCCCGGCTCACCACGGCCGCGGTGGACGCCTCCGGGCTGCTCGAGGACGCCCGCCCGGCCGTCGACGCCGCCGTCGCCGCGGTGCGCGAGGCCGAGCAGGGCGGCGTCCGCGCGGTGGACGCCCTGGAGCGGTTCGTCCGCGGCAACCGGCTGGGTCGGGCGCGCGCCGCGGTCGACGCCGTCGAGGAGAGGCACCGCCACGACGGTCCCGAGGACCGCCGGCACCGACCCCGCTGGGCGCGCCCGCTGCTCTGGGTCGCGGTGCCGGCCACGGCGCTCTACGACGCGGTCTACTTCGGCGAGGCGTTCCGCTTCCTCATCGGCCTGCCCGAGACGCCGGAGAACGCCGCCGACTGGGTCCAGTACGTCATCAGCTACCTGCCCGGTGCGCTGATCGGCATCGCGCTGATGCTCGCTGGCTTCTGGCTCGCCGAAGGCCTGTTGCGCGCCCGCTCGCACGTCGAGCGCCGACCCGAGCGCCCGCCCCGCCGGTGGCGCGCGGTGCTGCGCCGCCGCCCGGACGACCTGCCCTGGCCGGTTTGGTGGGTGGCGCTGCCGTTCGGGGCGCTGGTGGTGACCGTGCTTGCCGTCTTCGCGGTGGTGCGCAGTGATCCCGCGGCTGCTCCCACGCCGTTCCTGTTCGGCATGCTGCTGTTGATGTTCACCCTGACCTCGATCGCGGCCAAGGTGCTCGACCACAACCCCCACCGCAGCGCCGACGAGGCTGCGCGCAGGAAGCTCGCCGCGGTCGAGCGTGACCTGCGCGCGCTGGAGGACGCGCGGGACGCGGCGTTCGTCGCGCTCGGCCGCGCGAACGACGGGCTGCGCGGCGAGATCGGGCGCTGCCGCACCCTGGTCGCCGAGCGGATGCGGCGCGCGTGGACGGAGATCCTGCACGAGCGCGAGGGCCATGGCCGGGCCTCCGACCTCGCCCCCGCGTTCCGGCCACTGGCCGACGGGTCCTGGGGCGTCGGCTACCCGCTGCTGTTCGACATCGCGGAGCCGGCGATCGCCCTGCACGTGCTGGACGCCGAGCACGCGTGCGGCGACCCGGGCCCGATCGAGGAGCGCAACGCGGCGCTGATGGCCGAGCTCGCCTGGCAGGCCGGATCGACCGACCTGCCCGCCGACCTGGCCGGAGCGGGCGACCCGGGGTAGGAATCGCGGATGGGCCGACACGCGCCACCCCCCGCACCGGTCGCGGCCGTCCACGGCTCGCTGCTCGCCTGGCTGGAGCCGCCCGCCCGGCACCGCCTGCTCGACGGGGCGGTGCGCCGGTCGTTCGCCGCGGGCGAGGTGCTCCAGCACGAGGGCGACCCGACCACGCACGTGCTGGTTCTCCTGCACGGGTGGGTGCGCGTGTCCAAGTCGACAGCCGACGGCCGGGTCGTGCTGCTGGCTCTGCGCGGTCCCGGCGACGTGCTTGGCGAGCTCGCCGCGATCGACGGCCGGCCCCGGACCGCGACCGTGCGCAGCATCGAACCGGTCGACGTGGCCCAGCTCTCCGGCCAGCAGTTCGTGGCCTGCTTCCGGTCCGATCCCGAGATCGCGGTCGCCACGGTGCGGAGCCTGTCCGCGCGGCTGCGGGACGCCGAGTCGGCCCGCGTGGAGCTGGCGACGCTCGACGTCGGCGAGCGCGTGGCGGGGTACCTCCACCACATGGCCGCCGAGCACGGCCGGGACGTCGCCGACGGCGTCGCGATCGCGGTGCCGCTCACCCAGCAGGACATCGCCGACCGGTTGGGCGCCTCCCGCCGGGCCGTGGCCAGGGCGCTCATGGTCCTGCGGGACCGCGGCCTGATCCGGACCTCCCGCCGGGAGGTCTTGCTGCTGCGCCCGCACGTGCTGGCCGCGCTCGCCGCCGGGCGCTGACCGCCTGCCCCTGCGGGCGGGGCTACACAACGACCCCGTACGCGGCCCAGACCAGCGGGGTCGGGCTGTTGCGGATGGACCGCCGGGCCCGCTGCGGCGCCGAGCGCCACTCGTCCAGGCAATCCAGCTGCAGGTCCCGCAGCGCCGCCGCGGCCGGCCCGGGCCGGGTGGCGGCGTTCGCGAGCCGGTGGTCGAACCCGCTGCACCACGTCGTGTCGAAGACGTTGTAGTTGCTCGTCAGGACCTCCTGCGCGCCCGCCAGCCGGCACGCCGAGGCGATCCCCAGCGTCAGCCCGGTGGCGTCGGCCGCACCCGACCCGGAGCACAGCGCCAGCACGACCCGGCGGGGCACCGGCACCAGGGGTTCGCCGTCCGGCATCCGGGTGGCGATGAGCCGGGCGCTGAGCACCTCGTCGGCGAAGGCGATCCCGGAGTCGGCGACGAACCCGGCGTTCGACGACGACCCGAGGTGACTGCGGACGAACAACACGGCGTCGGGCGGCCAGCGGGTCGAGTCGATCTCCTCGACGAACCTCGCCAGCGACACCGGCGTACCCGACGGCGGACCGCCGTCGAGGACGACGTCCGCGGGCACGGGCGGAGCTTCCCGCAGGTCGCCGGCCGGGTTGCAGACCGACAGCCGGACGGCCCGGCCACCGGCGTCCCGGTCGCCGGCCCGCGGCACCGACGCCCGGACCGCGGTCGGGGTCAGCAGGGTGAGCTCGACCCGTTCGACCAGGCGCACCGTCGCCGCGTCCGGGTGGTTGATCGGCAGGACCGCCCACGGCACGACGGCGAGCTCGGGCGGGACGCCGAACAGCACCGGCAGCGGGTCGCCGGGCGGGCGCCCGGCCGCGGCCTGCGCGAGGGGGTGTGGGACGAGCGCAGCGAGCTGCCGGGTGATCTCGGCCTCCCGGTCGCACCCCTCGTCGGTCATCGCGGACAGCACGTCCGTCCGCGCCAGTGGTGCTGCCGGCGCGTCGGAGGTCGGGTCGTGGGCGCGCTCGGTCAGCAGCGACGTGCGCAGCGCGTCCAGGCAGTCGCCGAGGGGGGTCCGGTCCAGGTCGACCGATCCGCCGTCGAACGTCCCGCGGCAGTCGGTGAGGGCCCAGAACAGCGTGCCGGACTGCACGGTCGCCGACCAGACGACCGCCCCGGCGCGGAGCCGGTCGGCGAGATCGGCGAAGGCGTCGGTCTCGACGGGGGTCCCACCCGGCCCCGCCCGGTCCGACCGCGCCACAGCGGCGGCCAGCCGCCGCGAGCCACCGCAGGTCACGATGGTCGGCCGGGTCGGTGCGGTCTTCCAGTCGCCGCAGAACAGGGCCTGGTGACCGGCCCGGGCAGCGCCGTTGCCGTGGGCGTACATCGTCGCCTCCACGATCCAGTCCGGGGCCTCGGTGGTGGCGTCCTCCGCGTCGTCGCGGACCTGGTCCTGCGGCGCCAGCTGCAGCCGGCTGTTCTCGATCAGCTCCACGAGCAGGGGCCGGTCACCCAGCCGGTGGGCGCACCGGACGGCTACCTCGACGCAGCGCCGCGCCAGCCCTTGCAGGAACCGCCGGGAGAAGTCGTCCTTGCACCGGAATACGGCGGGGACCACGCTCGCCCATCCGCGCAGCGCCAGGTCGAGAGCCTCCTCGACCCGCCCGCCGGCCAGCGCGACATGGGCGGCCAGGCCGTGCACCGGCGCGTCCAGCCACGGATGGTGCGCACGCTCCGCAGCGGCACCCCAAGCCCGGTCCAGGTGGCCGGCCGCTGCGCGCAGCAACCCCTCCCGTGCCGCGGCCTCGGCCAGAGCGAGGTGCACGGCCGCACAGAGCTCGCCGCCGATCGAGCCGAGGACCGGTTCCATCGTCCGGTTCAGCTCCCGGTAGCGCCGCCGCGTCGTGCCGTACCTCGCGTCGACGACCTCCAGCACCGCGGACGCGGCCGCCGACCTGCGCGGCAGCTCCCGGCGGAGCCGGCCGTACACCGGCATCACCTCCTCGAGCACCGCCGGCTCGGGATCGACCAGGACCAGGTGGCGGAGCAGGTCCTCGACGACGGCCGGGTCCGTCGCGGACGCGCTCGTCATCAGCACGTCCTCCAGGCACTCCGCGGCGAGGAAGTGCTGTCCGAGGCTCGCGTAGACCTCGGCCAGCCCCTCGGCCGCCCGCCGGCGCCGGTCGAGCGTCTCCTCCCCGCCGGCGCACGCGGCCAGGTAGGCGCAGCCGTAGGGTCGCAGGGCGTCGGACGGGTCCTCGGTCGCGGCGTGGTGGTCGCCGAGCAGCCGGGAGAAGAAGCTGTACATGCCCAGCTCCCGCTCGCGCGCCGCTTCGGTCCGGGCCCGCACGACCAACCCGTACAGCTTGTCGTCGAGACGGAGCCGATCGTCCGGTGCCTCGGCGAGCGCCCGAGTGAGGCGTCGCCCGATACGCAGGGTGAGCAGAATCGACACGGGGGTCGTCCCTTCCTGGGAGGGGCGGCGGTCAGGCACCTGCGTGGACGTGCGCGGCCCACAGTGCCGGATCGGTCGGCCGGACGGCTCGCCGGGCTCGTGCCGCCGAATGCAGGGCTTCGGCGGTCCGCTCGACCAGCGGGCCGTGAACGCCGCCGGGAGCTGACGACCAGATCGAGCACGGCGCGACAGGTGTCGGCTCGGCCTGCGCCGTGGTGCCCGGAGGCGTGCCAGGGAAGTGGGTTCGCCTCGCCTACCGGGCACCACCACAGGCGCGACCAGGGACGCCCTGGTCCGGGCGGCTCGATGAGCCCCAGCTCCCGCAGCACCGGTTCGGCCACCGCATCCCACTGCCAGGCGAGCAGCTCGCGCCGGAAGCGTTCGCGGACCGTCGCGGAGTCGGATTCGACGCCATCCAGCGCGCGGCGCAGGCACAACCGCGTCTCGCACGTCGGCGCGGGTGAGGTGCGGATCCGGACTTCCGGCCGTGGACAGGGACGCGCGCGGAGATGGTCGCGCGCATCGCGCGGGAGACGATCGCGATAGGGGAGTACTCGTGGCCGGGTGACATCGGCTGGTTCCACCGGGTGGGCGGCGCGGAGTCGGTGTCGGAGGCGTAGTGCCATCGCATTCGGCGGAAGGTCTGTGCCGAGTCGTTCAGGGCGTGCGCTGGTCGACCAGGGCGTGGAGTTCCCGATCTGGGCTGACGTGTCGTTTGTAGAGCGGGCTGCAGGGTGTGCGGGCCAGGACCATGCCGAGTTCGGCCAGGTCTTCGATCCCGTGGTGGTCGGCGAGGAAGGTGAACTCGTTCATGATGCCGACGACGCTGCGGTTGGCGGTCGGGGCGAGCGCGACCGGGGACATGCGGCTGGTCTCGGTGTCGATGAAGGTGGGGTCTATTCCGTGGGCGGCCAGCGTCTCGGCGGTCGCGGTGCGGAACCGCTGCGCCAGCGTACGGGCCGGCGCGAGCCGAATCAGGACGGGCAGCAGTGTCGCCTCGTTGACGAACAGAGCGACGGGCGAGCGCCTGCGGAGCAGGGTGGCGTACCAGTCACCGAGCACGGTCGTGGACGTCTCGTCCTCCGTCGCGCTCGGCCCGCCGAGTCGGTCCAGGAGGCGGCGGGTCCCGCGTACGATCACCATCGGCCGGAGTCTCGCAGATGCGTCGTTGCCGGCCGCGTGGCCGTGCGTGACCGCACCGGCGCAGCCTGTGAGCGTTCATGATCGGCTGGCCAGGGCCGGGCACGCGATCATGAAAAGTGAGCGAGGTGCCGGAACGTCCTCAAGATCGTTCTCATGGCACATCCGTGCCACACGAGGCGGGCAAGCAAGATCGATCGTCCCATGTAGTCGGTCGAACCACGTCTCAGTCGCAGTAGCGCTCCTCGATGTCCCCGGTTGCCTCAGGCGTCGTTCAGCGGGTCGGACCGTGCAGCGGGGGACCGAGCATCTCGGCCAGCGATGCGGCCTGTCAGCCAGGGACGAACACCGCGGTGGCGGCCACGATCGAGAAGATCCCGATGTCGGTCAGCACGTGGGCCGCGAAGGCAGCTCCCAACCCGGCGCGCATCCGCAGCCAGGCCATCGCCGCCCCGAAGACCCCCGCCGCGATCACCCCGACCGGGCCGCCGGGTATGCCGTGCAGGTGCGCGACTCCGAACCCGACGGCCTGCAGCGCGATCGTCGTGCCCGAGCTGAGGCCGAGACGGCGGTCCGCAGCGACGATCGCGCCCCGCCACAACAGTTCCTCCGCCGATGCGTTGACCACTGCTGCGCCCAGCACCACTGCTACCAGGACCGGTACCGGCGGCTGTGGGACGGGGAACGCCGAAGGTGCCGAATCGACGGCGCCGAGCACCAGCGGCGTCACGGCACCCGCTGCGAGCAGGCCGATGCACAGAGCCCAGAGCAACCGACGGCCGGGAGATGGCCCGAACTGCCCGTCCGGCCGTCCGCGCGCCCCTGCGAGCAGCCCGATGCCCACCAGCAACGCGGGCCACGGCCAACTCTGCGGAACGAGCGCGACCACTGCCACCGCGATCGCCAGGGCGGCAATCGTCAGCCGGAGGGGTGGGACGAGGACCACCAGCACCGCCAGGCACACCAGCACTGCTGCGATGGCCAGCGGCGTCGGGCGGGCCAGGCCGACCCCGAGCAGGAGTTGCGCAGCGACCCACCCGGCGCGGTGCCGCTGCGCCTCGCCGGCCGGGCCGCCCGCCATCACTCGATCATGTGCAACGCCCCGAAGACGGCCTGCAGACGGCCGATCGGGCAGCTGTAGCCGGCCTTCGTCGCCCATACCGCGACGCCGTCCGAACTCAGCTGGGGCTCCAGCACCGCTGTGATCCCGTCCGGGACTATCAGGCTCGGCCATGGCGCTCCCAGCTGGTCCATCGCATCGTCCTGCAGCTGCGAGGCGACCTCGACGGCGATCTCCTCGTCGCCGAGGTCGCTGCTCACCCGGAACGAGTGCCCGCCGCTGATGCACACGTAGTCGTCGTCGCTTCCTTCAGCGCCGGTCGGGGACGGGTCCACCGGAGGCTGCACGTGGGCCCACTCCGCGACCGGGCGGAACTCCAGACCGGGGAAGCGCAGGCGCGGTTCGGCGAAGTCCCGCTCGATCCGCTGCTGGATCAGCGCCAGACCATCCCGCACCATTCGGCTCCTATCGATCATGCGATCACGCACTTCAGCTGGAAGTTCAGCACGTTGCCCTTGGCGTCGAAGATCTGCCCGGACGCGGTGAAGTCCTGGCCCGACTTCCCGGCAACCGTCCTGGCCGACACCGAACCGTGCGGTGGGTAGGCCTGGTTCTTCCCGTCGACCTTCTGCCTGCCGACGAAGATGTCGACGATGTAGCGGGTCGCCGGGTAGTTGGGGTAGATGCCCCACTGTATCGCGGCCCCGGGGCCCCGCTGCTGGGCCGAGAAACTGCCCAGCTTGCTCGGTGCCTCGTAGCCCGGAGAGCAGTTGCCCTTCGGTGGTGACGCCTCGACCGCGCACCCGGCAGTCAGCGCGACGAGCGCAATGGCCAGAGCCATGACGGCATCGCGCAGCCGAGGCCGGACGCGCAGCGAGGGTGCCCTGCAGTCATCTTCCGCGCACATGGTTTTCCCTTGTCGGACAATGCATCGGATGAGCGGGCGAAACCGCTCGACCGCACGCCAACCGCGTTGGCGCAGGGTGTGGAAGATTCCGATGCCGGCCGGCTGGGATCTCGGCGACGACGGTAGCGAGTTGTCAGATCAACCGTGGCCGTTCGGCGAAATCGGGTGGCCTAGTACTACAGCCGTAGATCGTGATCTTGTTCTTGTCGGCGCTGGTAGTGGCATCGGCGGGCGCGGAACTGGTGGCGGCGGCGCCAGAGGCTCCAGCGCAGGACGCTGGTCAGCGAGCGGGCCGG
>NZ_JAHDTH010000094.1 GCF_018531445.1 Pseudonocardia lacus
GCGGGCCCCAGCCGCGGCCGGGGCATCGCAGCGCGCCGGCGGGCTGCGACGACCCACCCGAGGCTGCGAGGTCGGCGAGGGCCGGCCGGGGAAGGCGTCCTCGCAGCGCCAGGTGCGTGCCGCAGCGGCAGCCGGGTGCTCGCAGCACGCCGGCGGGCTGCGACGACCCACCCGAGGCTGCGAGGTCAGCGAGGGCCGCCCGAGGGACGCGTCCTCGCAGCGCCAGGTGCGTGCCGCAGCGGCGGCCGGGTGCTCACAGCGCGCCGGCGGGCTGCGACGACCCACCCGGGGGTGCACGACCCACCCGGGCGTGCGACGACCCGCCCGGGGGTGCGACGACCCACCTCCGCTGCGAGATGGGCGACCAGAGCGCTCCCCACGGGGCGGGCCTCCGGCGCACCCTCGCGTCGGGCCACCTCCGGCCGGCAAGGGGCACCCGGCCACGTCGCAGGGTCTGTGTGCTCTTCGCAGGTGCTGGGGAGCCTGCGAAGAGGGTGAAGGCCCTGCGAAGACGGCTGTGGATCACCGGACGGGGGCGCGGACGGGAACTCCGTACTGACAGTCACCATCCCGGCCTCGGGCGGGATACGGTGCGGCCGGAACGAGGGGGGTCGCGATGAGCCTGACGCCGGAGGCGAGCCCTCCCGAGGCCCTCGCCGAGCCGACGCGGCGGGTGGGCGCCGGCTGGGTCGGGGCGTTCTCGCTGGCCTGGGTCGGCATGTACGTGGGGTTGTACGGCGCCATCCAGATCCTGCTGCCGATGCAGACCGAGGCGCTGGCCCCGGCCGACAAGGAGGCGGCGCTGGCGCTCGTGCTGGGCGCCGGGGCGGCGTTCTCGCTGGTCGCGAACCCGCTGTTCGGGGCGCTGTCGGACCGCACGACGTCGCGGTGGGGGCGGCGGGTGCCGTGGATCGTCGTCGGGACCGTCGGTGGGGCGCTGTCGCTGGGGGTGCTCGCGGCCGCCGGGACGATCGCGGTGGTGGTGGTCGGGTGGTGCCTGGTGCAGACCCTGCTCAACGCCTCCTACGCGGCGCTGAGCGCGAGCGTGCCCGACCAGGTGCCGCCCGACCAGCGCGGCACCGCGGCGGGCTACGTCGGTCTGGCGCTGATCGTCGGCGTGGCTGTGGGCACGGGGCTGGCCGTGCTCGGCGGCAGCACCGCGGCCGGTTACCTCGCCTGCGCGGCGTTCATGCTCGTCGCGACGGTGCCGTACCTGCTGCTGCGCCGCGACACCGCGCTGGACCGGGCGCACCGGGCGCCGTGGAGCTGGGCGGGGTTCCTGCGCGGCTTCTGGATCGACCCGCGCCGGTACCCGGACTTCGGCTGGGGCTGGCTGACCCGGTTCCTGATCAACCTCGGCAACTCGATCGCCCTGCTGTACCTGTTCTTCTACCTCAAGGACGCCGTCGGCGTGCCCGACCCGGAGACCGGCGTGCTGATCGCGACCGGCGTCGACCTGGCCGCCATGCTGGTCGCGGTCGTGCTCACCGGGATGTGGTCGGACCGGGTCGGCCGCCGCCGGGTGTTCGTCCTGGCCGGCGGGACGTTGATGGCCATCGCGTCCTTCATGATCGCCTTCTGGCCGACGTGGACGGGCGTGCTGGTCGCCGCCGCGGTGCTCGGGCTGGGCTTCGGCGCCTACACCTCGGTGGACTTCGCACTGCTCACCCAGGTCCTGCCCAGCTCGACCGACCGGGCGAAGGACCTCGGCGTGCTCAACATCGCCAGCTCGCTGCCGCAGGTCATCGCCCCGGCCGTGGCCGCCCCGATCGTCACCGGGCTGGGCGGCTACCCGGTGCTCTACGGCGTGGCAGGGGTCGTCGGGCTCGCCGGGGCGGTGCTGGTCTACCGGATCAAGTCCGTCCCCTGAGCCGTCAGCGGTCCGGGGTGCCGAAGTCGTCGGGCGTGACGCCGTCGAGGAAGCTGCGGAACTCCTCGACCTGCTGCTGGGCCGGCGCGCCGGTCCCGTCCGGGAAGACCTCCTCGACCGGCTGCCCGACGGCGTCGAGGATCTCCTCGGCGACCGCGATCGACAGGCCCTCCCGCACCGCGACGGCCAGCGCGTCGCTGGGCAGCACCGCCACCCGGGTGCCGCCGTCGAGCACGAGGACGGCGCTGAACACGCCGTCGGTCAGCTCGGTCAGCTCGGCGCCGTCGAGCTGGTGGCCGAGCCCGCGCAGCACCGGCACCAGCACGTCCTGCGGGAGCAGCGGGTCGTCGGCGCCGCGCGGGCCGACGGCGATCACGTCGGCCTGCGGGCGGCGCAGGAAGATCGGCAGGCAGCGGTCGCCGTCGGTCTCCGCGAGCACCAGCACCGGCTGGCGCGACCGGGCGTGCACGATGAGCCGGGCCACCCGCATGGTGCGCATCCGCGCAGTGTGCGGCCCCGGGGCCGGGACGGACGTATCAGAAGGAGACAACCGCTCAGGGCAGCGGCCGCCCGGCCCCCGCCGCGGCGAGCGTGCGCAGCCGGGCGGCGTCGCGCCCGGGCGGCTCGCCGAAGAACCGGCGGTACTCCCGGCTGAACTGCGACGGGCTGTCGTAGCCGACGAGGTGCCCGATGCCGGCGACGTCGTCGGGCCCGGCCAGCAGCAGGGCGCGGGCCTCCTGCAGCCGGATCCGCTTCTGGAACTGCACCGGGCTCAGCGCGGTGACCGCGCGGAAGTGCCGGTGGAACGTCGACGGGCTCATGCTCGCCAGCGCGGCCAGCTCGGCGATCCGCAGGGGCTCGGCGTGGTTCTCGCGGATCCACCGGATGGCCCGGGCGACGTGGGCGAGGGTGCTGTCGGCCAGTCCGATCTGGCGGACCATCGCGCCGTGCTGGCCGGTCAGCAACCGCCACAGGATCTCCCGCTCGACGAGCGGGGCGAGCACCGCGGCGTCGTCGGGGTGCTCGACCAGGCGGACGAGCCGGACGGTCGCGTCGAGCAGGTCGGCGTCGGCCTCGCCGACGGCGATCGCCGGCTGCGGCGGGCCCCCGCGCGACCACGCCCCGGGGGCCTCCAGCAGCAGGGAGGCGATGACCGCGGGCCGTAGCACGAGCCCCACCCCCAGCGCGGGGTGCGCCGGCGAGGCGTCGACGAAGTGGCCGCTGACCGGGAGGTCGGCCGTCACGACCAGGCACTGCCCGGCGCGGTAGTCGTGGACGCGGTCGCCGAGCAGCAGGCGCTTGCCGCCCTGCACCATGACGACGACCAGCGGCTCGGTCAGCGAGTACTCCGGTGACCCGCCGCCCTCGACGCGGCTGAGCAGCAGGCCGTCGACGGGGGTGACGACGGCGGCGCGGGCGTGGGTGAGGACCAGCTCACGCAGCTCGGCGAGGAGCGCGGCGGCGGGTTGCGGCATGCCGTCACAGAACCATCCGGGCCCGGATCGCGGCAACCCGATCCCGCCGTGATCGAGCGGATCGTGCAAGAGCCGGCCCGCCTCGGTCTACCCCGTGCGGGTCGGCGCGGCGTCGATGGGCACGTCCCCGGGACACGTCATCGGAGGTCCGCGATGCCCCTCGACCACTGAGCAGCTACGCAGGCTCGACGAGGTCTCGCGCCCGTCCTCGGCTCCCCCGCGGCGGCGAACGGCGAGGTCCGCGTGATGCTCCGGTTCGCCGGCACGACGGTCGACGGCGAGGCGTCGACGATCCACCCGCCGCTGGTGACCAGCGCGGTGCGGCACTGAACCTCAGGGGAAGACGACCGTCCGGTTGCCCACGACCGCGATCCGGTTCTCGGTGTGCCAGCGCACCGCGCGGGCCAGCGCCCGGCTCTCCGCCTCCCGCCCGTGCGCCGCGAGCTGCTCGGGGCTCAGCGAGTGGTCGACCCGGATCAGCTCCTGCTCGATGATCGGACCCTCGTCCAGGTCGGCGGTGACGTAGTGGGCGGTCGCGCCGATGAACTTCACCCCGCGCGCGTGCGCCTGGTGGTAGGGCCGGGCGCCCTTGAAGCTGGGCAGCATCGAGTGGTGGATGTTGATCGCCCGACCGGCCAGCTGCTGGCACAGCCCGTCGGACAGGATCTGCATGTAGCGGGCCAGGATGACCAGCTCGGCGCCCTCGTCGCGGACGAGGTCGAGCAGCGCCGCCTCGGCGTCGGCCTTCGTGTCGGGGGTGACCGGGATGTGGCGGAACGGCACGCCGTAGTTGTCGGCGATCCGGCGCAGGTCGGTGTGGTTGGACACGACCGCGACGACGTCCAGGTGCAGCTCGCCGATCGAGTTGCGGAACAGCAGGTCGTTGAGGCAGTGCGCGAACCTGCTCACCATGATCACCGCCCGCTGCCGCTGCGCGGCGTCGGCCAGCCGCCAGGTCATCGAGAACCGCTCGGCGACCAGGTCCATCCGCCCCCGCAGCGCCGGCAGGTCCAGCGGCGTGCCGTCGATGTGGGCGAACTCCACCCGCATGAAGAAGGTGCCGGTGGTGGAGCTGCCGAACTGCTGGCTCTGCACGATCGTGCACTTCTCCTGCACCAGCACCTCGGACACCGCGTGCACGATGCCCGGCACGTCCGGGCAGTGCAGCAGCAGGACGCCGTGCTGGACCTCGGCCGAGCCGGTCATGACGCCTCCGGGACCATCGTGTGCGGTCGGACGGGTCGGAGCGCTGCGCCGCGCACCGGGCTCCTGACCTCACCGGGAACGGTAGGCACCGGAGCCCGCCACGGGGATGACGCGGATGACCGGTCCTGGCCCGGCTCCCCTGCCCGGGCGGTCCGGGACATGTGACGTAGGCGGCCGGGCGGTCAGCGGGCCGTCATGATCAGGACGAGCACCGCGGACGCCCACGCCAGGAGCGCCGCCGCGGCCACCACGGGCCCGAGCCGTCGCCTCACCGCCGGTCCTCCGCCGCGCGGTGCAGGGTGCAGGCGATCAGCGCGAGCGTCCGCACCGAGCACGGGTGTGGCGTCGCGAGGGATCCGTACCCGCCGCGGCGGCACTGCCGGTGGACGCAGAACCTCCCGTCGGCGGACGCGGTGTGCTCGGCGAGCAGCGTGCTCCACATGGCCACGTTCACCGACAACTCGCGGGCGAGGTCGCGGAACAGATCGGCCGCGACGCCCACCGCGCGGGTCGGGACGACCTCGGCGAGCAGCGCGTCGAGCGGGTCCGGGACGTCGGGGCCCACCGGGTCGACGGCCTGGTGGGTGGGCCACGGGACGGCGGGCACCAACGGGCTGATCGGCGGCGCCGCACTGGGTTCGGGCACGGGCTCACTCCTGACTGAGTGATCGATACCCCCGATCGGCGTCCCATCGCCGCCCGGGGCTCGCGTCTGGCGACACGGACTGTAGCTCAAATCGGACACAGCGTACAGCTCGTAAATATGAGTTAGAACATCTGAAGCGTGTAGATCATTCAGACCGGCGTCAGATCGCACATAACGTGTTGACGTGCCAGAACGTCCGCGCAAGTTGCTCACCACTGCCGAGGTGGCCGAGGAGCTCGGAGTCACGCGCGCGACGATCGCCCGGTACGCGCGCGAAGGGATCCTGACTCCGGCACTTCGGCTGCCGTCCGGACACTTCCGGTGGCGGCTGGAGGACGTGCTGGCCGAGATGGCGAAGATCAACCAGGAGTGGGAGGACCGCTGACCCGGTCTCCGGCGAAGGCCCCGCCGGTACTACGGCAGAATCGTCAGCGATGACCGCACCGCCCGGCCAGCTGCGTCCGGCTGTCCCCAGCCCCCGCCGCCGGCCCCGCCCCCGCCCGCGCAGCGGCGCCGTGCTGGCCTTCCTGGCGGCGCTCCTGTGCACCGTCGCTTTCGCCGGCCTCGCCCTGCCCGACCTGCTCGGCCTGGACTGGCGCACCCCGTTCGTCCAGCTGTTGGCCTTCCGCCCGTGGACGCTGCTGGGCGGGCTCGGGGCGGCGCTCGTCCTGGCGCCGGTGTGCTGGTTCGCGCGGCCGGCGCGGCCGTTCACGGTGCCGCTGCTGGCGGGTGTGGTCGCGGTCGTGCTCATCGGGGCCGCGATGGTGCTGCCGCGGGTGGTGGCCGATCCGCTGCCTACCACCGGCACCCCGTTGACCGTGCTCGCCTTCAACACGTTCGAGGGGCACGCCGACCCGGCCGCGGTGGCCGCGCTGGTCGCCGAGCAGCGGCCCGACCTGGTCGCGATCCCGGAGGCCGGGGAGGACTACCGCGTCGACCTGGCGCCGCTGGTCGAGCCGTTGGGCTACCGGGTGGAGGCCTCGACCGGGGCGGAGGACGTCAACAGCGTGACGGCGCTGGTGTCCGAGCGGCTCGGTGAGGTCGACGTCCGGATCGGCGACGAGCCGGCCTACTTCCCGTACGTCGAGGTGACCGGCGGCGGGCTCGGCGACCTGCGGTTCGTCGCCTACCACGCCGCGGCGCCGCTGCGCGGCCAACTGCGCCAGTGGGAGGGCGACCTGGCGCTGCTGTCGCGCTGGTGCACGGCCGCCACCCCCGCGGTCGTGGCCGGCGACTTCAACGCCACCCTCGACCACTCGGCGCTGCGCGAGGGGATGGTGGGCTGCGCGGACGCCGCCGACCAGCGCGGCCAGGGACTGGTGCCCACCTGGAGCCCCACCGACCGCAGCCAGCTGTTCGGGCCGCAGATCGACCACGTGCTCGTCACCGCCGGCATCGCCGCGGAGACCTTCACCGTGCACGACGTCGACGGCAGCGACCACCGCGCCGTGCTCACCCGCCTGCGACTGCAGTAACGGTCAGGCGTGACCGGCAGTGTGGCCGACGGCACGCACGCCGACCGGGGTCGCGGGACCGAGAATGCACGGAGGATCGCGGCGGCACCGCAGCCGCTGTGGGGAGGAGAGCGTTCATGGACATCACGGGGGCTTCGGCCATCGTCACCGGCGGCGCGTCCGGGCTCGGGGAGGCGACGGCGCGGCTGCTGTCCCAGCGCGGCGCGAAGATCGTCGTGCTCGACCTGCAGGAGGAGAAGGGCGAGAAGGTCGCGGCCGAGCTCGGCGGCGTCTTCGTCAAGGCCGACGTCGCCGACGAGGCGCAGGTGCGCGCCGCGGTCGAGGCGGCATCGGAGCTCGGCCCGCTGCGCGTGCTGGTCAACAGCGCCGGCCTGGGCCGCGCGGGTCGGGTCATCGGGCGCGACCTGGAGCCGATCCCGCTGGAGACCTTCGAGTTCGTGCTGCGGGTCAACCTGGTCGGCACCTACAACTGCACCCGGCTGGCCGCCTCGGCGATGGCCAAGACCGACCCGCTGGGCGACGGCACGTCGCGCGGCTCGATCCTGAACACCGCATCGGCCGCCGCCTTCGACGGCCAGATCGGCCAGACGCCGTACTCGGCGTCCAAGGGCGGCGTGGTCGGCATGACCCTGCCGCTGGCCCGCGACCTGGCCCGGCACGGCATCCGGGTCAACACGATCGCCCCCGGCCTGATCGACACCCCGATCTACGGCGAGGGCGAGCGCGCCGAGGCGTTCAAGGCGGCGCTCGGCCAGAGCGTGGTGTACCCGAACCGGCTCGGGAAGGCCGAGGAGTACGCGTCGATGGCGGTCGAGGTGCTCACCAACGACTACATGAACGGCGAGACGATCCGCCTCGACGGCGCCATCCGGATGCCCCCCAAGTCCTGACCGCCACCGGACGCCGTCGAGAACGACGTTGGTCCCACAGCGTCGTTCTCGACGGCGGTCCGATCAGGCGGCGACGCGCAGGGGCAGGTCGAACAGCGGGAACAACCGCTCGGTGTCGAGGAACGAGCTGATGCCCGAGATCCGGCCGTCGGCGACCTCGACGACCTGCAGCGCCCACGGCACCCCGCCCGGGCGGTACTGGCCGAACGCGGCGGTGCCGTTGGCGGTGGTCCGGCACAGCATCGACCCCTGGCAGCCGTTGCCCTGCCCCGACCACCACCGGCGCAGCTCGGCCGGGCCGTGCAGCCAGGTCGCGTACGGGGCCAGCGACAGCGTCACGTCCAGGTGCAGCAGGGCGGTCAGCGCGTCCAGGTCGAACCGCTCGAACGCCGCGACGTAGCGGGCCAGCAGCGCGTCCTGGCCGTCGGCGGCGGGGCGCGGCCCGGCGTCGGCGCTGATGCCCCGCTCGGCCAGCGTCGAGCGGGAGCGCTGCAGCGCGCTGTTGACCCCCGCGGTGGACGAGCCGAGCAGCTCGGCGACCTCGGCGGCCGACCACCGCAGCACGTCGCGCAGGATCAGCGCGGCGCGCTGCCGGGCCGGCAGGTGCTGCAGGGCGGCCACGAACGCGAGCCGGACCGAGTCGCGGGTGGCCACCTGGTCGGCCGGGTCCGGCTGGGCGGGCAGGACCCGGCCGTCGGGCACCGGTTCGACCCACGTCCGGCCGGGCAGGCGGTCGCCGACCACCGCGTCGGCGGTCGAGGCCGCGCCGAAGTCCACCGGCAGGGCGCGGCGGCCGCGGGCCGTGCCCAGGTCGACGCAGACGTTGGTGGCGATGCGGTACAGCCACGTGCGCACGGTCGAGCGGCCGTCGAACCGGTCGTAGCCGCGCCACGCCCGCACCAGCGTCTCCTGCACGGCGTCCTCGGCGTCGAACGCCGAGCCGAGCATCCGGTAGCAGTAGCCGGTCAGCTCGCCGCGGAACCGCTCCAGGTCGGCGGCGTCGGTCGGGCGGGTCGCGTCGAGTGCTCGGGTCATCCGTGCGGTCCTCCGGTGGGCCTGGCGGTGGGCTCGCCGGCGTAGACGGTACTGGGCCGCCGGATTCATCGGTCCGGCTCCAATCACCCGTCGAGAACGAACTTGTCGTGATCAACAGGGCCTGTTGATCACGACAACTTCGTTCTCGACGGTGATGTCAGGCGGGGAGCGCGACGACCTGGCCGGTCGTGGCGCTGGCCAGGGCCGCGTCCAGGACGGTCGCGGTGGCCACCGCGTCGCGCGGGTCGACCGGTACGTCGCCCGTCCCCCGCACGGCCGCCGCGAACGCCGGGTAGAAGCTGTCCCAGCGGCCCCGCTCCGGGCGCAGCGGCTCGTCGGCGCCGTCGCGGTGCAGCCGCGCGCGGAAACCGTCGGGCTCGACGCCCCAGCCCTCGCCCTCCGACGCCGGGGTCCGGCCGGCGACGAGCGCCTCCTCCTGGCCGTCGCCGTCGACGAGCACGCAACTGCCGGTCGTGCCGGTCACCCGGTAGCGCGGCCCCGGCGCCGACTGGCTCCAGCTGCCCCACAGGTGCGAGCGGGCCCCGCCGCGGTGGGTGAGCGCGACGAACACGTCGTCGTCGAGCCCGGACTCCCGGCGGCGGAGCTCGGCGTAGACGGCCTCGACCGGGCCGAGCAGCACGAGCGCCTGGTCGACCAGGTGGCTGCCGAAGTCGAGCAGCGTGCCGCCGCCGGCCGCGGGTGGCCCGGCCTGCGGGGCGAACCGCTCGAACCGCGACTCGAACCGGGTCACCTCGCCCAGCGCGCCCTCGGCGACCAGCCGCCGCACGGTCGCGAACTCCGAGTCCCACCGCCGGTTCTGGTACGGGCTCAGCGCGAGCCCGCGCTCGGCGGCCCGCTCGACCGTGCCCCGGGCGGCCTCGGCGTCCAGCGCGAACGGCTTGTCGCAGACGACGGCCAGCCCGAGGTCCAGGGCCCGCTCGGCGAGAGCGGTGTGGGTGTCGGCCGGGGTGGAGATGGCCACCGCCTCCGCGCCGGCGGCCGCCAACTCCTCCAGCCCCGCCACCGTCGCCGTGCCGGGCAGCTCCGCCTCGACCTGCGCGCGCCGCTGAGCCGCGCCGGTCGCCACCGCGACCAGCGCGCACTCCGGCGCCGAGGCGATCAGCGGGGCGTGGAAGTACCGCCCGCCGAAGCCGTACCCGACCAGCCCGAACCGCACCGGCTCCATCCACGACCTCCAGGTCCGCCACCACACGCCTCGACGGCAACCTACGGGTCGACGGCGGAGCCGAGCACCCGGCAACGCCGGTAGCGTCGGGCGGGTGACTCCGGAGAGAGCCGATCCGGTCGTGCTGGCGCTGCCGTTCCGCGGCACGTGGCTGGTGCGCAACAGCCCGGCCCGGCGCGTCCCCAGCCACGGCACCGACCTGATGGCCACCACCTACGCGATCGACTTCGTCGCCGTGCGGGGCCGGCGCACGGCCGGCACCCGCGACTGGCGCACGGTGCTGGCCACCGAGCCGCCCGACCGCTTCCACGCGTTCGGCCTGCCGGTGCTGGCGCCGGCGGCGGGCCGGGTCGCGGCCGTGCACGACGGGGAGGTCGACCACGAGGCGCGGCGCTCGCCGTTCGCCCAGCTGCCCTACGCGCTCACCCAGGCGTCGCGGGTCCGCGCGGGCGCGGGCGCCGTCGCCGGCAACCACGTCGTCCTGGAACTGGCCGACGGCGCCGGGTTCGTGCTGCTGGCCCACCTGCGCGCCGGCTCCGTCCGGGTCCGGCAGGGCGAGGCCGTGGCGGCCGGCGACGTGCTGGGCGAGTGCGGCAACTCGGGCAACTCGACCCAGCCGCACGTGCACGTCCAGGTGATGGACGCCGCGGACGCGCGCGTCGCCCGCGGGCTCCCGATGGCCTTCCGGGGCTACCGGGCGCTGCCGCGCACCGGTCGCGCCACGGAGGTGCCCGGAGCGGGGATGCCCGGCGAGGCGGACGTCGTCGAACCGCTCTGACGCGACCGACGTCAGTACTGGTTGGTCGCCACGTCGCGGGCCAGCATGTCGTCGACCGCCGCCGCGGAGATCGCCTCCCCGCGCTGGCCGCGCACGATCTCCCCCGCCGTCGGGACGGCGGCGCGCTCGGGCCATGTCGAGGTGTCCCACAGCGAGGAGCGCGCGAACGCCTTCGCGCAGTGCAGGAACATCTCCTGCACCCGCACCTCGATCGCCAGCACGGGGACGACACCCCGCACGGCCATCCGCTCCAGGTACGGCGCCTCGGCGACCAGCCGCGCCGTCCCGTTGACGCGCAGCGTGTCGCCGTGGCCCGGCACCAGGAACAGCAGCCCGACGTGCGGGTTCTGCAGGATGTTGGTCATGCTGTCCAGCCGCCGGTTGCCCTTGCGGTCGGCGATGGCGATGGTCTGCTCGTCCAGGACCAGCGCGCCGGTGCCGGGAGGGTCGCCGCGGGGCGAGACGTCGCAGGTGCCGTCGGCGGCGGTCGTCGCGAGCAGGAAGAACGGACTCGATTCGAGGAACCGGCGGGACGTCGCGTCGATGCGCCCGACGGCCTTGCCGGCGACGACGGGATGCGGCTCGGCGACCAGGTCGCGCAGTTCGGCTGCCGTCGCGATCACCCTGGTCATCCGCTGAGGCTACCCTTCGTCGGCGACACTTCCGGGCGTCGGGACCGGCGTCGCCGCCGGCCGGTGGTCGATCCCCAGGAACGTCAGCAGCACCAGGTAGGCGACCCCGCCGACCAGGGCGATGTCGGCGACGTTGCCGATGAACCAGCCGTTGTAGTCGATGAAGTCGACGATGTGGCCGCGGGCGAACCCCGGTTCCCGCAGCAGCCGGTCGCCCAGGTGGCTCACGGCCCCGCCCAGCAGCGCGCCCACGCCGATCGCCCAGCTCACCGTCACGACCCGGGTGGCGAACACGGCCAGCGCGACCACCGCGACGGCGGCGAAGCAGGTCAGGATCCAGGTGAAGTCCGCGGCCATGCCGAAGGCCGCCCCGGGGTTGTAGATCAGCCGCCACTGGATGAACGTGCCGAGCACCGGGGTCGCCTCGCCCGGCACCATCGTCGACTCCGCCCACCACTTGGTGAGCTGGTCGAGCACGAGCACCCCGACCGCGAGCAGCAGGATCCCGAACAGGATCGGGCGGCTCGCCCGGGCTCGGCGGTCGGGGTCGGGCGCAGGCGGGTCGTCCACCGCACCGAGACTAGTGATGCCCCGGGTGCTGTCCGAAACTGAGCGGGAGTGGTCGTTTCCGACACTGGAGCGGACGTCCCGGCACCACCAGGCTGATCGACGTGCCAGAGAACTCCCCGCAGCAGCACCAGCCCGCGCGACCGGTCGTCGTGTACGGGGCCACCGGCCACACCGGCCGGTTCGTCGTCGCCGAACTCCGCGGGCGCGGACACCGGCCGGTGCTGTCCGGGCGCGACCCGGACAAGCTCGCCGCGCTCGCCGCCGAGTTCGGCGACCTCGACGTCCGCCCGGCCCCGATCGACGACCCGGTCGCGCTGCGGCGCGCGTTCGCCGGCGCCGCGGCCGTCGTCAACTGCGCCGGCCCCTTCACCGACACCGCCGGGCCGGTGGCCGCGGCCGCCGTGCACAACCGGGCCCACTACCTCGACGTCAGCGCCGAGCAGTCCCCGGTCCGGGCGCTGCACCGCGAGGCCGACGCCAGCGCCCGCGCCGCCGGCGTCGCCGTGGTGCCGGCGGCGGCGTTCTACGGCGGGCTCCCCGACCTGCTGGCCACCGCCGCGACCACCGGGTGGGACTCCGTCGACGAGATCACGGTCGCGATCGGCCTCGACCGGTGGTGGCCGACCGAGGGCACCCGCGTCACCGGCCGGCGCAACACCGCGCCGCGCCTCGTCGTCTCCGAAGGGCGGCTCACTCCGGCCCCGACCGACCCACCGCCGCGGTCCTGGGCCTTCCCCGAGCCGCTCGGGTCGCGGCAGGTGGTCGGGCTGCCGTTCTCCGAGATCATCACCATCGCCCGGCACCTGCCCGCGTCGGTCGTCCGGACCTACCTCGACCACACCGCCCTGCAGGACATCCGCGACCCGAACACCCCGCCCCCGCGGGCCACCGACGGCTCCGGTCGCTCCGCGCAGCGGTTCGTGGTCGACGTCGTCGCCCGCCGGGGCACCGAGGAGCGCAGGCTCTCGGCCGGCGGGCGCGACATCTACGCCGCGACCGCGCCCATCGTCGTGGAACTGCTGGAAAGGCTCCTCGACGGGCGCTCCACGGCGGTCGGGGCGGTGGCGCCGGGCGAGGTGGGGCCCGACGCCCTCGACGCGCTCAGCCCGGCGACCCTGGCGCTCACCCGGTGGTCTCCCACCAGCTGAGCACCCGCGTCCCGGACAGGGTCAGCCACTTCGACGGCTCCCCCGCCGGCACGTCGACCTCGAACCACACCTGGCCCGGGTGGCGGCCGGCCTGCAGCCAGGTGCCGTCGGGGCGGCGGGCGTCGCGGACGAGCCCCATCGCCTCGGCCATGCGGGGGTCCGGCGGCAGGCCGTCGTGCCGCCAGGCCTCGCGGAAGTACTCCGCCGCGTTGAGCACGCTGTAGGTCCAGCGGAACGGGTGCACGAACCGGTCCACCCACGGCCCCACCGGCTCGCCCGTGGACAGCCTGCGGAACAGGCCGCGCCGCAGGAGGTACTCCTGCCCGCCGCGCCGGGCCGCCCGCGTGGCATCCGTCCCGCCGGTGGCGACCTCGTGGGCCAACAGCCCCTTCAACGCGTTCAGCGTCGAGTGGAACGACGAGCGCTTCGAGCCCGCGACCCACTCGCAGTTCCAGCCGCCGTCGGGCAGGCGGTGCTCGACGAACCACTCGGCGATGCCACCGACGTCGGCGCCGAGCCACGCGCCGTTCGCCAGGGTCCAGGCGTTGATGCAGCAGTCGACCTCGCCGTCCCAGTACGGCAGGTCGTCGTACTCCCACCGGCAGTTCATCGCGAGGAGTTCGACGGTGCGGCGTTCGCGCAGGACGGCGGGGTCGAGCCCCCACTCCCGCAGCGAGTTGAGCGACCACGTCGTCGCCGTCCAGGGCTGGCCCTCGGCCGCGTCGGGGCCGTCGGGGTGGTCGGCGAGGAACCCGGCCGGGAAGAACGCGCCCCCGGCCCACTGCCCGTCCGGGCCCTGCAGGGCCAGCAGCCGCGCCCCGAAGCCCTCCGTCGCGACCCTCGCCCGAGTGGCCCGCCAGACCTCGGGCGGCTCGCCCAGCAGGTCGCGCTCGACCTGCCAGCGCAGCGCCGGGTCCGCGTCGTGCAGCCACGCCACCAGCGCCTCGCCCGCCACCCGGCGACCCTCTCAGATGCTGCGCAGCACCGACACCACGATGCCCAGCACGACGCACTCGTCGCCGTCGATGACGTCGTAGGCGGGGTTGCGCGGCTCCAGGTAGACGTGCCCGTTGCGCCGGCGGAACACCTTCACCGTCGCCTCACCGTCGATCATCGCCGCGACGATCTGCCCCGAGTGGGCCTCCGACTGCTGGCGCACCACGACGGTGTCGCCGTCGCAGATCGCCGCGTCGACCATCGAGTCACCCCGGACCCGCAGCGCGAACGAGGTGCCGCGCCCGGCGAGCTCGCGCGGCAGCGTCAGCACGTCGTCGACGTGCTCCTCGGCGACGATCGGCGCGCCGGCAGCGATGTCGCCCACCACCGGGACCACCACCGAGTCGCCCCCCACACCACGCCCCTCGGGCTCCCCCAGGAACAACCGCACGTCGATCGGACGGCACACCGCCCCGCCGCGCCGCAGGAACCCCCGCTCCTCCAGGCTCGCCACGTGCCGGGACACGGACGACGCCGAGCGCAGGCCGACCGCGTCGCCGATCTCCCGCGTGCTCGGCGAGTACCCGTTCCGGACGACGAAGTCCCTGATCGCGACCAGGATGCGCTGCTGGCGGGGCGGCAGGGTGGAGGTGTCCAGCTGGTCGAAATCGAGGGCGGGCACGGTCCGGATGCTAGAGGTGGGCCGGTCGCCGACGCGCCGACGGCCCCGCCGATCCGCCCCCCGCGCCGGCCGCGTACACCTCCCACCGCGGGGTGGTCGGTGCCGCCGACCTCGGCGTGGTGAGTGCGCACGGTGGCCTCGCAGACGTGAAGGCGTCGCGCAGCCCCAGCCGTGTCCTCGCAGCCCGCCGGCGCGCTGCGACAACCCACCCAGAGCTGCGACAACACCCCCAGGCTGCGAGGCGCGCCCCCGGACCGCGGCCGGGGGCGCCACCGCCCACTCCACCCCCGAGGCCCTCCCGCTGCCGGCTCGGGACGGGCGCCCCGCACACGGCGGCCTCGCAGAGGTGGGCGGGGCCGCGCATCCCCCGCCGTGTCCCCGCCGCCCGCCGGCGGGCTGCGACGACCCAGCCAGCGCTGCGACACCCACCCGGCGCTGCGAGGACGCGCCCTCGCCCGGCCGACCTCACCCGCCCGACCTCGCCCGACCTCGCCCGACCTCGCCCGACCTCGCCCGACCTCGCCCGACCTCGCCCGGCCCCGCCCGGCCCCGCCCGGCCGCGGAGCGGCCACTCCACCTTCGAAGCCCCTGTCACGTCGGCACGCACAGACGTGCACGACCGGAAGGAGCCCGCACCCCGACATGCCAACCACAGCCCGTGCATGCCAACCGTGCGGGAGATTTTCCGGGCGTGCAACCCTGGGCGTGTCGACGTGACGGCAGGGGCGGACCCCTGCTCGATCAGAGGTCGCCCGCCGCGAAGGCGCCGCCGGAGGCCCCTCAGTAGCCCGCCGCAGGCGCCGCCGGAGGCCCGAAAGCCGCAGGCCCTCGACGCCGAAAGCGCCGCCGGAGGCCCCCAAGCCGGAGACCCCGCCCAACCGAACCGAGCAGCGCACCCCGCACAGCGCCAGACCTTCCCCCGCACCCGACGACCGGGCAGGATCCGGACGATCCGCCCAGCGGGGTGCGGGGAGACGGAGGCGCGCGATGGACTCGGCCCTGACGACCGTGGGGCTCCCGGTCGCCCTCGCGGTGATCATGTTCGGGCTCGGCTTGACGCTCACCACCGACGACTTCCGCCGCACCGCCCGCGAACCGCTGGCCGTCGGGGTCGCGTTGGGGGCGCAGGTGCTGCTGCTGCCGGCGGTGTGCCTCGGGCTGGTGCTGGTGCTGGGGCTGGATCCGCTGCTGGGCGTGGGCATGATGCTGTTGGCCGCGTCGCCCGGTGGGACGACGGCCAACCTGTTCAGCCACCTGTTCCGCGGCGACGTCGCCCTCAACATCACGCTGACCGCGGTCAACTCGGTGCTGGCGGTGCTGACGCTGCCGCTGGTCGTGAACCTCGCGGTCGCCCTGCTCGACCCGCCGACCGCGGCCGGGTCGGTCGGCCTGGAGTTCGGCAAGACCGTGCAGGTGTTCGCGGTCGTGCTGGTGCCGGTCGCGATCGGCATGGTGGTGCGCCGGGTGGCGCCGGGGTTCGCGGCGCGCGCCGAGGGGCCGGTGCGGGTCCTGTCGGCGGTGGTGCTGGTGGCGGTGATCGTCGGCGCGATCCTCGCCGAGCGCGACTCCATCGGTGGCTACCTGGCCGACGTCGGGCTGGTCGCGGCGCTGTTCTGCGTGTGCAGCCTGGCCGTCGGCTACCTGCTGCCGCGGCTGCTGCGGGTGGGGCGCCGGCAGGCGATCGCCTCGTCGTTCGAGGTGGGGATCCACAACAGCACGCTCGCCATCGCGGTGGCGCTGGGCGTGCTGGGCAACGAGCGGTTGGCGATCCCGGCCGCCGTGTACGGCGTGATCATGTTCCCGATCGCGCTGGTCGCGGGCTGGCTGTTCGTCCGGACCGGCAAGGGCTCCGCGGAGCCGGCGCCGCGGTCGGCCGCGCAGGCCTGACCGGTCAGACGCGGTGCGGGGTGCCCCGCATGCTGAACCACCCCACCTCCAGCTCCGGTCCGGGGCGGGCGAGCCGGACCCGGGCGGTGGCCCGCGGGCCGAAGCGCCGGCGCAGCCGCTTGCGCGCGGCCTTCTGGGCGACGCCGGTCAGCCGGTTGCCCTCCTCGGGTTCCCGGGTGGAGAGCACCGCGATGAAGCCGTGCTGGCGCAGCCCGCTCCGGACGCACCGCGGGGACGGGAAGCCCGCCGGGGGCAGCAGCACGAGCTCCGCGGCCACGGACCGCTTCCAGAACGCCCTGGTCAGCTCGGCCTCCACGACGGCGGGGTCGACGTCGTCCGGGACCCGCACCCTCAGCACCGCCATCACCGGATCTGCCGACACGTGCGACCTCCTCGCCAGCACCTGCCGCGCAGCCTAGGTCGGACCGGACGGTCCGGCCGGACGGGACGACAGGGCGTCCCCATCGGCAGTAGGACGAAACGGCGCGGGCGCCCCGTCCGACCGGCGTCCATGTCACAGCCGGGAGCGCCACCTCGTCCCGTGGGGCATGAGCGCACCGGAGACCATGCGGGTACTGATCATCGGAGCCGGCTACGCCGGCGCCACCACGGCCGTCCGGCTGGCCGGCCGCTGCCGCGGCCGGGTGGAGGTGACGGTGGTCAACCCGCGCCCGACCTTCGTCAACCGCCTGCGCCTGCACCACATCGCCACCGGTCAGCGGGTCGCCGGCGCCGGCCTGCGCGACCTGCTGGGTGCGGGCGTCGGCTTCGTCCAGGGGCACGTCGCCGAGCTCGATCCCGGGGCCGGGCGGGCCGTGGTCGCCGGGCCCGACGGCTCGCGCGACGTGCCGTTCGACCGGGTCGTCATCGCCACGGGGAGCACGACGCAGGCCCCTCCGGTCCCGGGCGGGGAGTACGTGCACGCCGTCGGCGACCTGGCCGCCGCGCAGCGGCTGCGGCCCGTGTTCGCCGCGCTGCCCGAAGGGGCGCACGTCAGCGTCGTCGGCGGCGGGTTCACCGGCCTGGAGACGGTCGCCGAGCTGGCCGAGCGGCGCCCGGACGTGCGGCTGCGGCTGGTCACGTCGGGCGAGGTCGGCGGCTGGTTCACCCCGCGGGCGGCCGAGCACGTGCGCGCCACCCTGGACCGGCTCGGCGTCGAGTCCCTCGGCGGGACGCGGGTGCGGGCCGTGGAGCCGGACCGGCTGCTGCTCGACGACGGCCGCGCGGTGCCGTCCGTGCTGACCGTCTGGTGCGGCGGGTTCGCCGCGCCGCCGCTGGCCCGCGACGCCGGGATCGCCGTCGACGACCAGGGCGCGGTGCTCACCGACTCCGCGCTGCGCTCGGTCTCGCACCCCACCGTGCTGGCCGTGGGCGACGCCGGGCACGCGCCGGGGCCGGGCGGCGAGCGCTACAGCATGTCCTGCCAGGCCGCGTTCCCCTCCGCCGCGCAGGCCGCCGACGTGCTGCGCGCCGAGGTGCTCGGGCTCGGGCCCGGCGACGGCTACGCCCCCTTCGACCTCGGGTTCGTCGCCCGTTGCGTCAGCCTGGGTGGTCGCGCCGCCGTGCTGCAGCGGACCGACCACAACGACGTGGCGCGCGGGCGGGCCTGGACCGGCCGGGCCGCGCTGGCGGCCAAGTGGGTGCAGCTGCGCGGGGTCCCGCGCACGATCGGCGCCGAGCGGCGCCTGCCCGGGGCGATCCGCTGGCCGCACTCCGCCCCGGTGCTGCCCCGGGACGCCCGGTCCGTAGCAGGCTGACCGCGTGACCCGCGCCGAGGAGTTCACCGAGCTGCGGCCGCTGCTGTTCGCGATCGCCTACCGGGTGCTGGGCAGCGTCAGCGAGGCCGAGGACGCCGTGCAGGAGACCTGGCTGCGCTACGAGTCGTCCGCGACCGAACCCGCGTCGGTCAAGTCGTTCCTCTCGGCCGTGGTCACCCGGATCTCGATCGACGTGCTGCGGTCGGCGCGCGTGCGGCGGGAGGCCTACGTCGGGCCGTGGTTCCCCGAGCCGCTGGTCAGCGACCCGTACGGGGATCCGGAGCGGTCCGCGGAGCTGGCCGACTCGGTGTCGGTGGCCGCGCTGCTGCTGCTCGAGCGCCTCAGCCCGCTGGAGCGGGCGGTCTTCGTGCTGCGGGACGTGTTCGGGTTCGGCTTCCCCGAGGTCGCCGCGGCGGTGGAGCGCTCGGAGGCGGCGTGCCGGCAGCTCGCGGTGCGGGCGCGCCGGCACATGCGGGAGGGCCGGCCGCGGTTCGAGGCCGACCGCCGCGAGCGCGAGGAGCTCGCCGCGCGGTTCTTCGAGGCCTTCCGCGAGGGCGACGTCGACGGGCTCACCGAGCTGCTCGCCGCCGACGTGCAGACCCTCGCCGACGGCGGCGGCAAGGGCCCGGCGCTGGCCAGGCCCGTGGTCGGGGCGGCCAAGGTGAGCAGGCTGATCGCCGCGTTCGCGCCGCTGCTGCGCGGGATGGCCGAGCTGGAGCCGTGCGAGGTGAACCACCAGCCCGGGGCGATCCTGCGGTACCGCGACGGCAAGGTGATCGCCGTCGTGTCCGTCGACGTCCTGGACGGGCGGATCCAGACGATCCGCGCGGTGATCAACCCCGACAAGCTGGAGCACCTGGGACCGGTGGCGGACGCGTGGCTGCTGCGCGCCGAAGCGCTGGCCCGGCGACGCCCGGGGCCGTGATCGGCCGCGCTGCGACAGCCGGCGCAGGGCCCGCTGGACCGACCGGCGTCCCGCGCCGGCTCCCCGTGGCGGGACGCTGACCCGATCGTGGACCCCACCCGGGTGTAGCGTCATGCACAGCCGGGAGCAGCTCACCGTCGGCGTCGTCGACGTCGTCCCCGGCGGAAACCCGGCCGCCCCCGCGGCCGGAGACGGGAGCGCGGGCATGACTCCGGGCCCAGACCATCCCACCACCGCAGCGTTCGACGACCGGGCCCGCCTGCGGATGCGACCGGAGGGCGGGCCGCCGGGCCTGCCGCACGGCGTGTGGTGGCCGCGCTCCCGGGACCTGGCCGGGCAGCTGCACACGATGCTGCCCGAGGTCTGGGACCGCCTCGGCGGGGTCGAGCAGGTGGTCTACCACGCCGCGAGCTGGCCCGCGGTCGCCCCGCGGATGGGCGTGCGCGGGCGCGTCGTCCAGCTGGTCGCCTCCCCCGCCCACGCCGCCGACACCATCAGCCTGGTCGGCGCCTCCACCGGGCGGACCACCACGCTGCTCGTCATCCCGGCCGCCACCGCCCGCGCCGACGCGGAGGCCGTCCTGGACGCCGCGACGACCGCCACCGGCAGCGGGATCGTCAGCCGGTTCTTCCGGACCGGCGACGGCCTGCCCGACCACCCGGGCGACTGGGCGAAGGCGCGGGTCGCGGAGGAGGAGCACAGCGCGGGCGCGCGGACCGGGGCGATCCGCACCGTCGCCGGGCACGCCGTCGACGCCCAGGACTGCACCATGCTGCTGGCGATGCTCGGCCTCGACGCCAAGGACGGCACCCGAGCCGACACCGCCGACCACTGACCGCGCCTTCGGCCGGACGGGCGAGCACCACTAGAGTCTCCCCGGGCTGCGGCGGGAGGGCCGGAACGGTGCGAGGCGAACCCGCGATCAGCGGCGCGTCCACGGCGGTGCGCGACGCGGTCGGCCCCGTTGGCTGACCGGTTCGCCCCGGCGCCCGTGCCCCGCCGTCGCCCGGGCCCGGCCGCCCTGGCCCGCGCCCTGGCCGTGGTCGCCCTGCCGTGGACCTGGTTCGCGCTGCGCGACCTGCTGGGAATCGTCGGCGACGTGCTGGCCATCGCGCTCCCGGTGCTGGTCGGGCTGGTCGCCGCGGTCGTGCTCGTCGTCGGGCGCAGGCGGGGCGTGCTCCCGGCCGTCTCGGCGCTGGTGGCCGGCGCGGTCGCGGTGATCGCGCCCTGGACGCCCGCCGACGTGGGCGCGGTGGCCGCCGGGTCGGGGGTGAGCGTGGTCTCCGCCAACGTCACCGGCATGGCCTCGACCGTGCCGGCGCTCCTCGCCGCGTCCCCCGACGTGCTCGTCGTCGTCGAGAACAACGGCTACCTCGACGAGGACCTCGCCGCCGGCTACCCCCACCACGAGTTCACCTGGGGCTCCGCCACGGTCGGCGTGTACAGCCGCCACCCCCTGCGGCTCCTCGACGAGCCGGGCCGCGACCTGCCCGGAATGCGGGTCGCCGTCGACGCGCCGACGCCGTTCGTGCTCTACGCCCTGCACGTGCCGCGCCCGTGGTGGACGGGCCGCGGCGCCTACCAGGCCACCCTCGGCGAGCACCACCGGCTGGTGGCCGCGCTCGCGGCCCGGGTCGCCGCCGAGCCCGGTCCGGTCGTCGTGGCCGGCGACCTCAACTCCACCGACCGCGGCCGCGGCTACCGGCTCCTGGTCGACGGCACCGGCCTCACCGACGCCATGCGCGACGCCTGGGCGGCCCCCACGTCGGTGACGACGTGGCGCCCGCTGCTGCTCCGCATCGACCACCTGCTGGTCGGGCCCGGGTGGTGCGGCGACACCGCCCACCGCCTGCCCCTGCCCGGCTCGGACCACGACGCCATCGCCGCCACGGTCGGCCCGTGCGCGGCCCCGCCCCCGTCCGGATGATCAGCGGCTGCGTCCCGGCCGGGGCGGGGCGGCGGTAGCGCCGCGGCCGACAACGCGCTTCGATCGGAGCGACGCCCCCGGCGCACCCGCCGACCACGAGGAGAACCGTGACCGCACCGACCACCTCTCCCCTCATCCGCACCGGCGCCGGGCAGGTGCGCGGCCTGGTGGACGGCGACGTGGCGGTGTTCCGCGGCATCCCGTTCGCCGCGCCGCCGGTGGGGGCGCGGCGGTTCGGGGCGCCCGAGGCCGCCGAGCCGTGGGACGGCGTTCGGGAGGCGGACGTGTTCGGCCCGCCGCCGCCGCAGTCGATGGCGGGCATGCCGATCCCGGCGCCGGACGCGACCGGGCCGGTGCGCCACGACCCGACCGACTGGCTGACCCTGAACGTCTGGACCCCCGATCCGGGCGCGGCCGGGCTGCCGGTGCTGGTGTGGATCTACGGCGGTGCCTACCGGGCGGGCAACGCGGGCGAGCCCGGCTACGACGGCGCCACCCTGGCCAGCACCGGCACCGTGATCGTGACCGCGAACCACCGCGTCGGCGTCGAGGGTTACGCGCACCTCGACGGCGTCCCGGACAACCGGGGCCTGCTCGACCAGGTCGCGGCGCTGCGCTGGGTGCACGAGAACATCGCCGCGTTCGGCGGCGACCCGGGCCGGGTCACCGTGTTCGGCGAGTCCGCGGGGGCGGGCTCGGTGGCCGCGCTGATGGTGATGCCGGCGGCCCGGGGGCTGTTCGGGCGGGCGATCGCGCAGAGTGTGCCCGGCACGTACTTCGCGCCCGCGCTGGCCCGCGACGTCGCCGTGGAGCTGTGCCGCCCGCTCGGGCTCGCCCCGGACGCGGCCGCGCTCGCCGACATCGCCCCCGACCGCCTGCTGGGGGTGCTCGCCGAGCTCGACGCGCGGATGTCCACGCTCACCAAGTGGGGGCTGGTGGCCCGCACCCCCACCCCGTTCTCCCCGGTGGTCGACGGCGACGTGCTGCCCACCGACCCGTGGACCGGCCTGGCGGCCGGTGCCGCGCGGGACGTGCCGCTGCTGGTCGGCCACAACCGCGACGAGTGGCGGCTGTTCCTGGTGATGGGCGGGCTGGCCGGCGCGGTCACCGACGAGATGGCCACCGCCGCCATGACCGTCTTCGGGCCCGGCCCCGACGCCGCCGACCGCTACCGGGCGGCGTTCCCCGACGCCGACGCCGAGCGGCTCTACGTCACCGCGCACTCCGACCGGATGTTCCGGATGCCGAGCCTGCACCTGGCCGCCGCGCACGCGGCGGGCGGCGGCAGCAGCCACCTCTACGAGCTCACCTGGCCCTCCCCCGCCGCGGGTGGCGCGCTCGGCGCCTGCCACGCCCTCGACGTCCCGCTGGTTTTCGGCGTGCTCGACCGGGGCCTGGCCCTCATGGTCCTGGGCACCCCGCCGCCGACGGCGGAGGCGGTGGAGGTCTCGGAGCGGATGCGGGCGGCGTGGACGGCGTTCGCGCGCGACGGCGACCCCGGCTGGTCGCCCTACGACGAGCAGCGCCGGCTCACGCGGGTGTTCGACGCCGGCGACCGCGACGGCCTGGGCCCCTACCCGGAGGAGACCTCCCGGCAGCTCTGGACCGACTTCTCCTTCGACCCGCTGGGCCCGGAGTCCTAGTCGGGTCGGCCACTTCGCAGAGTCCCCATGGTCTTCGCAGGTGCTACGGCGCCTGCGAAGACCTCACCACCCCTGCGAAGACGCCCCCGACCCCGGGCGGGAGCGCCGTTCCTCGCGGGCGAGGTGGTCGCGGAACCAGGACAGGGCGAAGCGGTGCGAGGCGATGCCGTAGTCGAGCGTGGCGAACTGGTGCGTGGCCAGGTCGCGGTGCTCCTCGGCCACATCGACGGCGTCGAGCGTGCGGGACAGCGCGACGAGCCCGGCGAGGTCGGACTCGATGCGCGCGGTGATGCGGCGCAGGACCGGCGCCCGTTCGGCGGGGTCGAGCAGGCCGAGGAAGAACAGCCGGGGTAACGCGGCGGCCTCCAGGTCCGGGCCGGTCGGCTCGCCCGTCATCCAGGTGCGGAACTCGGCGCGTCCGGCCTCGGTCACCCGGTACACCTTCTTGCCGCGGCCGCCGGGCTCGGCGCCCGCGGTCTCGATGAGCCCGTTGGCCAGCAGGCCGTCCAGCGCGCGCTTGATGCTGCCCGAGCTGGCGCTGTAGAAGAGCGATACGCCCGCCTCGAACGCCTTGACCAGGCCGTACAGGCTCTGCGGGGCGATCAGCAGCAGTCCGAGGATGACGTGGGCCACGACCGGAGCCTAGTTCACGTTGTCTCTCAGAGAGATGTCTAGTAGATATGTCTAGTATACATCTCTCTGAGAGATATCGAGGCCCGGGCCATGGCACTCATCGACGGCGCGACGACCGCACCGCACCGCCGCGCGACCGCGAGTCTGCGGTCGGCACTGGAGCGCATCACCCGCAGGTACAGCGGGATGCCGCCGCCCCAGGTGCTCGTCCGGTCACCCGACTGGGAGTTCGAGTTCGGCGACGTGGCGCGGCCGTTCCACGCGGCCAGCTCGGGCAAGCTGCTCACCGCGACGCTGGTCGCGATGCTGGTCGAGCGCGGCGGCTTCCGGTTCGACTCCCCCATCGGCACGCTGCTGCCCGGGGCCGACGTCGCGGGCCTGCCCGCGGCCGACGGCGTCGACGTCGCCCGGGACGTGACGGTCGAGCACCTGCTGGCCCACACGAGCGGGCTGCCCGACTTCTTCGAGCCGCCGCGCGGCCACCGGACGGCCGCGTCGGCCCGGTCCGTCGGCGTGCACCGCGACCGACGCTGGACCCCGACCGACCTGCTGGACGAGGCCCGCCGGCTGCCCCCGGCCGGACGTCCCGGCGAGGCGTTCCGCTACTCCGACACCAACTACGTCCTGCTCGGGCGCATCGCCGAGGAGGCGGCCGGCGAGCGGTTCGCGGACCTGCTGCGCACGCGCCTGTTCGAGCCCTGCGGCATGGAGCGCAGCTCGACCCCCTACGACGCCACCCTCATCCCCGACGACCTCAGTGGGCTCGACGTCGCCCCGTTCTGGATCGGGCACGAGGAGCTCAGCCGCGCGCACAGCGTCAGCCTGGACTGGGCCGGCGGCAACGTCGTCGGCCCGCCGGAGGACTTCGTGCGGTTCCAGCGGGCGCTGCACGGCGGGCGGCTCATCTCGGCCGAGCACCTGGCGCACCTGGCGCGGCCGCGGCACCGGTTCCGGCGCGGCCTGCACTACGGCGCGGGCACGATGACCGTCCGGTTCGGCGAGTTCGTGCCGCCGCTGATGCGCGGGCTCCCCGAGCCGGTCGGGCACCTGGGCTTCTTCGCGACGCACGTCTTCCACCACCGCGAGGCCGACGCCCACGTGGTGCTGAACTTCCACGCCGACCGCCGGATGAACGCCAGCTTCGCCGTCCACTCCCGCATCGCCCGCATCCTGGCCGCCGCCCGCTGACGCACCCCCGTCGAGAACGACGTTGTCGTGATCAACAGGGTCATTCGATCACCGCAAGTTCGTTCTCGACGGGGGGGAACTGGCCGGGCCGACGGCCCGTGCCCGGCCGCCCGGCGAACGCCTGGCCGATCTCGGCCCACTCCCACGCGGCCGGCCCGGTGACCGTCAGGGCGAGGTCGTCGCGATGGCGGCGCTGGGTGATCAGCAGCGCGAAGTCCAGCGCCGGACCGGTGATCCGGTCGGCGGCGTCGGGCGGGCCCCAGGCCCACGTCGAGCCGTCCGGGGCGGTCAGCTCGACGCGCACCGCCGCGTCGGGCATCCGACGGCCGTTGGCGGCGTAGCTGAACGCCCGGGCGCCGACGCCGATGTGGGCGACGTGGCGCAGGCGGGCTGTCGGTTCGCGGGAGACCCCGAGGGCGTCGGCGACGTCCTGGCCGTGCGCCCAGGTCTCCATGATCCGCGCGGTCAGCGAGGACGCCGCGCTCATCGCCGGCCCGAACCAGGGCACCCGCAGGCCGGGTTCGAGCCCGCGGAACACCTCGACCAGCCGGGCGCGCGCGCCGTCGAACCAGCTCAGGATGTCGGCGCCGAGGAGGTGGCGGTACCGCGCGGCGACGGCGTCCGGGTCGACCCCGCCCTCGGCCCCGGTCCGCGCCACCTCGGCGCGGAACGCGTCGGGGTCGGTCGCCGACCGGACGGCGACGTCGTCGAAGTGGGCCAGGTGCGAGACCTGGTCGGCGACGGTCCAGCCCGGGGCCGGGGTGTCGCGGCGCCAGCCGGCCTCGTCGAGCCCGGCCAGCAGCGAGCGCAGCTGGGCGGACTCGGCGGCCAGGTCGTCGGCCAGTGCGGGCATCGAGACGGGCACGGCTGGTGGCCCTTCCGGACGGGGGTGCGCTTGTCGCGGAACGCGGCCGGGCCCTGCTGCGCGTCGGCGGAGCGGTACACCGGCGCCCAGATCCTAGGCCGCGACGTCGGATGGGCGCTCAGCACTCGACGACGTTGAGGGCCAGCCCGCCGCGGGCCGTCTCCTTGTACTTGTCCTTCATGTCGGCGCCGGTCTCCCGCATGGTCTTGATGGCCTTGTCCAGGGAGACGTGGTGGGCGCCGTCGCCGCGCACGGCCATCCGCGCCGCGGTGACGGCCTTGACCGAGGCGACGGCGTTGCGCTCGATGCACGGGATCTGCACGAGCCCGCCGACGGGGTCGCAGGTGAGGCCCAGGTTGTGCTCGATGCCGATCTCGGCGGCGTTCTCCACCTGCTCCGGGCTGGCCCCCAGCACCTCGGCCAGCCCGGCGGCGGCCATCGAGCAGGCCGAGCCCACCTCGCCCTGGCAGCCGACCTCGGCCCCGGAGATCGAGGCGTTCTCCTTGAACAGCAGCCCGATCGCCGCGGCGGTGAGCAGGAACCGCACCACGCCGTCCGCGGAGTAGGAGCCGAGGAAGTCGCGGTAGTAGTGCAGCACGGCCGGCACGATGCCGGCGGCGCCGTTGGTCGGCGCGGTGACGACGCGCCCGCCCGCGGCGTTCTCCTCGTTGACCGCCAGCGCGTAGAGCGTCACCCACTCCATGGCGCGCAGCGCGTCGGCGTCGTCGCGGTTCGCCTCCAGCTGGGCGCGCAGGCGCGCGGCGCGGCGGCGGACCTTGAGCCCGCCGGGCAGCACGCCGGGAGTCCGGGTGCCGCGCTCGACGCACTCCTGCATCACCGCCCAGATGTGCAGCAGCCCGTCGCGGACCTCCGCCTCGCTGCGCCAGGCCAGCTCGTTGGCCAGCATGATGTCGCTGATCCGCAGCCCGGTGGCGCGGGCGTGCTCCAGCAGCTCCCGGCCGGTGTGGAACGGGTAGCGGACCGGGGTCGGGTCCGCCACCAGGACCGGGCGACCGGCCTCGTCCTCGTCGAGCACGAAGCCGCCGCCGACGGAGTAGTACTGGCGCCGGTCCAGCTCCTCGCCGCCGGCGTCGACGGCCAGGAACAGCATGCCGTTGCTGTGGAACGGCAGCCGCGCGCGGCGGTGCAGGACGACGTCGTCGTCGACGGAGAAGGTGACCGGGTGCTCGCCGGCCAGCGACAGCGTGCCGGCGTGCCGGACGGACTCCACCCGCGACGCGGCCGTGGTCGGGTCGACCAGCTCGGGCCGCTCGCCCTCCAGCCCCAGCACGACGGCGCCGACGCTGCCGTGGCCGTGCCCGGTGGCGCCGAGCGAGCCGAACAGCTCGCAGCGGACCCGGGCGACCCCGCCGAGCAGCCCGCGCTCCCGCAGCCGCAGCGCGAAGGAACAGGCGGCCCGCATGGGGCCGACGGTGTGCGAGCTGGACGGACCGATCCCCACCCTGAACAGGTCGAAGGCGCTGATGGTCATCCGTCCCCCTCGGGCTTGATATATCAATCGTATGTCGGTTGCCCCGGGCAAGCAAGGTCTCTGGTCCAGCAGCATCTAGGATCGACCCGTGACCGCCGCGCCGCTGGAGACGGACCCGGTACCCGCGTCCCTGGCCGACCGGGCCTACCTCGCCGTCCGCGACCAGCTGATCATGCTGGACATCCGACCCGGCGAACCGATCGACGACGACCGACTGGCGAAGTCGCTCGGCGTGGGCCGCACCCCCGTCCGGGAGGCCCTCAAGCGCCTGGAGGGCGACCGGCTCGTCGTCTCCTTCCCCCGCCGCGGCACCTTCGCCACCGGCATGGACATCGCCGACCTCGCGCACATCTCCGAGATCCGCGTGCAACTGGAGCCGCTGGCCGCGCGGGGCGCCGCCGAACGAGCACCGCGCGCCACCCGCGCCGAACTCGGCGAGCTCGCCTCCCGCATCGAAGAGCTCGACATCGCCGGCATGGACCGCACCGACGTCATGCGCTGGGACCTCGGCGTGCACCGCACGATCTACCGGGCCGCCGCCAACCCGCACCTCGAGGACGTCCTGATCCGCTACGACAACCTGGCGACCCGCATCCACTGCGTGTTCCTCGACCGGCTCACCGCGATGGACATGCAGGTCGTCGCCGAGCACGTCGCGCTGCTGCGGGCCATCGCCGACGGCGAGGCCGACCGCGCCGCCGACCTCGCCCGCGAGCACGTCCTGGGCTTCGAACGCGCCATCCGCGCCGTGATCTGAGCCCCCGCCCCGCCCCGCTCCCGCCCCGAGTTCAGGAAAGCCACGATACTGCCCTCTGCGGGCAGCATCGTGGCTTTCCTGAACCTTGGCGACGGGGTCGGTCGGTCAGGGCGCGGAGTACTCCAGGGCGGCGTCGAGGAGCCAGTCGGCCAGGTAGCCGGCGAACGACGACCGGACGAGCACCAGGTAGTCGTCGCCGGCGTCGGACAGGGCCAGCAGGACGACGCCGGCCATGCCGAGCGTCGTCTGGGCGCTGCCGCCCCGGCCGAACACCTTCGGGTGCAGGTCGATCGAGCAGCCCTTGGCCAGCACGTCGCGGGCCCGCTCCCCGGTCAGCCGCAGGGTGATCCGCTGGGCGGAGACGTCGACGACGGCGCCGCCCAGCGGGCCGGCCGCCGCCCGGACCCGCTCCTCGAACTCCCACGGGGTCTCCGAGCCGCTGGTCAGCAGCCACTCGTCGGGGCCGAGCCAGACGGCGCGCCCGGCGTCGGTCGGCACCCAGGTGTTGGGGGTGGTCGGCAGGTCGAGCGCGCCCGGGTCGGCGAGCCGGACGTCGACCATCGCGTCGTGGGGCTCGACGGTGACGCGGACGGCGTCGGGCAGGTCGGCGAGGGCGGGGGCCCACGCCTGCAGCGGGTGGGTGCGCGGCAGCCCGATGATCGGCTCAGCCATCGCGGCGGGCTCCTTCCGGGTCGACCAGCACCGAGCCGGTGACCTCGACCGGCACCAGTGCGCCGTCGACGGGGACGTGGACGGTGTCGCCGATGCGCGCCCGCCCGCCCTCGACCAGGGCCAGCGCGAAGGGGCGGTCGAGCGCGGCGCTGCGGTAGCTGGAGGTGACGAAGCCGAGCATCGGCACCGGCGGTGGGGGCAGCGCGCCGTCGGGGCAGAACTCGACGATCTGCGAGCCCTCCGGCAGCACGGTCCCCCCGTCGACGGGCAGCAGCCCGACGAGCTGCTTGCGCTGCGGGTCCTGGTTGGCCGCGCGGGCGAAGGAGCGCTTGCCGATGAAGTCGGGCTTCTTCTTCGACACCGCCCAGGCCAGGCCCAGGTCCTGCGGGGTGACGGTGCCGTCGGTGTCCTGCCCGATGATCGGGTAGCCCTTCTCGGCGCGCAGGACGTGCATCGCCTCGGTGCCGTAGGGCGTGATGCCGTGCGGGCGGCCGGCGTCGAGGAGCCGTTCCCACACCGCGACCGCGTACCAGGGGTTGACGTAGACCTCGTAGGCGAGCTCGCCGGAGAAGCTGATCCGGGCGAGCACGACCGGCACGCCGTCGAGCGTGGTGTGGCGCAGCGCCATGAACCCGAACGCCTCCTTGGCGACGTCCACGTCCGGGAAGACGGTGCCGATGACGTCGCGGGAGCGCGGTCCGACGACGGGGAAGGTGGCCCACTGCTCGGTGACCGAGGTGAGCCGCACCCGCAGCCCGGGCCACTCCGTCTGCAGCCACTCCTCCATCCAGTCGAGGATCTTCGCCGCGCCGCCGGTGGTGGTCAGCACGAGGAAGCGGTCGTCGGCCAACCGCAGCACGGTGCCGTCGTCGATGACCATGCCGTCGACGCCGCACATGACGCCGTAGCGGACCGCGCCGACCTTCAGGCTGCTCATCATGTTCGTGTAGAGCCGGTCGAGCAGGACGGCGGCGTCCGGGCCCTGGACGTCGATCTTGCCGAGGGTGGAGCCGTCGATGATGCCGACGCCGGTGCGGGCCGCGGCGCACTCGCGCAGCACCGCCGCCTCCATGTCCTCACCGGGGCGCGGGTAGTAGCGCGGGCGCTTCCACTGGCCGACGTCCTCGAAGACGGCCCCGGCCGCGACGTGCCACTCGTGCAGGGCGGTCCGCCGCTCGGGGTCGAAGAGGTGGCCGCGGTCGCGACCGGCCAGCGCGGCGAAGGCCACCGGCGTGTAGGGCGGGCGGAAGGTCGTGGTCCCGGTCTCGCGCACCGGCACGCCGAGCAGTTCGGCGACGATGCCGGAGGCGATCACCCCCGACGTCTTGCCCTGGTCGTGCGCGGTGCCGATGGTCGTGTACCGCTTGACGTGCTCGACGGAGCGCAGGCCCGCCCCGACAGCGCGGGAGATGTCGGCGACCGTGGCGTCGCGCTGCAGGTCGACGAACTGGGTGGTCCCGCCGGCGCCGGAGACGTCCGGCACGCGCCACAGCACCAGCGGCGGGTCGGGGGCGGCCGGCTCCGGCGCGACCGGCAGGTCGCCGGCGACCGGCGCGAGGCCGAGGGCGGCCAGCGCCGCCGCACCGGCGC
>NZ_JAHDTH010000095.1 GCF_018531445.1 Pseudonocardia lacus
CGGCTTCGACGCCGGCTTCCCGGCCGGCGCCGGCGTCGGATTGGGCGCCGGCTTGGGCGCCGGCTTGGGCGCCGCCTCCGCCGCGGCCGGGCGGGCGGTCGCCCCGTTGCCCTTGCCCTCGGGGAGCCGGATGCGGGCCGTGGGGGCGTCGGCCCCCTCGACCTTGGGCTTCTCGAACAGCCCCGGCTCGGCCTTGGCCTGCGCCTTCTCGGTCTTGTCCGCCGTCGACCCCGGCCCCGGCGACGGCTTCGGGGCGGGCTTGTCGCCCGCGCCCTCCGCCTTGCCGGGGGTGGCGACCTGCTTGGTCGCCTGGTCCGGGCGCACGGCCCCGCCGGAGCCGTCGGCGGGACCACCCCGCGAAGGTGCCGACGCGTCCTTACCGGCGGCGGACGGCGCGGGCCCGGCGCCGTTGCCCGGGTTCGGCGTCGCCGGATCCTGACCCGACTGCTGGTCGCCGGTGGCGACCGAGCCGCTGCGGTCGGGCTGGTCCGGGGTGTCGGTCTTGTCGTTCACGAGGTGAACGTCTCCTCGGGGCGTGGGCTGTGGTTGTTCGAGCGGCGGCGCGCGCGCCGGTCAGCTGCGCAGCTCGGGGTCCTCGGCGTCGTCCTCGGCATTGCGGGCGACCGCCAACAGCGTGGCGCTCTCGCCGAGGTTCATCAGCCGGACCCCCTTGGTCTGCCGGCCGGCCTTGCGCACTTCGCGGGCCGACGTCCGGATCACCCCGCCGGTCGAGGTGATCGCGTAGAGCTCGTCGTCGAGGCCGACGATGAGCGCGCCGACCAGGGTGCCACGTCGCCTGTCGTACTGGAGAGTCAGAACCCCCTTGCCGCCGCGGCCCTGGACCGGGTAGTCCTCGATCGGCGTGCGCTTGGCGTACCCGCCCGCCGTCGCGACCAGGACGTAGGTCTCGGGCTGCACCACGCCGAGCGACAGCAGCCGGTCGCCGGTGTTGAACCGCATGCCCAGCACGCCGGAGGTGGCCCGGCCCATCGGGCGCAGTACCTCGTCGCTCGCGGTGAACCGGATCGACTGGCCCTCCGCCGAGACCAGCAGCAGGTCGTCCTCCGGGCCGCAGAGCACGGCGCCGACGAGCTCGTCGTCGTCGCGGAGGTTGATGCCGATCAGGCCACCGGAGCGGGGCGAGTCGAAGTCGGTCAGCCGGGACTTCTTCACCAGACCGGTTCTCGTCGCCAGGACGAGATACGGTGCGGCCTGGTAGTCCTTGATCTGCATGACCTGGGCGACGTGCTCGTCGGGCTGGAACGCCAGCAGGTTGGCCAGGTGCTGGCCGCGGGCGCTGCGGTTGGCCTCCGGCAGCTCGTAGGCCTTGAGCCGGTAGACCCGGCCCTTGTTGGTGAAGAACAGCATCCAGTCGTGCGTGGAGCAGACGAAGAAGTGCGCGACGATGTCGTCCTGCTTCAGCGTCGCGCCCTGCACGCCCTTGCCGCCGCGCTTCTGCGCCCGGTAGAGGTCGGTCTTCGTGCGCTTCGCGTAGCCGGTCTGGGTGATCGTCACGACCACGTCCTCGACGGCGATGAGGTCCTCGTTGGTGACGTCGCCGTCGTCGGCGACGATCACGGTGCGGCGGTCGTCGCCGTGCTTCTCGACGATCTCGGTGAGCTCGTCGCGGACGATCGTCCGCTGCCGCTCCGGGCGGGCCAGGATGTCCTGCAGGTCGGCGATGGTGCGCTCGATCTCGGCCAGCTCGTCGATGATCTTCTGGCGCTCCATCGCGGTGAGCCGGCGCAGCTGCAGGTCGAGGATGGCCTGCGCCTGGATCTCGTCGACGTCGAGCAGCTGCATCAGGCCGTTCTTGGCCGCCTCGTTGGAGGCCGAGGCGCGGATCAGCGCGATGACCTCGTCGAGCGCGTCGAGCGCCTTGACGTACCCGCGCAGGAGGTGGGCCCGCTCCTCGGCCTTGCGCAGCCGGTAGCGGGTGCGCCGGACGATGACGTCGATCTGGTGCCGGACGTAGTGCCGGACCATCTGGTCCAGCCGCAGCGTGCGGGGCACGCCGTCGACGATCGCCAGCATGTTGACGCCGAAGCCCTGCTGCAGCTGGGTGTGCTTGAACAGGTTGTTCAGCACGACCTTGGCGACCGCGTCGCGCTTGAGCGTGATGACGATCCGCATGCCGACGCGGTCGGAGGACTCGTCGTTGATCTCGGAGATGCCGGACAGCTTGCCGTCGCGGTGCTGGCTCGCGATCGACTCGATGAGGTTGTCCGGGTTGACCTGGTAGGGCAGCTCGGTGACGACCAGGATGGTGCGCCCCTTGGCGTCCTCCTCGACCTCCACCACCGCGCGCATCCGCACCGAGCCGCGGCCGGTGCGGTAGGCCTGCTCGATCCCGTCGCGGCCGACGATCAGGCCGGCGGTCGGGAAGTCCGGTCCCTTGATGCGCTCCATGAGCGCGGCCAGCAGCTCCTCGTCGGTGGCCTCCCAGTTCTCCAGCGCCCACACCACGCCGGCGCCGACCTCGCGCAGGTTGTGCGGCGGGATGTTGGTGGCCATGCCGACGGCGATGCCGGCGCTGCCGTTGATGAGCAGGTTGGGCACCCGCGACGGCAGGACGTCGGGCTCCTGGGCCTTGCCGTCGTAGTTGTCGCTGAAGTCGACGGTGTCCTCGTCGATGTCCTGCAGCATCGCCATCGCCAGCGGCGAGAGACGGCATTCGGTGTAACGCATTGCGGCAGCGGGGTCATTGCCGCGTGAGCCGAAGTTGCCCTGGCCGTCGATCAGCGGGTAGCGCATCGACCACGGCTGGGCCAGCCGCACGAGCGCGTCGTAGATCGAGGTGTCGCCGTGGGGGTGGTAGTTCCCCATGACCTCGCCGACGACGCGGGCGCACTTGACGTAGCTGCGGTCGGGACGGAAGCCGTTCTCCCCCATCGAGTACAGCACCCGCCGGTGCACCGGCTTGAGCCCGTCCTCGACCAGCGGCAGCGCCCGGCCGACGATCACGCTCATCGCGTACTCGATGTAGGAGCGCTGCATCTCCTGCTGGATGTCGACCGGCTCGGTCCGGTCGTGGCCGCCGCCGCCGGCGGGGGGACCGGGTGGCAGCGTGGGGTCCAGGGTGTCGGTCATCGTCCTTCTCTCGTGCGGAACCTGCGGTGGGCGTCAGCGGCGGGCGGCCGCTACACGTCCAGGAACCGCACGTCCTTGGCGTTGCGGGTGATGAAGGAGCGGCGGGACTCGACGTCCTCGCCCATGAGGATGGAGAACAGCTCGTCGGCGGTGGCCGCGTCGTCGAGCGTGACCTGCAGCAGGATCCGGTGGGCCGGGTCCATCGTGGTCTCCCACAGCTCCTTCGCGTTCATCTCGCCCAGGCCCTTGTAGCGCTGGATGCCCTCGTCCTTCGGGATCTTCTTGCCGGCCTCGCGCCCGGCCTGCAGCAGGCCCTGCAGCTCGCGGTCGGTGTAGGCGAACTCCGGCTCGCTGCCCCGGCCACCCCACTTGATCTTGTAGAGCGGCGGCTGCGCCAGGTAGACGTGCCCGGCCTCGATCAGCGGGCGCATGAAGCGGAACAGCAGGGTGAGCAGCAGGGTGCGGATGTGCTGGCCGTCGACGTCGGCGTCGGCCATCAGCACGATCTTGTGGTAGCGCAGCTTGGCCAGGTCGAACTCGTCGTGGATGCCGGTGCCCAGCGCGGTGATGATCGACTGGACCTCGGTGTTCTTCAGGACGCGGTCGATCCGGGCCTTCTCGACGTTGATGATCTTGCCGCGGATCGGCAGGATCGCCTGGTACATCGAGTCGCGGCCGGACTTGGCCGAGCCGCCGGCCGAGTCGCCCTCGACGATGTAGACCTCGGACTTCGTCGGGTCGGTCGAGCGGCAGTCGGCCAGCTTGCCGGGCAGGCCGCCGATGTCGCCCGCGCTCTTGCGGCGCACCAACTCGCGCGCCTTGCGCGCGGCCAGTCGGGCCTGCGCCGAGGAGACCGCCTTGTTGACGATCGTCTTGGCCTCGGTGGGGTTGCGCTCGAACCAGTCGGCCAGCCACTCGTTGCTGACCCGCTGCACGAACGACTTGATCTCGGTGTTGCCCAGCTTGGTCTTGGTCTGGCCCTCGAACTGCGGCTCCTTGACCTTGACCGAGACGATGGCCGCGAGCCCCTCGCGGATGTCGTCGCCCGAGAGCGCCGGGTCCTTGTCCTTGATGAGCTTCTTCTCCCGCGCGTAGCGGTTGACCGTGGTGGTCAGCGCGGCGCGGAAGCCCTCCTCGTGGGTGCCGCCCTCGTGCGTGTTGATCGTGTTGGCGAACGTGTAGACCGACTCGGTGTAGCCGGAGTTCCACTGCATCGCGACCTCGACCGCGTGGCCCTCGGCCTCGGCGTTGTAGGCGACGAGCTTCTTGTGGATCGGGTCCTTGGACTTGTTCAGGTGCGCGACGAAGTCCTCGAGCCCGTTCGGGTAGTGGAAGACGTGCTCCTTGACCTTCGCGACGAATCCCTCGGCGTCGGGCTCCTCGGCGTCGGGGCTCGCGGAATCGCCGTTGCGCTCGTCGCGCAGGATGATGGTCAGCCCCTTGTTCAGGAACGCCATCTCCTGCAGCCGGCGGCGGATCGTCTCGATGTTGTAGGTCAGCGTCTCGAAGATGTCGCCGTCGGCCCAGTAGGTGACCGTGGAACCGGTGCGCTTGGTCGGCTCGCCCTTGCGCAGCGGTCCGGGAATGGAGCGCGCGTAGTGCTGGCGCCACACGAAACCGTCGGTGTGGATCTCCACGTCGAGCGCGGTGGAGAGGGCGTTGACGACCGAGACGCCGACGCCGTGCAGGCCGCCGGACACCGCGTAGGAGTCGCTGTCGAACTTGCCGCCCGCGTGCAGCATGGTCAGCACCATCTCGACGGCGGGCTTCTTCTCCACCGGGTGCATGCCGACCGGGATGCCGCGGCCGTCGTCGGTGACGGAGACGGCGCCGTCCTCCTGCAGCACGACCTCGACGCGGGTGGCGTAGCCGGCCATCGCCTCGTCGACGGCGTTGTCCACGACCTCCCAGATCAGGTGGTGCAGACCCCGCTCTCCGGTGGAGCCGATGTACATGCCGGGACGCTTGCGGACGGCCTCCAGGCCCTCCAGCACGGTGATCGACGAAGCACTGTAGTTGTTCTTCTTCTCCGGCACTGGTGGTGCGTCTCCTCGCCACAAGGGCCCCGCAGGCCGGTGCGGCGCGCGGGAGCACCGTCCGGATCCAGGACCTGTCGACCGGGCGATCGGGGAGCGCCCGTGAACATGGCTCCATCATACCGGGGCGGTCGGACAGAATGCCGGCTAGGACCCGCCCAGGAGCGCCTCAGGACTCCGTTCCCGAACGGGGACGAGTCCCCACGGCCGGACGGGGGGCTGGAACGGCCTGCGGCGCCGTCACGCCGCCCTGATTCGGCCTCCGGAGGATTCGGGCACCCGGCACCTCAGCCGTAGGTGTCGCGCGGCCCACGGCCGCGCACGGTGCGCGGTCCGTGCCGCCAGCTCGGGCCGGACGGCCCGACGACCCGGATGCGCTTGACCACGTCGCGCCCGACGCCGGCCGCGATCCGGCCCAGCATCTGGCGCTGCAGCGTGCGCAGCTGGGTCGCCCACGCGGTGGACTCGGCCTGCAGCACCAGCTCGCCGTCGTGCAGCGACACCGGGGTGCAGTGGTCGGCGATCTCCGCGCCGACCAGCTGCGGCCACCGGCTCAGCACGGTGGCGTCGGTCAGCCGCGGCGACCAGCCGCGGTCCAGCGAAACCCGCGACAGCAGCCGGCCGAAGGGCTGCGGGTCGCGGTCGTCCGGCCCGGGGCCCGACCACCGGCGCCGCCGGCCGCGCGGTTTGACCGGGCGCCTGCCTTCCTGCTCGGCGGAGCGCTGGGACGCGCGTTTCGCCGAGGCCTCCCTCGCAGCGCGTAACGCATCGCGCGCGAGATCGGCCCCGCGCCGAGCGGTTGTCCCCGAGTTGTCCCCAGGGGTGGGGACAACCGGCCCGTCAGCGGCCGCGCCGGACGGTTCCCGGGGTACGGCGGGCGGTCGTTTCCGCTCGTCATCACCAGGTCGGGGGAAGTTATCCACAGTATCCACAACCTTGTCCCCAGGTGCGCGGCATCACAGTGGACGCCCTGACGTGGCCTCTTGCGGAAGCGGCTCGACCGTGCCGTCACTCACCGCAAACCTGACGCCCACCAGTCCGTCCGGCACGTCCTCGGCCACCGCTGCGGTGATCAGCACCTGCTCGGCGCGCGCGGCCACGTCGGCCAGCGCCCGCCTGCGCCGGGTGTCGAGCTCGGCGAAGACGTCGTCGAGGATCAGCACCGGCTCGACGTCGTCGGCGCACAGCAGCCGGTAGGAGGCCAGCCGCAGGGCCAGCGCCAGCGCCCACGACTCGCCGTGGCTGGCGTAGCCCTTGGCCGGCCCCTCGCCCAGGCGCAGGTCGAGGTCGTCGCGGTGCGGCCCGACCAGGCACACCCCGCGCTCGACCTCCTGGCGGCGCATCCGCCCCAGCGCCTCCAGCAGCAGCGCCTCCAGCTCGGGGGCGGCCGCCGGGAGTCCGCTGACCGCACCGGGCTCCGCGCCCGGGTCGAGGTTCGACCGGTACCCGAGCGCGACCTCCTCCGACGTGGGCGCGACCTCCGCGAACGCGGTCGTGGCCAGCGGCGCCAGCGCCGTCACCAGCTGCAGGCGGCCGGCCAGCAGCGCCGAGCCGTGCGCGGCGAGGTGGCCGTCCCACACGTCCAGGGTGCGCAGGTCGCCGCCGCCGCGCGCGCTCTTCAGCAGCGCCGAGCGCTGCTTGAGCACGCGCTCGTAGTCGGCGCGCACGGCGGCATAGCGCGGGAACCGGGTGACCAGCAGGTCGTCCAGGAAGCGCCGGCGCTCCCCCGGGTCGCCGCGCACGAGCGCCAGGTCCTCGGGTGCGAACAGCACGGTGCGCAGGATGCCCAGCACGTCGCGGGGCCGGGCGGCGGCAGCGCGGTTGATCCGGGCCCGGTTCGGCCGGCCGTTGTTGATCTCCAGCTCGACGCCCAGCTCGCGCCCGTGGTGCACCACCTGGCAGCGCACGACCGCGCGCTCCGCGCCCCGCCGGATCAGCGGGGCGTCGGTGGCGACCCGGTGCGAGCCGAGCGTGGCCAGGTAGCCGACCGCCTCCACGAGGTTGGTCTTGCCCACCCCGTTCGGCCCGACCAGCACCGTGACCCCGGGCCCCAGCTCCAGCTCGGCCTGCGGCCACGACCGGAAGTCGGTGACCGACAGGCGTCGCAGGTGCATGCGGGCCTCCCCTACTCCTGGGTGGACCCGGTGCCCGAGCTCGGACCGGCGTGCTCGCCCGGCACCCCGGACGGCCCGGCCGCGGAGCGCACCGCGTGCCCGCCGAACTGCTGGCGCAGCGCGGCAACCGCGCGCATCGCGGGCGAGGAGTCCTGGCGGGAGGCGAACCGGGCGAACAGCGCCGCGGAGATCACCGGCAGCGGCACCGCGTGGGTGATCGCCTCCTCGATCGTCCACCGGCCCTCGCCGGAGTCGTCGACGTAGTCGTCGAGCTTGGCCAGGCCCGGGTCGTCCTTGAGCGCGATGACCATCAGGTCGAGCAGCCACGAGCGCACGACCGTGCCGCGCGACCAGGCCTGCAGCACCGCCGGCACGTCGGTGACCAGATCGGCCGCCGTCAGCAGCTCGAAGCCCTCGGCGTAGGCCTGCATCAGGCCGTACTCGATGCCGTTGTGCACCATCTTCGAGAAGTGCCCCGCGCCGACCGGGCCGGCGTGCGCGAAGCCCTCCTCGCGCGGCCCCTCCGGGCGCAGCGCGTCGAAGATCGGCATGGCCCGCTCGACGTCCTCGGCGGCGCCCCCGGCCATCAGCCCGTAGCCGTTGTCCTTGCCCCAGATCCCGCCGGAGACCCCGCAGTCGAGGTAGCGGATCCCCTTCTCGTCGAGCAGGGCGGCGTTGGGGCCGTCGTCGGTGTAGCGCGAGTTGCCACCGTCGATCACCAGGTCGCCCGGCTCCAGCACGTCGGCGAGCGCGCGGACCGTGCTCCGGGTGACCTCCCCCGAGGGCACCATCACCCACACCACCCGCGGCGCCGTCAGCGCCTGGGCGAGGGCCTCGAGCGATTCGACGTCGGTGACCTCCGGCCGCGGGTCGTACCCGACGACCTCGTGGCCCGCGCTGCGCAGGCGGTCGCGCATGTTCCCGCCCATCCTGCCCAGCCCGATGAGTCCGAGTTGCACGGCTGTACTCCCCTGTGTCGTGTCGCTGCGGCCGCTGTCCGGAGGGTTTCTACCCCGTGCGGACTCGGATCAGCCGGGCAGGCGCACCGGCATCAGCAGGTGGAGGTACCCCGGGACGGGCTCGGCGGCGTCCGCGGCGGGCTCGGCGCCGTCGTCGGTCTCCGCGGGGGGCGCCGGCACCGGGCGGACCAGTGCCGGGCGGTTCGGCGTGGTGAACGTCAGCTGGGCGCGGTCGGTGTGCAGGGCGCCGAGCGCGTCGAGCAGGTACCCGGGGTTGAACGCGATGGTCAGCCCCGCGCCCTCGAACTCGCAGCGCAACTCCTCCTCGGCGCTGCCGACGTCGTCGCCGCCCGCGGCCAGGCGCAGCCCGTCCTCGCCGAACTCCATGCGGACCTGCGCGACCCGGTCGGTGACCAGCGCGACGCGCTTGATCGCCTCGACCAGCGGCGCGACCTCGATGACCGCGGCGCTGGTGTGCTCGGCCGGGATCAGCTGGCGGAAGCGCGGGAACTCCGCGTCGAGCAGCCGGGTGGTGGCGCGCCGGCCGCCGCCGGTGACGCCGAGCATGCCGTCGCCCGCGGACAGTGCGATCTCCACCGTGCCGGCGCCGGACAGCGTCTTGGCGACCTCGGCGAGCGTGCGCGCCGGGATCAGCACGGCGCTGCTGGTGTCGTCCTCGGGGGTCCATTCGAGCTCGCGGACCGCCAGCCGGAACCGGTCGGTCGCGGCGAGGGTGAGCCGGGAGCCCTCGATCTCCAGCCGGATGCCGGTGAGCATCGGCAGCGTGTCGTCGCGGCCGGCGGCCACCGCCACCTGCGACACCGCCTGGGCCAGCACGTCGGCCGCGACCGACCCGGCGAGCTGCGGCATCGCCGGCAGTTGCGGGTAGTCCTCGACCGGCATCGTCGGCAGGCTGAACCGGCTGCTGCCGCAGTTGATCGTGGCGCGGGAGCCGTCGACGACCAGGTCGACGGGCTTGGACGGCAGGGCGCGGGTGATGTCGGCGAGCAGCCGCCCGGACACCAGCACGCGGCCGGGGTCGCCGATCGTCGCGTCCAGCTCGACCCGGGCCGAGGTCTCGTAGTCGAAGCCGGACACCGTGAGCCGGTCGCCGTCCGGTCCGGTGGTGGCGTCGATGAGGACGCCACCGAGCACCGGGACGGGCGGGCGGGCCGGAAGGCTGCGCGCCACCCATGCCGCCGCGTCGGCCAGTACGTCGCGTTCGACCCGGAACTTCATGGGGGACCTCTCGCGCCTGCGGTGCGTCGTGGGGACGGCCGGTCGGCCGGGAGCCGTCCGCCGGCGTCCGTGCACCGCGGTGGGTTCGCCCGGGACGCCCCGGGCCGGGTGCCCACCGTAGAGCCTCCCGGCGGCGGGTGTCATCCCGGCTTACCCCTCGGTGGCGGCCCCGACCGGGGCCTCCTCGATCCATCCACGCCGTTGTTCTTCTTCGTAGTTCAAGAGGAAGAGATCTACCGCAGTAGTACTCACACCTGTGGATGGTGGGGATGGAGCGGGTCGCGGCTGGTCGGACGGCGCGGCGGGCTGTGGACAGCCCCGTGGGTGGGTCGGTGGGCAGCTCCTGTGGATGGTGGATGGACGCCGGCCGCCCCCACCCGTCCCCGAGTTGGACACCGGTTGTCCACGATCCGTACACGATCCTTCCTCAGCCCCCGCCACCGGCATCCACAGAGTTGTCCCCAGATGTGGGTGGACAACCCGTAGTCGGGAGGCGCTCGACGACCGTTCGTCCGGCCTTCCGGCGGTCGGCGCACCCACAGGCGTCACAGCCCGGACACCCTGGGTCAGCACGATGACCGCGGATGATGACGACCCGGCGGGAACGTCGATCACGCAGTGCGACGAACGAGGTCGCGGCGCCGCCGAGCGGTCGGCGGGTCGCCCGGTCGTGGCCCACCTTGGGATGGGGAAGCGGGCGCCCCGGCGCGGCGTGCGGTCGGTGGCGCCGTTCCTCTGCTAGCCGCGCGCCCGGCGCGGGCACTCGGCCGGACGCGACGAGAGCCGCTCCCGACCCCTGAACGGGGCGAGAGCGGCTCTCGTGGACCGGTGGGGAGGGAACGTCAGCCGCGGGCGCGCTGCTTGATGCGCGCGGTGAGCTCCTGCACCTGCTCGAACGTCTTGCGCCGCTGCGCGATCTCGTTGCGGATCTTCTTGTCGGCGTGCATGACCGTGGTGTGGTCGCGGCCGCCGAACGTCTGGCCGATGCGCGGCAGGGAGAGGTCGGTCAGCTCGCGGCACAGGTACATCGCGATCTGGCGGGACTGCGCGAGCGCCTTCGTCTTGCCCGGGCCGCACAGCTCGTCCATCGTCACGCCGAAGAACTCGGCCACCACCGCCATGATCGTCGGGGCGGTGATCTCCGAGGCGGCCGAGTCCGGGATCAGGTCGCGCAGCACGATCTCGGCGAGCTGGGTGTCGACCGGCTGCCGGTTCAACGACGCGAACGCCGTCACCCGGATCAGCGCGCCCTCCAGTTCGCGGATGTTGCGCTCGATCCGCTCGGCGATGAACTCCAGGACGTCGCCCGGGACCGCGAGGCGGTCCTGCGCGGCCTTCTTGCGCAGGATGGCGATCCGGGTCTCCAGCTCGGGCGGCTGGATGTCGGTGATGAGCCCCCACTCGAACCGGGTGCGCATCCGGTCCTCCAGCGTCTCCAGCCGCTTGGGCGGCCGGTCGGAGGACACCACGATCTGCTTGTTCGCGTTGTGCAGCGTGTTGAAGGTGTGGAAGAACTCCTCCTGGGTGCCTTCCTTGCCCTCCAGGAACTGGATGTCGTCCACCAGCAGCACGTCGATGTCGCGGTAGCGGCGCTGGAACGCCACCTTGCGGTCGTCGCGCAGCGAGTTGATGAAGTCGTTGGTGAATTCCTCGGTCGACACGTACCGCACGCGCATGCCGGGGAACAGCCGCTGCGTGTAGTGGCCGACGGCGTGCAGCAGGTGGGTCTTGCCGAGCCCGGACTCGCCCCAGATGAACAGCGGGTTGTACGCCCGGGCAGGCGCCTCGGCCACCGCCACCGCCGCGGCGTGGCTGAACCGGTTGGAGGCGCCGATGACGAACGTGTCGAAGAGGTACTTCTCGTTGAGCCGCGTCTGCGAGCGCGCCTGGGTCTGCTCGTTGGCCTGCGGGGCCGGGCGCGGCTCCCACGCGGCGGGCGCGCGACCGTCGCCGCCGGGCAGCCCCACCGGCCCGGGATCGGGCTCGACGACGGCGAGCGGGCCGGTGGTCGGGCCCGAGTAGCTGAGGGCGGCGGCGTCGGCGGGGCGGATGTCGTCGCCCGGGCGCGGCCCGAGCGGGCTGGTGTCGGCGTGGCCGACGGCGGGCGGGGGCAGCGCGGAGCCCGGCGGGTCGGGGACCTCGGTGCCGCCGGACGCAGCGGACGCGTCGACGACGACCGCGAGGTTGACCGTGACGCCGAGGTGGCGGCCCAGCGCGTCGCTGATCGGCCGGCGCAGGATGCGCTCGATGGCGTCCTTGGCGAACTCGCTCGGCGCGGCCAGCAGCGCGGTGCCGTCGATGAGGCCCAGCGGGCGCGTCAGACGGAGGAACGCGCGCTGCTGGTGGGACAGCGCCTGGGCGCCCGCCACGGCCGATGCGCCGGACAGGTCGGCGATGACCCGGTTCCACACCTGCCCGAGATCGCCTGGTTGGTCGGCCACCGGTCGAAACCCCCTCCGGTTCGTCCCACCCCGAAGTCCCCGAGCCCCCGACGGGTCGGATCGATCCCCAGACTTGTCCACACCTGTGCGCAGAACGGTACGCGGACGGGCGACGCGCCTCGCGCGCGGCCCGGCCGCCGGATGTCGCTCGCGGTTCCCCCGAACCACGCGGTTCGGCACCGAGTGGAGCGAGCACGGTAACAACCCACCCCGTCGCCCACAAGGAGCACCGGCGCGGTCGACCGGCGCGGCGGAGGTCCGGGGCGGTTTGACCCCTGTTCGGGGGCCTGCGTACCCTGGTCGGGACCGTGTCCGCGCGGCCGCACGTCGGGCTGTCCCGACGGTGGCGCGCAGGCGGGCGCAGGAGCACGACAGCGTCACCCGTCCAGACCCCGATTGATGATCCTCGACGCCCCGGAGCCTTCCGCCGTCGAGCAGGAGAGAGCCGACCGTGAGCAAGGGCAAGCGCACCTTCCAGCCGAACAACCGCCGCCGGGCCCGTACGCACGGCTTCCGGCTGCGGATGCGCACCCGGGCCGGGCGCGCCATCATCGCGGCCCGTCGCAGCAAGGGCCGCGACAAGCTCTCCGCCTGATCCGGCCCTCCCGGTGCTGCCGGCCGGTTCCCGGCTCCGCCGCCGGGAGGAGTTCGCCTCCGTCATCCGTCGAGGCCGACGTGGTGGCCGGTCCCGGCTCGTGGTGCACCTCGACCGCCCCACCGGCGGCGGCGCACCACGGGCCGGTTTCGTCGTGAGCAAGGCCGTGGGCAACGCGGTGGTCCGCCACCGCGTCACCCGCAGGCTGCGCCACCTCGTCCGACCCCGGTTGGACCAGCTCCCCCCGGGAGCGCTGCTGGTCGTCCGCGCGCTGCCGCCGTCGGCGACCGCATCCTCGGCCGAGCTGGCCGACGACCTCGACTCCGGCCTGCGGGCCGCGCGCCGCAAGCTCTCCGGGGCCCCGGTGAAGACCGGTGGCTGAGCCGGCCCCGCGGCGCTCGCCGCCGACCAGGGCGCTGGTCGGGCTGCTGCGCGGCTACCAGCGCTGGATCTCCCCAGCCCTCCCCCCGACCTGCCGCTTCTACCCCACCTGCAGCCAGTACGCCATCGAGGCGCTGCAGGTGCACGGGCCGCTGCGCGGCGCATGGCTCACCACACGGCGGTTGTTGCGCTGCCACCCGTGGCACCCTGGGGGCATCGACCCGGTGCCACCGCGCCGTCCCCGCCCGGCCCGGAACCACCAGGAGGATCAAGCGCCGTGCTGAACTTCATCTACTACCCGGTCTCGTTCATCCTCTGGGTCTGGCACAAGGCGTTCAGCTTCCTGTTCGGCGAGACCGGGTGGGGCGGCGGCATCGCCTGGGCCCTGTCGGTCATGTTCCTGGTCTTCACGCTCCGGCTGATCCTCTACAAGCCGTTCGTGGCGCAGGTCCGCTCCATGCGCAAGATGCAGGAGTTCCAGCCGGAGATCGCGAAGCTGCGCAAGAAGTACGCGAACGACCGGCAGAAGCAGGCCGAGGAGATGCAGAAGCTCCAGAAGGAGCACGGCGTCAACCCGGTGGCCGGCTGCCTCCCGGTGCTCGTCCAGGTGCCGGTGTTCATCGGCCTGTTCCACGTGCTGCGCGAGTTCGGGCCGCTGAACAACGACGGCTCGCCGCGCACCGAGAACTACTTCTTCGGCCTCGACGGCGTCGAGTCGTTCAACCGGGCCAGCCTGTTCGGCGCGAAGCTGGGCAACTGGGTGCTGCAGGGCGAGGAGGCCCTCAACGCCGCCGGCACCTCGATCGCCGCGATGCTCATCGTGATGATCCCGCTGATGATCGCGGCGGGCGTCTTCACCCACATCACCGCGCGCCACTCGGTCGCGCGCCAGACCGCGGCCCAGGGCGAGAACCCGCAGACCGCGATCATGAACAAGCTCATGCTCTACGTCTTCCCGATCGGCGTCGTCGTCGGAGCGCCCTTCCTGCCGCTCGCGGTGCTGCTCTACTGGGTGTCGAACAACCTGTGGACGCTCGGCCAGCAGTACGTCGTGTACCGGCGCATCGACGCCGAGGAGAGCGAGAAGGCCGAGCAGAAGACGGCCACCCAGCAGGCCCGCGCGCCCAAGCCCGGCCAGAAGCCGGTCCGCCCGGAGAGCGCTGTCCCGCTGGAGAAGTCGAAGACCCCCGGCGCCAAGCCGATCGCTCCCCGCAAGCCGGCCGTCGGCGCCAAGCCGGTGCGCCCGGCCGGCACCGCCAAGGCCGGCGGGTCGAGCAACGGCAGCACGCCCAAGGCCGGCGGGTCGAGCAACGGCAGCACGCCCAAGGCCGGCGGGTCGACCAACGGTGCGGCCAAGTCCGGCCCCGCGGGCGACTCCGCGCGCGGCGGCGGACGCCCGCCCGCCCGGCGGCCGCGCAAGCGCCGCTGACCCACGAGCCATCGCGGAAGCCCCCCGGGAGGCGTCCGCTGCGGTCGGCCGGGCGACCGGCGTCGCCGCGACCGTTAGGAGAGGAGAGCATCGTGCCGAAGACCGCACAGGACGAGGGCACCGACGAGACCGTGGCCGAGAAGCCCGCGACCGACAAGCCCACCACCGACAAGCCCGCCATGAGTGCCGAGGACCAGCTGGTCCGCGAGGGCGACATCGCCGGGGACTACCTCGAGCGCCTGCTCGACGTCCTCGACTACGACGGCGACATCGACCTCGACGTCGAGGCCGGCCGGGCCATCGTCAGCATCGACGGCGGCGACGACCTGGAGAAGCTGGTCGGCGACCGCGGCGCCGTGCTGGAGGCGCTGCAGGAGCTCACCCGCCTCGCCGTCCAGCAGGTGTCGGGCAGCCGCAGCCGGCTCATGCTCGACATCGCGGGGTGGCGCCAGGCGCGCCGCGAGGAGCTGACCGACCTGGGCACCCGCACCGCCAAGGACGTCCTGTCCTCCGGCGAGTCCGTGCGGCTGCGCCCGATGACGCCGTTCGAGCGCAAGGTCGTGCACGACGCGGTCGCCCGCGTGCGCGGCGTCTCCAGCGAGAGCGAGGGCGAGGAGCCGCGGCGCCAGGTCGTCGTCTTCCGCGGTGCCTGACGACGCCGTCCCCGCCACCCCGGCCGGACCGACGCCGGACGCCGTTTTCGGCGTCCGGCGTTCGCTTGCGCAGCGCTATGCGGAGCACCTGGTCACCAGCGGGGTCGAGCGCGGGCTGATCGGACCCCGGGAGGCGCCCCGGGTGTGGGAGCGCCACGTCCTCAACTGCGCCGTGGTCGCGGAGATCGTGCCGGACGGCGCGAGGATCGTCGATGTGGGTTCGGGAGCGGGCCTGCCCGGGATACCGTTGGCCATCGCCCGACCCGATCTGCACGTCGTCCTCCTGGAACCGCTCGCCCGTCGCGTCGACTGGCTGCGCGAGGTGATCGCCGATCTGGGTCTGGAGATCGAGGTGGAGCGGGGCCGGGCGGAGGAGCCCGACGTCCGACGACGATGGGAGGGGGCCGACGTGGTGACCGCCCGAGCCGTCGCTCCGTTGGCCCGGCTGGCGAGTTGGTGTGTCCCGTTGCTGCGTTCCGGTGGGATGATGCTCGCGCTGAAGGGCGCCAGCGCTGCCGCCGAGGTCGAGCGGGACGCGGCGGCCGTACGGCGCGCAGGTGGCGGTGAGCCGCGGATCGTCCGGTGCGGCGCCGGGACCGTCGAGCCCCTCAGCACAGTCGTCGTCGTCGAGAGGGTTCGAGGGTCCGGTCGACCCGCCGGCCCACGACGCAGGAGAGGGCAGGCGTGACGTTCAACGTGAGCCAGCACGAGGCGTCCCATGTTTCACGTGGAACACCGGGGTGGACGCCGATCGCCGAGGAAGCAGAGCGTGCGGCCCGGGTGCTGCACCCCGACCGGCACGCCATGCCGCGGCCACGGCACCGGCGGATCCTGACCGTGGCCAACCAGAAGGGCGGCGTCGGCAAGACCACCAGCACGGTCAACATCGCCGCCGCCCTCGCCATGCACGGCATCCGCGTGCTCGTCATCGACCTCGACCCGCAGGGCAACGCCAGCACCGCGCTCGGCGTCGAGCACCGGGTCGGCACGCCGTCGGTCTACGAGGTGCTGCTGGGCGAGATCCGGCTGTCCGAGGCCGCCGCGCAGAGCACGTCGTCGCCGAACCTGTTCTGCGTGCCGGCGACGATCGACCTGGCCGGCGCCGAGATCGAGCTCGTCACGATGGTCGCCAGGGAGAACCGGCTGAAGCAGGCCCTCTCCGACCAGGCGCTCGACGAGGTCGGCGTCGACTACGTCTTCATCGACTGCCCGCCCTCCCTCGGCCTGCTCACGGTCAACGCCCTCGTGGCCGCGGCCGAGGTGCTCATCCCGATCCAGTGCGAGTACTACGCGCTGGAAGGGCTGGGCCAACTGCTCAGCAACATCGAGTTGGTGCGCTCGCACCTGAACACCTCGTTGGACGTCTCGACCATCCTGCTGACCATGTACGACGGCCGGACCAAGCTGGCCGACCAGGTCACCAACGAGGTGCGCAGCCACTTCGGCCCGACGGTGCTGCGCACGGTCATCCCGCGCAGCGTCAAGGTGTCCGAGGCGCCCGGGTTCGGCCAGACCGTGCTCGGCTACGACCCCGGCTCGCGCGGGTCGATGAGCTACGTCGACGCCGCCCGGGAGATCGCCGAGCGGGGTGCGGCGCACGAGCCACCCCGGCACCGGAACGGGCGGTAGACGATGGCCGAACGCAGCAAGGGCGGTCTGGGCCGCGGCCTCGCCGCACTGATCCCCACCGGACCGGCCGCGGGTGCCGGAGCCGGCGCCGGCGTCGACCTGGCGCCCCGCCCCGGCCCGCTCGACCGCCCCACCGCGCACCGGCCGATGGCGCTGGCCGAGCCGTCCGTCGCCCTGGAGCCGATGCCGGAGGGCGCCGAGTACCGCGAGATCCGCGTCTCCGCGGTCCAGCCCAACCCCAAGCAGCCCCGCACCGCGTTCGACGAGGAGGCCCTCGCCGAGCTGGAGCACTCGATCCGCGAGTTCGGGCTGCTGCAGCCGATCGTCGTCCGCGAGACGGTGCCCGGCGCGTACCAGCTGGTGATGGGCGAGCGCCGGTGGCGCGCCGCGCAGCGCGCCGGCCTCGACCGCATCCCCGCGATCATCCGCCGCACCGGCGACGACGCGATGCTCCGCGACGCGCTGCTGGAGAACATCCACCGCGTCCAGCTCAACCCCCTCGACGAGGCCGCCGCCTACGAGCAGCTGCTGGCCGAGTTCGGCGTCACGCACACCGAGCTCGCCGACCGCATCGGCCGCAGCCGCCCGGTCGTCACCAACACCATCCGGCTCCTCAAGCTGCCGGTGTCGGTGCAGCGCCGCGTCGCGGCCGGCGTGCTCTCCGCCGGCCACGCCCGCGCCCTCCTCGGCCTGGAGGACGCCGGCCAGCAGGAGGACCTGGCCACCCGCATCGTCGCCGAGGGCATGTCGGTCCGCGCGACCGAGGAAGCCGTCGTCCTGCTCCGCAAGGAGAACCCCACCCGCACCCGCCCGGCCCGCAGGCGGACCTCCCTGACCCCCGACATGGAAGACCTCGCCGAGCGCTGGTCCGACACGTTCGAGACCCGCGTCAAGGTCGAGTTCGGCCAGCGCAAGGGACGGATCGTGGTGGAGTTCGGTTCCGCGGAGGACTTCGAGCGGATCGCGAAGCTGATCGAGGGGCGCGAGGGCTGACCGGTCGTGGTTCCACGTGGAACCACGGCTCCCCTCTTGGTCGACAGAAGCCCGCGGACGGGTCTGGGCCGGTCGCCCGTGGAGAATTTCCCCTGATTGAGCTGAGGTCGCTCGCCGCATAGGCGCCACCGGAGGCAACACGGACGCCCCTGTCGCAGGGGCGCCTTTGCCGTGGGCGGGGCCGGAGGCGTCTGTAGACAGTGACGTTCGCGGGCGAGGCCGGCCTCCGTGAAGAGCGCGTCCGCCCCGCCATGTTTGAGCGCAGGGTGATGTCCGGGCGGGTGGGCCGGTGCCTCCGGCGGCTCCTACGCGGAGGGCGACCTCTGATCGAGCAGGGGCCTCGGGAGAGGAGTGGGCGCCGGCGCGCCCGGTTCCTGTTCCGCCTCGCCTCGTGGCGCTGGCGCGCCACTTCGGCGGGCGAGAGTGGCTTTCGTGCGATGTGGTTGGACGAGGGCCGCTTTCGTCCGGGGGGAGCATGAACCACAGGGGTGTGGTTTCACGTGAAACGAGGGGCGGTCAGCCGCGGTGGATCGCTCGCTCCACCATCGCGCCGTAGAGCTGGCCGAGGTCCGTGCCCGCTGCCGCGGCGGCGGTCGGCAGGAGGGAGGTCTCGGTCAGGCCTGGGGAGACGTTGACCTCCAGCACCTGCACCCGGCCCTCGGTGTCGACGACCGCGTCCAGGCGGGAGACGTCGCGGAGGCCGAGGAGGTGGTGGGCGGCGAGTGCGGTTTCCTCGAGGGCGGCGAGGGTGGCGGTGTCGAGGCGGGCGGGGCAGTGGAAGGTGGCGCCGCCGGGCGTGTAGCGGGCGGTGTAGTCGTAGGCGCCGTCGCCGGTGTCGACCTCGACGGGCGGCAGGGCGCGGGGCTCGTCGCCGTCGTGGACGACCGACACCGCGACCTCGGTGCCGGTGATGTACCGCTCGGCGAGGACGGCGGGGCCGTAGGCGAGGCAGCTGACCATCGCCGACGGCAGATCGCCCCGGTCGGTGACGACCTGGGCGCCGAGGGCGGAGCCGCCCTGGTCGGGCTTGACCATCATGGGCAGTCCGAGCCGGTCGACCATCGCGTCGAGCACCGCCTGGGCGCCGAGGGCGCGGAAGGTCGTGTGCGGCAGCGCGACCCACTCGGGGGTCAGCAGCCCGGCGCGGGCGAGCTCGGCCTTGGCGGTGGGCTTGTCCCAGGCGCGCCGGCAGGCGGGGGCGGGGGTGCCGACGAACGGGACGCCGAGGAGTTCCAGCACGGCCTGGACCGAGCCGTTCTCCCCCTCGCCGCCGTGCAGGGCGATCGCGACCGCGTCGGGCGGGTCGGAGCGCAGGCGCTCGACGAGTGCGCCGTCCATGTCCCACTCGCGGACCGAGAAGCCGGAGTCCCGCAGCGCGGCGGCGAGCCGACGGCCGGACCGCAGGGACACCTCGCGCTCGTGGGACAGCCCGCCGGCCAGCACGGCCACAGTTCGCTCGGTCACCGGTGCATTCTGCGGCACCCACGATCATGGACGGCGGTGGGGTTGGCGGCAGGTTTCACGTGAAACGGGAGCGGGGCACGAGCCGTGTGGCTCGTGCCCCGCTCCGGTGACCGTCGCTCAGGGGGTGTGCGGGCTCGGGCTCTGCGGGCCGTTGCGCGGCTCCGCCCGGCCGAGCGAGGGGCGCGGCGACGTGCCGAACGTGCGCATCACGTCGAGCTCGGCCTCCAGCACACCGGCGAGCCGGCGCACGCCTTCGGTGATGCGCTCCGGCGTCGGGTAGCAGTAGGACAGCCGCAGTTGGCGGCTGCCGAGACCGTCGGCGTAGAAGCCGGTGCCGGAGGCGTAGGCGACGCGGGCGGTCACCGCGCGCGGCAGCATCGCCTTCGTGTCGACGCCCTCGGGGACGGTCAGCCAGACGTAGAACCCGCCGTCGGGCACGTTCCACGTGCACCCGTCGGGCAGGTACGTCTCCAGCGCGTCGAGCATCGCGTCACGGCGTTCGCGGTAGGCCTCGGTGAACGACTTGACCTGGCTGCGCCAGTCGTGCCCGGCCAGGTAGCGGGAGACGAGCATCTGGTTGAAGTTCGGCGGGCAGAGCACCGCCGACTCGGCGGCCAGCACGAGCCGGTCGCGCACAGCGGGCGGCGCGAGGGCCCAGCCGACCCGCAGCCCGGAGGCGAAGGTCTTGGAGAACGACCCGAGGTAGATGACGTCGCGGTCCATCGACCGCAGCGCCGGGTTGGTCGTGCCGGTGAAGCCGAGCAGTCCGTACGGGTTGTCCTCGACCACCCGGACGCCGTAGCGGGCGCAGATCTCCAGCACCTCGGCCCGCCGCTCGACGGCCAGCGTCACGCCGGCGGGGTTGTGGAAGTTGGGGATCGTGTAGAGGAACTTGGGGGTGGTGCCCCGGGCGGCGAGGGTGCGCAGCGCGTCGGTCAGGAGGTCGGGGACCAGCCCGTGCTCGTCCATCGCGACGTGCACGACGCGCGCCTCGTAGGCGGCGAAGCTGCCGAGCGCGCCGACGTAGGACGGCCCCTCGGCGAGCACGACGTCGCCGGGGTCGCACAGGATGCGGGTGACCATGTCGAGGGCCATCTGCGAGCCGACGGTGACCACGACGTCGTCGGGGTCGGCGCGGATGCCCTCCAGCGCCATCACCTCGCAGATCTGCTCGCGCAGCGCGGGGATGCCCTGGGCGGAGCCGTACTGCAGCGCCACCTGGCCCTCGCGGGCGACGAGGTCGGCGACCTCGACGGCGAGCGCCTCCATCGGCAGGGCGGCGAGGTTGGGCATGCCGCCGGCGAGGGAGACGACCTCGGGACGGCTCGCCACGGCGAACAGGGCGCGGATCTCGGAGGCCGTCATGCCCGCGGTGCGCGCCGCGAACCGCTCCGCCGGCGCCGCCGCGCCGGGCGCGACGGCAGGACGGGTGGGTGTCGGCGGAACCGGCTCTGGCACGTTGGTCCTCCGGAGGAGTGGCGACGCTGGCGGTCGGCAGGCGGTCTACGGGCCGTTCGAGTGTAACCAGGACGGAGGAACGTCCTGCCCTTCGTCGTGAATCCGGGGCCGGTCGCAGCAACCGGGGTGTTGTCGAGGGCTGGATCGATCTACCGTCTGAGGGTCGACGCATTCGGGGCGGCGGCAGTGTTGACCGTCGAATCCGGCCGCCGGAGGTTTCTCTTGTCGTGGCACGTGGCGGCCCTCACCCTGGACAATCTGGACGAACTTCCCAAGCGCTGCCGTCGGTGCGTGTTCTGGGAGCTGTCCGAGCACCTGGGCAAGCAGGCCACCGAGTTCGGTTCCACCGAGCTGGAGAAGGAGGCCTGGGTCTCCGAGGTGCTCCTGGAGTGGGGTTCCTGCGGGCGCATCGTGCACATGGGCGGCGTGCCGGCCGGCTACGTGATGTACGCGCCGCCGTCGGCGGTGCCCCGGGCGGCGGAGATGCCCACCGGTCCGGTCAGCGCCGATGCGGTGCTGCTGACGACCATGCAGGTGATGCCGGAGTTCTCCGGTGAGGGCCTGGGCCGGATGCTCGCGCAGGCGGTGGCCCGCGACCTGACCCGCCGCGGCGTGAAGGCGATCGAGGTGTTCGGCGAGCAGCGCCCGGGCAGCGAGCCCGGTTGCCTCGTCCCGGCCGACTTCCTGCGCGGTGTGGGCTTCAAGACGATCCGCCCGCACCCGCGCTGGCCGCGGCTGCGCATGGAGCTGCGGTCGGCGATCACCTGGAAGGAGGACGTGGAGGCGGCGCTCGAGCAGCTGCTCGGCTCGATCACGATCCCCCTGCAGCCCGCGGAGCCGGTCGTGGGGGAGGTACCCAGCCCCGCCTCGTCGCTCGTCTGCGACCCGCTCAGGGCTCGCTGAGCACTCCCCTGGCGGCCGAACTCGACGCTTCTGGTGCGAGGGGCTGAACACGGGTTCCGTGCGGCTCCTGGGCGATCTCGGGCCCGATTTTCGATCTCCGGGCGGCCCCCGGGAACGCGAGAGCCGGTACCACCGCTGTGGTACCGGCTCTTCGGGTTCGCCGCGGGCTCAGATGGCCTGGGCGCCGCCGCGCTCGAGCTCGTGGGCCAGGACGTCGGAGAAGGAGAACGTCCCCGTCGGCTGGTCGTTCTGCCCGAGCAGGTAGAGCCGCTTGACCGCGACGAGGATGCCCTCGGCGACGACGTCGCGGAACGCGGGGTCGAGCAGGCGCTTGCGGTCGCCCAGGTGGGTGAGGTAGCCCACCTCCACCCGGACGGTGGGCATCCGGGTGAGCCGCAGCAGCTCCCAGGTGCGCGCCTGCGAGCGGCAGTCGAGCATCGCGGTGCGGGTGAGCAGCTCGCGCTGGATGAACCCGGCGAGCGCCTCCCCCACCGTCGACGTGGCCCCGGTGCCGTTGCCGAAGTGGTAGGTCGCCAGGCCCTGCGCGTGCATGCTGGCGTTGGCGTCGGTGTGCAGCGAGAGCACGAGGTCGGCGCCCGCGGTGTTGGCGAACTCGGCGCGCTCGGGATCGGTGGGGCAGGTGTGCTCCTGCCGGGTGAGCATGGCGTCCATGCCGGTGGCCGACATGCGTCCGACGAGCCGGCGGGCGAGGTCCCACATCAGGTCGGCCTCGGCGACGCCGGCGGCCACCACGCCGCGGTCGGGGCCGCCGTGGCCGGGGTCGACGACGATGCGCTTGCCGCGCAGCCGGGGGCCGGACTGGCGCAGCACCTCCTGCTCGCGCATGAGCCGCGGCCGCCCGCCGGTGACCTTGCGGCCCAGCTGGCGCAGCGAGCGCAGCGTGGCGGGGCCGCAGACGCCGTCGGGGACGAGGCCGTACTCGCGCTGGAACTTGCGCAGCGCCTGCTCGGTCTGCTCGTCGAAGACCCCGCCGGGGCGGCCGGGGTCGAAGCCGAGCTCCAGCAGGCGCTCCTGCAGGGCGAGCACGTCGTCGCCGCTCATCGGGGAGGAGACCAGCAGGGCGAGCATCCGGTCGCCCAGGGACCAGCCGGCCTCGCGCAGGGCGCGGTAGGTGGCCTGGCCGACGATGCCGTCGGAGATGAGGCCGCGATGCTGTTGGAACGCCCGCACGGCCCGCTCGGTGTCGGCGTCGAACCGATCGTCCTCCGGCGTGGTCGCCGGGCTCGTCATCAGGCCGAACCGGCGGAGCGTCGACCGGATCTCGACGACCGCCGGACCGCTGTCACCTCGGCGCAGCAGCTGCATGCACCCCTCGCTCGCTGATCGACATGCACCGTCGCGACAGTGCCGGGCGCGGACCATTGTGCCCTGCCGACACGCTGACGGGTGACAGCGGGGCGTTCCCCGGCGCGTCCCGGCCGTGGTACGCCGACGGGCCCGGCGCGGGGTGCGCCGGGCCCGTCGGAATTGCGTCGGTATGACGAGAATGCATTTCTCGTCATACCGACATCAAATTTGTCAGCCCAGGTAGTCGGCCAGGTCCTTGAGCAGGGCGGCCTTCGGCTTGGCGCCGACGATCTGCTTCACGGCCTTGCCGTCCTGGAACACGATCATCGTCGGGATGGACATGACCCCGTAGTCGCGGGCCGTCGCCGGGTTGGCGTCGATGTCCAGCTTGGCGACGGTGAGCTTGTCCTTGTTCTCGCCGGCGATCTCGTCGAGCACCGGGGCGACCATCTTGCACGGGCCGCACCAGGTCGCCCAGAAGTCGACGACGACGGTCTTGCCGCTGTCCAGGACGTCGCTCTTGAACGAGTCGTCGGTGACGTCCACGGTGTTCTGGCCCATGCTGATCTCTCCAGTTTCGTTCGGTGGGTGGGTGCTGTGTGGGGTGGCCGGTCAGCCGTTGACGACCTCGGCGACCTGCGCCGAGGCGTGCCCGTAGCCGCCGCCGGCCAGCTCCGGGTCGATCGGGGCCTCGGCCAGCCAGCGCTCGGCGTCGATCGCCGCGGCGCAGCCCGACCCGGCCGCCGTGATGGCCTGCCGGTAGGTGTGGTCGACGAGGTCGCCGCAGGCGAACACGCCGGGGATGTTGGTGCGGGTGCCCGGGGCATCGACCGTGACGTAGCCCTCGTCGTCGGTGTCGACCTGGCCGCGGACGAGCTCGCTGCGCGGGTCGTGCCCGATGGCCACGAACATGCCGGTGACGTCGAGCGTCGACTCCTCGCCGGTGCGGGTATCGCGCAGGCGCAGCCCGGACACGGAGTTCTCGCCGTTGACGCCGACGACCTCCTGGTGGGTGGCCCAGCGCATCTTCTCGTCCTTGCGCGCCCGCTCCAGCATGATCTTGGAGGCGCGGAACTCGTCGCGCCGGTGCACGACGGTCACCGACTTGGCGAACCGGGTGAGGAAGGTGGCCTCCTCCATGGCGGAGTCGCCGCCGCCGACGACCGCGATGTCCTGGTCGCGGAAGAAGAAGCCGTCACAGGTGGCGCAGGCGCTCACGCCGCGGCCGAGCAGCTCCTGCTCGCCGGGGGCGCCCAGGTACCGCGCGGCGGCCCCCATGGCCAGGATGACGGCCTTGGAGCGGTACGTGGTGCCGTTGACCACGACCTCCTTGACCGGGCCGGTGAGCGAGACGCTCTCGACGTCCTCGGTGCGCAGCTCGGCGCCGAACCGCTTCGCCTGGCCGCGCATCTGCTCCATGAGGTCGGGGCCCATGATCCCGTCGGTGAAGCCGGGGTAGTTCTCGACCTCGGTGGTGGTCATCAGGGCGCCACCGAACTGGGTGCCCTCGAAGACCAGCGGTCGCAGCTGCGCGCGTGCGGCGTAGACGGCCGCGGTGTAGCCCGCGGGCCCCGAGCCGATGATGATCAGCTCTCGCACCTCGTCGCTGGTCACAGAAGCCACGTCCCTCCTTGTCGCCTACAGCGCCTACAACACGATCCCAGCCCCGGACATTCCGGACCCGACCGCCCCGCCGCTGGTGGTGGCCCCGGTCACCCGCCGGTGGCCGTGCTGCCCCCGCAGGGTGCTCATGGGTCCTCCCGCAGGTGCCCGACCAGCTCCGCCAACCGCGCCCGGCCCCGGGCGCACCGGCTCTTCACCGTGCCCGCCGGCACCTCCAGCAGGTGCGCGGCCTCGCCCACCGACCACCCCTGCGCGTCGACCAGGACGACCGCGAGCCGCTGCTCGACCGGCAGCGCGGCCAGCGCGTCGGCGAGCACGAGCCGGGTGGCGACCTCCCCCGCCAGGTCGCGCACGGTGCCCTCGCCGGCGAGCGGCAGCGTCGCGCGCCTGCGGTCGTAGCGGATCCGGTCGACGCAGGCGTTGACCAGGATGCGGTGCAGCCAGGTGCGCACGGACGCGTCGCCGCGGTACTCCCCCGCCCGCCGGTACGCGGACGCGAGCGCCTCCTGCACGACGTCGGCGGCGTCCTCGGGGTGGTGCAGCGTGCGCACCGCGAGCGCCCGGAGCGAGCCGGAGTGGCGGCCGACGAGGGCGGCGAACGCGCCCTGGTCGCCGGCGCGGTGCGCGGCGACGAGGTCGTCGTCCGTGGGCGGTCCCGAGCGCACGCCGGGAGACTAGGGCGGCGCGGTGCTCCCCCGGGGGTCTTTCGGGGAGCCGGTCAGCCGACCGCGGTGCGGCGGAACTCCAGCTCGTTGATCTGCGAGGAGTTGTCCGAGCCGCCGCCGGCCAGCTTGGTGATCCACACCAGTACGTGCTCGGCGGGTTCGCCAGCGTCGAGCGAGACGGTGGTGGTGCCGTCGGACAGCGTCGCCTCCCCGATCGTGCGCATGTCCTTGACCTCGTCGTCGGCCGACTCCGCCGCCTTGACCTGGACGACCGTGCCCGCGCTCGGCGAGTCGATGCTGACCTCGGCCAGGCTCACCGGCGACGCGAACGAGACCATGACCCCGATGCCGGGCTTGAGCGCCGGGAACGGCTGGTCGTAGCGGGAGGTCTTCCAGGAGCTGCTGCCGTTGCCGTCGATGACCTGGGAGACGCGCCCGGAGTTGTCGCCGTCGCCGACCTTGTCGTAGACCTCGACGCCGGCCGCCGCGACGACGTCGCCGACCCCGCCGGGGGCCGGTGCCGGCGCGGGGCCGGGCTCGCCGCCACCCGGCTGGGCGGCCGGCGTGCTGCCGACCACGATGGCGGGGCCGCCCCCGCCGTCGTCGGAGAGCAGCGAGCCGAACTGGATGCTCAGGAACACCAGCACCCCCACCACCGCGACGGCCAGCACGGACACGCCGGTCAGCAGCTTGCGCCGGCGGCCCGGGTCGGGCGGGGCCTGGTCGACGCCGTCGTCCTGCCAGACGTCGCCGGGCGCCGAGGGCACGCCGTCGTGCTCGGGCGGGAAGAGGGCGAGCCGGTCGTCCTCGGCGATGACCTCGCCGAGGAGGCGGTGCACGGCGGCCGCGGTGTGCACATGGCCGGGCGCGTCCGGCGGGCCCAGGGTGCCGACGGCCAGCGTGTCGAGCTCGACCGGGACACCGGGGCGCTGCAGCGACGGTATCGGCAGCTCGCCGGAGGGCGGCCGCTCGGTGGCGGCCAGGCCGGCCCGGGCCGCGTCGACCCCGGAGAGCGGCCAGTGCGAGGTCAGCAGGACGTACAGCACGGCGCCGAGGCCGCGGACGTCGTCGGCGGGGGTGACGGTGGGGCGCGGGAGCGCGAAGCAGACCATGACCTTGCCCTCGGGCGTGACCCGCACGCGCTGGGGGTGGTCGATGCCCAGCACCAGCCCGCGCCGGTGCGCGGCCTCGGCCGCGGCCGCCAGTGGGGCGACGCCGCGGGCCACGGCGGTGGGCTTGGTGAGGCCGTCGGAGACGACCTCGGCGAGGCTCTTGCCCGGCACCCACTCGGTGACCGCCGCGCCGAGCACGTCGGCGGGCATCCCGCCGCTGCCGGGGGCGAGCACGTCGAGCAGGCGCGCGCAGCCGGTGTGCTCGAAGCTGCCCGAGCGCAGCGCGCGCACCATCATCTCGCCGGCCCGGGTGGTGCCCACGGACTCGCCGTCGGCCGTGGGGTCGGCCGCCGGGTCGGTGGCGCTGTCGGCCGGGTCGGCGAGGCGGCGCAGCACGGTGATCGCCACGTCGCGGCGCAGCATGGTGTCCTCGGCGCGCCAGAACTCCGCGCCCGCGGCCGTGTCCGAGCCGACCCTGGTCCGCAGGCGGTACCGCCCGGACAGCAGCATGCCGCTGATCGTGCCCGACGGCTGGGCCGTTGTGGTGGTCTCGCCCGGCGCGTCGCGCTGCGGCTGCAGGTCGCGGCGCGTGTCGGCCTGGGTGGGGGGATCCGGCGGGAGCGCCGCGGCGGTGGCCTCGGCGGCGGGGGTGCGGCGGGTGGGGGTCGGTCGCTGCGCGGGCGCCCCGGATGGTGGGCTCGCCAACTCGCTCACTGATCCGAACCTCCCTGCGCGCCGTGCACGGCTCCGCCCAGCGGCCAGCCTACTTCAGCGGGAGGCGCCCCGCCGAGCCCTCAGCCGGTCCACGATCCCGTCGATCCTACGGAGGAGCGGTTCGGTCTCCCGCACCCGGATCACCCGCATGACCAGCAGGATGAGCGGGCCGCCGAGGACGAACGCGATGAACAGAGCGGTCCACGCGCGGCCGAGCGGGGGCACGGCGAGCATCGGCTCGAGGTCGAGCAGCGCGAGCACCCCCCGGGCGGCGGCCGCGCCGATCGCGGCGGCCACCAGCGTGCGCAGGACGGTGCCCAGGATCGCGCGGGTGGGCAGCCTGCCGAGCCTGCGGCGCAGCAGGACCTGGCCCAGCAGCGCCCCGGCCACGAACGACAGGCTGTTGGCCACGACCAGGCCCAGCACCACGTCCTCGGGCGCCAGCACGACCGGGCACAGCAGCATCAGCGCCACCTTGACGGCCACCGTGAACAGCTGGACGAAGGTGGGGGTGCGGCTGTCGGTCATCGCGTAGAACACGCGCACCTGCAGCAGTTGGACCGCGTACGGGAACAGCCCGAATGCCGAGACGGCCAGCGCCGCGCCGATGGTCCGCGCGCCCTCGAGGTTGTCGGCGCGCAGCCCGAACAGCGCCACGCCGATCTCCGGGCCGAACGCGGTGATCAGCGCGGAGACCGGGAGCAGGAACACCGCGGCGAGCCGGGTGCCCAGCGACAGGTCGGCGACGACGTCGTCGTGCCGGCCGGCGGCCGCGGCCCGGCTCATCCGCGGCATCAGCGCGGTGAGCACCGAGACGCCGAGGATCCCGTACGGGACCTGCAGCAGCAGCCAGGCGTTGCTGTAGACGGTGGCGCCGCCGGTCGCCGCCCCGGCCGCGACGTTGATCGTGACGAGGTAGCCGACGAAGCCGATGAAGGCGTAGAGCACGGCCCAGCCGGCCAGTCGCCCGGCCGCGCTCAGCCGCGGGTCCCAGCTCCACACCGGCCGGTACCGGAAGCCCGCCTTCCGCAGCGACGGGAGCAGCACCAGGGTCTGCGCGACGATCCCCAGCGTCGTCCCCACGCCGAGCACAAGCAGCCGCTGCTCGTTCGGGACGAACACGTATGCGGCGAGCATGGCCAGCACGACGACGTTGTTCAGCACGGGCGCCCAGGCGAACGGTCCGAACGCGCCCTTGCTGTTGAGCACCGCCCCGAGGATCGCCCCCACCCCGTAGAACAGGATCTGCGGCAGCAGCAGGTAGGCCAGGGCGAGGGCCAGGTCGTAGGTCCGCGGGTCGTCGGCGTTGCCCAGGTAGAGGCCGGTGAGCAGGGGTGCGGCCAGCAGGGCCAGGGCGGTGATCACCAGCAGCACCACCCCGCCCAGGGTCAGCAGCCGCCGGGTGTACTCGACGCCGCCGTCGGCGTCGTCGGCCTGGGAGCGCACCAGCAGCGGGATCAGCACGCTGCTCAGCACGCCGCCGACGAGCAGCTCGTAGACGATGTTGGGCAGCGTGTTGGAGACGGTGTAGGCGTCGCTGAGTACGGTGACGCCGAGCACCGCCACCAGCGCGACCTGCCGGACGAAGCCGGTGATCCGGCTGGTCAGGTTGGCGATCGCCATCATGCTGCTCGACCGGCCCAGTGACGGCCCGCGCTGGGCGGTCTCCGGCCGGACGGGCTCGATCGGCTGGGTCAGCTCGGAGGCGGTCGGGTCGTCGGTCGGCTCGGACGGCGGGCGGGGCTCGGCCGCGATCAGGGACCCGGCCCCGGTGATCGGCTCGGTGGGTCGCTCGGCTCCCGACCACCCGCCGCGGGCGGCTCCGGCGGGAGCGGCCGCGGGCGGCGGGCCGGCGTGAGGCGCTCGGTGGCCTCGGTCGGGCTGCCCTTCGGCGGCGGCGGGCTCCGCCGCACCGGCATCGGGACCGTGAGCTGCGGATTCGGGAACGGATCGCCGCCGCGCGGCGGCCGGACCGCCATCGCCTGCGTCGGGCCGTCGTCCGCGATCGTCGCCACGGCCCCCGCCGCCCGCGGATCCGTTCCCGACGGCGGCCCGCCCGCCGATGCGGGGGGAGAACCAGGGCGCGGGCCCAGCACGATCTCCCGTCGTTCGGGCAGCTCCCCGCGGCTGCGGCGGATCACCCGACGGGCGGCCAGCACCACGAGCAGGACGCCCGCGCTCCCCGTCAGCCACAGGGTGATGGTGCCGTAGACGGTCGAGCGCATCTGCAACCGGCTCGGTGGGCCGAGCAGTTCGCCACCCGGAGTGCGCACCGAGGCCTGCACCGTGAACTGCCCGGTCCGGGTGACCTCGGTGCTGGCGCTGATCTGGCGCCTGCCCAGCGGCGGGATCTGCTGCGGCGGGATCGCGGCGACCTTGAGCCCCGGCGAGGGGGCGATCTCGACCTGCACCTCCATCGTCACCGGCAGGTCGTTCTGCACGGTGATGAGCAGCGGGGCGTCCTCGGTGCCCAGCGAGTACGGCCCGGGCGGCTCCAGCACCCGGACGGTGGCGCGCAGCGCGTCGATCTGGTTCCGCGCGGTCCGGGCGGCGGTCTCGGCGTCCGCGTCGCGGCCGCGCCACGCCGCCGATGCCGGCCGGACCAGCCCGCGCTCCAGCGGCGCGAACGCCTGCTCCGGTGACACCCCGGTCGACGAGCCGGGCCTGGCCGCGGAGCGCAGGTCGGCGACCGAGGCGGCGGTGGCGGCCACCTCGCCGACCACGCCCTGCGGGACCTCCTGGGCGGCGGCGTCGATCGGGTAGGCCAGCGGCAGCGCCGCGCCCGGCGGCACCGGCG
>NZ_JAHDTH010000096.1 GCF_018531445.1 Pseudonocardia lacus
CGCGGCACGTCACCTCATACGCCTGAGCATGACTACCGCTTTCCTGGCATGCTACTGTCCCCTTCACCTTTCGGATCCAGGTGAGCCATCAGACCCAAGGACCTCCTCCCGAGTCCTTCCCGTCTATGACGAGGATATAACGAAGCGCCTCGTGGCGCATTACGGCTTGCGCGCCATCCCGACGTAGTAGAAGACGCTGCGCGGGTCGACCGGGCCGGGCGGCGGCCGCCACGACAGCATCGGGACGACCCCGGGCTCGACGAGGTGCAGGCCCGTGAACAGCGCGGCGACCTGGTCGTGGGTGCGCGGGTGGTAGGTCAGCCCGGCGTGGCGGGCGGCGGCGACGGCCTGCCCGGCGGCGGCCGGGGCGAAGTCGGCGGTGGGGTGGCTGATGGTCAGGTAGCTGCCCGGGGGCAGCGCGTCCACCAGCGTGCCGATGATCGTGTCGACCTGCGCGTCGGTGAAGTACAGCAGCATCGAGACCAGCATCAGCGCGATCGGTTCGTGCCGGTCGAGGGTGGCGAACACCTCGGGGTCGTCCAGGATCGCCTGCGGGTCTAGGGCGTCCCCGGCGACGAAGGCGGTGCGGCCGGTGGGGGTGCTGGTCATCAGCGCCCGGCTGTGGGCGAGCACGATCGGGTCGTTGTCGACGTAGACGACCCGCGCGGTCGGGTCGGCGTCCTGGGCGACCTCGTGGACGTTGGCCGCGGTGGGCAGCCCGGAGCCGATGTCGAGGAACTGGCGCACCCCCAGCCCGGTGACGAGGTGGCGCACGGCGCGGCCGAGGAACGCGCGGTTCTCCCGGGCCATCCGCGGGATGGTCGGAACGGCGGCGATCACCGCTTCCGCGGCCGCGCGGTCGGCGACGTAGTTGTCCTTGCCGCCGAGCCAGTAGTCGTAGACGCGGGCGTGGTGCGCCCGGCCGGTGTCGAGCGGGGTGAGCGCGGGCTGCTCGGGGACGCGGGTGGTTCGGGAGTCGTCGGGCATCGCGGACGTCCTTGCCGGGGTTGGGGGAGGCGGATGGAGTGAGCGGGTGTGTCGGCCGGGTCGCCGCGGCGCTGGGCGAGGCGGGCGATCACCGCGGCGGTGCAGGGCCAGGGAGTGGGAGTGCCGGCGCACGCGGCGCAGTGCCCGTCCGGGCGGCGGCGGTGCAGCGCGAGGGTGCGGCGGGCACCGCCGGGCTGGGCGGCGACGAACTCGGCCGCCACCTCGATGCACGACTGCCGCGCGGTGCCGGACCGCGGCGCGGCGCCGTGGTCGGTGCTCACCGGCCCGCCCGGGCTCGTCGTCGTGACCGGCTGTGCCAGCGGGCGCGGAAGAAGGTGAGCCGATCGGCGAGGGTGAGGCGACCGAGCCTGGCCTGCAGCCGGCGCCGTCGATGTTGCTGGCGACGCTGCCCTCGACGGTGCTTCCCCGCACCCTCGATGGTGGTGGGCATGGTGGGTGCTCCCTTCAGGGCTTGGGGTCCGGTCGGCGCGGAGTCGGGGGCATCCGCGCCGACCGGAGTCAGGGGCCGACCGAGGTCGGGTTCACGGGTGGGCGCAGCGCTCACGGGGATCCGCGGCGGGACCTGCGCCGGATCCGGTGAGCCGATGGAGCGCGAACTCGGTGGCGTGGGCGATCGCGGCGTCGTGCCCGTCGGCGGGCAGCAGCCGGTGCGGGATGGCCAGGTCGGCGAGGACGTGGCCGACGTGGTGGTCGGCGAGACGGCGGTAGCGGGCGTTGTTGTCGCGGGGCTTGTCCGTGCCCAGCGGGATCTCCCGGTCCAGGGTGGTGCGGAAGATCAGGTCGTAGTGGGTGGCGTGCTGCGCGGCGAGGGTGCGCAGGTGCCCCAACGCGACCTCGTCGGCGGGTTCGCCGCGGTAGTCCAGGGCGGCGAGGTAGTAGCCCAGGGCGTCCGGGACGGGGCGGTCGACCAGCAGGACGTCGATGTGCGGCCAGGTGGCGACCTCGTCGCTGATCCCCCGAGCCATGATCCACAGCGTGGAGCTGTAGGTGTGGCTGAACAGGATCGGCAGGCCCACCCGCAGGGCGTGCTCACCGAGGTCGGCGACGGTGGCGACCTCGAAGTCCCGGTGCCGCAGCTCGTGCGCGAGCCGGGCCAGGAACGTCGTCTTCCCGGTCGAGTGCGCCCCGGCCACCGCGATGGTCAGCGGCCGCTCGACACCGCTCACCACAGCCCACCTTCGGTATCGGTGGGGCCGGAGCCGGGCAGGCGCCCGGCCTCGGTGAGCTGTTCCCAGCCGAGATCGCCGTGCTCGACCAGGGCGATCAGCAGCGCGGCGGTCATCCAGGCGTCGTAGCCGGCGCGATGCCGACGCAGCCCGGCAGCGCTCTCCCCGGGCGGGGTGAGGCCGGCTGAGGTGATCAGGTTGTCCAGGCCGTACCCGCCGGGGAGAGTGGGCCACACGGCCTTGGCCAGGCGCAGGGTGTCCAGGACCAGCGGCGGCTGCCAGGTCGGGAGGTGCGCGCCGAGGACCCGGTGCTCGACCGAGGCGTTGTGGGCCACGACGACCGCGCCGTCGACGACCGCGCTGACCTGCCCGGCGACGTCACCCCACGGTGGGCTGCCGGCGACGTCGGTCTCGGTGATGCCGTGCACCTTGCGGGTGACCAGCGCGGTGATCGGCCGGGCCGGTCGGACCAGCCAGGTCCTCAGGTCCTCGACCGTCGTCGGCTTGTCCTGGTCGAGCGGGAGCAGCGCGATCTCGACGATCTCCGGGGGCTGCTGGCCGTTGCCCTCGACGTCGACCACGACGAGCCGGTGGCCGGCGAGCACCGGCGGTGGATGCAGGGTCATGCCGGTGTCTCCCGAGCGGAGGGGTGCGGGGCGGGCCAACCGAGGTCGGCGCGGCCGTGGCGGTGACGGTGGTGGGGCTTGGCGACGTCGTGGACCTGGTAGCCCAGCGTGTGCTGCATCAGGTACCGCCGCTGCTCGTCGAGGCCGGCGACGGTGACCGCGTGGGAGTCGATGCCGACCAGCCGCCCGCCCAGCTCGGCGGCCATCGCGGCGACCTGCCCGTCCCGGGGGCGGGTGCGGTCCCGGGTGCAGCGGTCGAGCTGGGTGGCGGGGCAGATGTCGCACAGCTCGTCGACGCCGACGTGGCCGTTGTAGTCGGCCAGGCTGTGGGCGTAGGCGACCGCGCAGCTGGTCTTGCGTAACAACGGCGCCCCCCCGACGGCACTTTCCGCGGTGAGGATCCGCTGCTCCAGACGCTCGGGGAACACCTTGCGCCGCGCGGTCTGCGGGTACGGCTCGGGCAGGCCGTGCTGCTGGTAGTAGTCGCGGATCTGGGCGCGGTAGAACAGCCCGGTGAACACCGCGGCGTGGGCGTGGGCGCGCAGGTCCATCGCTTGGGCGAGGTGGGCGTCGGAGTCGTTGAGACCAGGCACGATCGGCCGCCAGTAGAGGATCACCCGGTACCGGCGGGCGTGCGCGAACGCCGTGCGCAGCGAGGCGGCGGCGACGGCCGAGTCGACCGGCTCGATCCGGGCGTCGTCGATGCCCGAGTGGGTGACCAGCAGGGTGACCCTGATGTTGCGCAGCTCGTTCAGCGCCGCGCAGTCGGCCTCGTCGACCCGCCATCGCGTAATGACCAGGACGTGGTTGTCGAGGCCGGCGTCGTCGAGCATCCGCAGCATCGCGAACGTGTGCGGCTTGACCGGCGGCAGCATCGGATCGGTCGCCCGGTTCAACAGCTGGACCGGAGTCAGTCCGGGCTGGAAGAACCGGTGGTTCACCAGCAGGTCGAACGCCGCCCGGTCGTCGACGAGCGCACGGGGGACCTTCATGTCGAAGTTGCCGAACAGGTGCCGCACGCAGTACCCGCAGTCCAGCGGGCACCCCACGATCCAGTTCACGCTCAACCCCGACTTCCGGTACTCGACGACATCGAGCAGCGCAGGATCCAGCGCGGCTCGATGCGCAGGGGCCAGGATGGGCACGCCACGACCGGTGCTGACGGAGCCCGCCCGTCGCGCTGATCGTGTCGAGGTCTCCATCGCTGACTCCTGCCGGTCTGCTGCTCCAGGTGTGCGTTCGATGACCCCATGTCATCAACGGGACTACGATCCGGGCAGGGTGGAACACTTGCGGCGAGGGGGTTGAGGATCGTTCCCCCCACCGGTGCCAATGTGTTCCTCGCCCGCTTGGGCGACGGGTGGAGGTGACGGTGAGCGACAACGAGTCGGAGACAGACGGCGCCGGTGCTGCCGAGGCCGCACTGGCCGCTGAGATCCGGCGACGCCGGCAGGCTGCCGGTCTCAGCCAGGCCCAGCTCGCCTCAGCAGTGGGATACACCCGCGAGTACGTCTCCCGAGCAGAGCAACCGAGCAAGGGCCTGGTTTCGGTGGCGCTCGTAGAAGGAATTGACAATGCTTTGGAAGCCGGCGGTGCTCTGATCGAGTTGCGCGAGCGTGTGGAGGTCCACCGACTGCATCGTCGATCTCGCGGCCGAGTGCCTCGTCAGCCCGGACGCAATTTGAATACTGCCCTCCCTGCGTCTTCGTCAGGCACCAACGTTGATCCGGTCGCGGCGCGACGCTCGGCAACTGGTGCAGATTCGACAGGCCTCCCGTCCTCTCTGGCGAAGGATTGTGATGTCGGACAACCTGAGGACGACGGGCTGATCGCCCTCGCAGCTCGTGCCGAGTTGTCCGATGTTGGCGCCGCAGCAATCGATACAGCGGAGGAGGTTGCTGAGCTGCTCGCGCGGGCATACGCGACGACGCCACCCGCGCAGCTGCTCGCTGAATTGCGCCACCGTGCTGCCGAAGTGTCTGCGCTGTTGGATCGGCGCTCAACGTTGGCGCAACGGCGGCGCTTGTTGGTGATCGGTGGGTGGCTCGCGCTGCTCGGGGCAACTGTGTACGTGGATCTGGGTGACCGGGCTCGAGCAGCCGGGGCCCGGTCGGCTGCTGCTTCGCTCGGGCGGGAGACCGAGAACCCGGAGCTGGTCGCGTGGGCGGTGGAGATCGAGACGTGGACGGCGCTCATCGATCAGCGGTGGCAGCGCGCGGCTCAACTGGCCGCGGCAGGCGAGGCACTGGCCCCCGCGCGCAGCTCCGCAGCGGTGCAACTCGCGGCGCAGTCGGCGCGGGCAGCTGCCCGGCTCGGTGACAGGGCGACGGTAAGGGCTGGGCTCGATCGTGCTGCGGTCGACGTGGACAGACAGACCGGTGATCGACCTCGTGACCACCACTTCGTCTTCGACGGCCGCAAAGTGGAGGGGTACACGGCCACGGCGCTGGCATGGCTCGGTGATCCGGCCGGTGAGGCTGTAGCCCGGGAGGTGGCCGAGCGCTACAGCGCCGGTCCGGCGCGGCGGCTGGCCACCGCGCGGATCGACCTCGGACTGATTCTGGCTCGTGAGGGGCGGCCGGACGAGGCGGCGCATATGGGGTTGCTGGCCGCGGATTCGGGACGCCTGGTGCCCTCGAACGCTTGGCGAGTGGCCGAACTTGATGAGCTACTTGCGCCTCGGCGGGACGTGGCCGAGGTTGCGGAGCTGCACCGGCGGACGACGGCTGAGGATAGTGGAGATTTCTCCTGAGAGCGTGTTTGAGATGGGTCAGGCTGGCGCCGGGAAGGTCCGGCGCTGCTGACGGGGTGGCTGGCCCTCTGCGGGCGAGTCGGCGGGTGATGGTGTTGATCGCGGCCCAGCGGATCATCGCCTCCGAGACCGCGGGGTCGCGTTCGTAGTCCCGGGCCAGCCGGCGGTGCGCGGTCAACCAGGCGAAGGTGCGCTCGACCGCCCACCGGCGCGGGATCACCGCGAACCCCTGTTGGCCGGCGGGCTTGCGCACGATGTGGATCGTGGTGCGCAGGATGCGGGTCGCCCACTCCAGCAGCCGCCCGGCGAAGGCGCCGTCGGCGAACACGAACCGCACCCGGGAGGCGAGATAGGCCTGCAGCAGCACCGGCTTCGCGCCGTCGCGGTCCTGCACCCCCGCCGACAACACCACGACGGTGATCAGCAGCCCGAGGGTGTCGGTGACGATGAACCGCTTGCGCCCGTTGACCTTCTTCCCGGCGTCATAGCCGCGGGTGTCCGCGCCGACGGTGTCGGCGCCCTTCACCGTCTGAGAGTCCACCAACCCCGCGCTCGGTTGCGGGTCACGGCCCTCGGCCACCCGGAGCTGTTCGCGGACCGCGGCCAGGATCTTCTCGGTGACCTTGGCCTCCTCCCAGCGGGAGAAGTACCAGTAGACGGTCTCCCAGGGCGGGAAGTCGGCCGGGAGCTGGCGCCACGAGCAGCCGGTGCGCACCACGTAGAGGATCGCGTCCACGATCAGCCGGCGCGGGTGCTTCTCCGGGCGGCCCCGGGTCTTCGGCGCGGGGAGCAGCGGCTCGACCAGCTCCCGCTGGGCGTCGGTCAGGTCCGACGGGTAGCCCTGGCGTGGCTGGCGCGGTGTCCGGGGTCGTGCCATCGGTCCACCGTGGACCCGGCCGGCGCCGTGATCACGCAGACACGCCGACCCATCTCAAACACCCTCTAAGTTCGTTGCCGCGTTGGGATCCCTGGCCGCGATGGCGTCTTCCAGTAGACTCTCGGCCTCGTTCCGGTTCCCTCTCTCAGGCAGCAGAAGGGCAAGATTGTTCATCGCCCCGACAGATCCATACGCGATAGCTGCTCGGAAAGACCGACGGCCTACTCCTCGGTCTCGCCACGCTCCGAGAGCAGAAGGGCGAGCCTGTTCATTGCACCGACGTCGCCATAAGCGACTCCTTGCCGAAATGCCTCCTCTGCTTCGTTGATTCGTCCAAGCTCCTCCAGGAGGTTGCCGAGGTCATATAGCGCTGCCTCCTCACCGTTGGCGACGGCTACGCGGTAATAGTGCAGCGCTTCGCCAAACTGCTCTCGGCTCTCCAGAAGCATGCCGAGCCTCCTACTGGCAGTACCATCGCCTGTCCGAATGGCCTGTCGATACAGAGCCTCCGCCTCATTCTCTCGGCCCTGCCCGTGTAGCAGCGTGGCAAGGGTCGTTGCGGATGGTCCGTTGCCTGCCGCAAGTGCAGTCCTTAAGAGCGACTCTGCTTGAGCGGACTCGCCGCGGAGTTCAAGCAGTACGGCGAGGTTGTGCGTAGCGACCGGATGGCCGCTATCAGCTGCACGCCAGAACAGCCTCTCGGCTTCGTCGTTGTGGCCGAGATCGAGGTGAAGTAGTGCAAGCCGGACAAGCGAGTCGACGTCTCCGGCATGGACGGCTTGTTCGTAGTAACGTATGGCGCTCCCGTCGTCGCCATGCTCGGCGAATTCGGCGGCGAGGAGGGACGACGCGTGTGGTTCGCCCGCGTCGGCACTCCGACGCAGCAGTTCAGCGCCTTCATCCTCTTTCCCCCTGAGGCGGAGTATTACCGCCAGGTTATACAGGTCGGTCGGCTCACCGACAGTTGCCGCGCGTCGGGCGATCTGCTCGGCGAGATCCAGATGTCCGGCCGACACGGCAGCGACGCAAACCGACCAGTACAAGTTTGGTGGTGCGCGATCCACGACGAGCGCCCAGATCGAGTCCGGGATCGGCTCGACGTCAGCGCCAGCGGCTAGACCTTCCAGAAGTGCATCCGCGACGCGGAAGCAATCAGGCACATCATCCTGTATCAATAGCCCTATACCGTCCCGAACCGGAACTTGTGCCCACGCCAAGGCCTGCGGCAACCACTGATCGTTGGGCCCGGCGGCCTGGCGCCGCCGTACCGCTGCCGCGATCAGCTCAGCGGGTAGCGGATCGTCATACCCGCATCGCACCAAGTCCACTGCCGCGGTGATGACCGCCCTACCGTACCGGTCGCCCTCATGACGCCACCGCCGAAGCAGGAGCCGAGCGATGGGTGATTCCGCTGTTGGACCCCTATCATCGGCATTTCGATCCGTGCCGATCTCATCCGGTCCCCATGGTTCAGCGATTTGGCCAGGGGGTTGGATTCCGTAGCGGCGCAGCCGTTCGGCGTCGTCTGGCTTGCCCAACTCGAGAAGTAGGTCAATCGCCTCAACGTAGCCGCCTGCACTACACTCCGCGGCACGCAAGTAGCAGCGAAGAGCACTGTCCCGCTGGCCAAATGCGCGGAGCAGTGCGGCTATCTGTAAAATGTAGCCCTTCTCGCCTACTTCGAACTTCCGGCGAAGCTCCTCGAGCTTCTCCTCTAGGTTTTCCAGACGTAACCCTAGGAGCTCATCTCTCCAGTCCCTCTGGGTGATGTCGTTCAGCAGTTCTTCGTAGTCGAGACTGCTCGCCGGGCCTTCGATTCGCCATATTGCGCCCGATTGCGACTGGGCAGAAGGTCTAGGGAAACTAGTTCGCGAAAGACGCGCTGCGAACGCTTCGGACAATGCCGAAGAACCCGGGGCGAGTTGTTCCGCGGCTGCGTCAGATACCTCTGCAGTGGAGAGCAGCAGATCAGCGGCGGCGTTGAGACCCTCGGTATCACCGGGGTCGATCCGCTCCAGCCAGCGAAGTGCATCTGCAACTCGAGTGTTCTCCAGGTACATTTGTGCACAATGGAGCAGGGCTTGGCGGCATCCGCGTTTCGCCACCTCGCGGAACACCGTCTCCGGACTCGACACCTGTTCTCGCTGTTCGGGATATGACGACCAGTGCTCGAGTTTTTTGTGTAGCCAGGCGGCAATTTCCGTCAGCCTCTGAGAGTTATTCTCAGCGAGCCGCCGATATAATACCATTGATTGACTACGTTCGAGGTTGGCCGCGCGATCGTACCAGTCAGCCGCGGCATCAATTCGTCCAGCCCATGCGAGCCTCCGGGCTGCATCGAGCATTGCCAACTGACTGCCGGTGCCGCCAAACGGAACCAATATTGCAGCACCGAAACGGCCTTGGGGTGGACGACAGTCGCTCCACCATCGATATTTCAGCGTCTGCCGCCACCAAACAATGCCGTCGGCATTGACATCTGCCGCTCGTTCGTACCAGGAAAGCGCTTCATCGAGGCGTCCGGCTCTTGCGAGCATGCGACCAGCGGCGAGCAATGCGAAAGGTGACGCGTTGTCTTCGCATCGTTCCCAGGCTCGCTGCCAGTACACTAGGGCGTCGTCGATCCGGTCGGCATCTGACAGCGCGTAGGCCGCATCAACTAACGCCTCTGATCTGCCGTTGTCCGCGGCGCGATCATGCCACTCGAGGCTCGCATCAACAAAGCCCGCGGCGGCAATAAGACGTGCCACCGCGGACACGGAGTCGAGAACGCCCTCGTCCACGGCGCGCACGTGAAGTTGTGCCGCATATCGGTAGAGATGTCGCTCCTCGGCCGCATTCCCCAGCACGACAAGATCGTTTGGAGGCCCGAAGGCCGCAAGCGCGTCCCACAACGACGCGGGGATCTGCGCGGTTGCTCGACTCACCCGCGATCGCTGCTCGAGATAGTCGGCGAGTCGGTATCCGTCGTTGGTGGCCGGTTCACCGGATGGGGGGCGGAACGCGGTAAGCGGGCCACGGACGCCGCGGCAAGGCGCGGCGGTGTATGCCAAGGCGCGCTCTAGCCAGTCGCCGGGAAGGTTGTCCCGCTCCCGGGCGCTGAGATACCCGGGTGCTGCAGCTTCGATCAGCTCACGCGGGAGGATCGGGCCACAGCCCAGACGTCGCGCGTCCATGGCCACATGAAGCACAGCCTGGGCCGGCGCAGGTGCGGCGATGTACCGCTCGACCAGAGCGGGCGCCCCCGCCAGATACTGGGTAATTTCGCCGTCCTCGGCATGGTGTAGCGCTTCGTGCAACCGCGGATCCTCGTGGGCAGAGGCGCGTAGGCGATCGAGGTCGTGCTCGCCGAACCGGTCGGCGACGCGGACGAGTGAGCGAGTGAGGAGTTCTCGGGCCTGAGAATAGGGATCGGCAGTGTCCGGCGGGGGCTCTGTCGTCAGTCTCTCCCAGTACTCTGGCCACAGAGTGGCAAGAACCAGCACCGGGGCCCTGTCGGGATCTCGTAAGAGCTCGCGCAGCCCCGCGGCCACCCGCTCTCTGAGTTTGGCGTCCGGCGGCATCAAGTAGTGCTGTGCATCGTTGAGCCAGACGACGGTGCGCGGCCCGATACGACGCACCGTCGTAACCACTGCATCGGGCCTCGTCGGATCGATGGGATGCCAGACGCGCCAATCGTCAGGCAGGGTGCTCACGGCCTCCCAGCAGGCCCGGGTCTTGCCCACAGAGGCGCCACCGACAAGTGTCGCGATGACGCTCCGCCCCCGTGCAACCTGGCCGACCATCTCCAACAACTGCGCATCGTGCTCGCGCGGGATATAGAGAGGCAACTGCGACAATGCCGGAGGGCCGTCGACCTCGATCGCCTCGTGGACTTCGAGCGAGAAGGGATCGGCTATGAGGCGAACCGGCCGTCCTGCAGGCGCCCCTGGCCGATTCCGACGCCGGGGCAGGCGCCTCAGTGTGGTGCCGTCCTGACCTGCTGCGCCCAGGCGCGCCCACCAGGCCGCCGGATTCGGCACACCGGGGCCCCACCTGGGGTGGTCGGTGTGGTGGTCGAGGGAGGTCAGTGGGGTAACCGTGATCGCGGAGGGGCCGGCGCGCGGGGCGTGCTCGGTGACCACCCCAATCAGGTGCCCATCGGCCAGCACGGGGGCACCGGACATCCCCGACCACGGCGACATTGCCAGGGTCTGGCCGGCGGGTGGGAGGTCGCGGGGGCTGCTGGTGACCTGCAACGTCAACAGGCCACTGACGAGTTGCGACAGCACCGAGATGTGCCCCTGGGTATGCACCGTGTCGCGCACCAACCCCGCCGGGCCGCGGCGCTCGGCGAACTCCGGGTAGCCCACCGCCTCGCACAGCTCCACCGGCCCCCCGCCGGCGCTGTCGCGGTCCACCGCGGCCAGGGGAAGTGCCGCAACCTCCGGCCCGTCGGTGACCGTGAGCAGCGCGAGGTCCGGCGCCCGATCGGGCCAGGGCTCGCCCGCGTCGCCGACGAACGCCGGATCCAACGCGACGGGCTGCTGGACCTTGTCCGGGCCGCGGACCGCCACAGCGCGCGCGTCGGCGACGACGTGGGCGGCCGTGAGTACCGTCCGCCCCGCCACCCGACAACCCGACCCGTACCGGAAGCGGGGGTTCGCATCGGGGCCGAGGTCGGCGATGACCTCCACGACCCGCCCGCGCAGCGGCATCCCTGCCATCTGGGGTCAGCCCTTCGTCTGCACTCCGGCAGAGGCCACCTTCACCGGGTTGCCTGCCCGATCGACCGGCTCGCTGAACTGCACCGTCACCGTCTGGGTGGCCTCGCTCTTCCAGCTCGCCCCGCCACCGACTTCGGCGTTGATGAACGGCACCTTGAAACCGGCCTTGCCATCGACGCCCTTCGTGGCCACGACCGTCAACTCCACGATCAGCGACGCCACCGGCAGTTGGATCTCCGCATCTGCGCCGGCCAGCCGTGCCGCGAGCAGGTCCGCGCGCACGCTGGCGATCGCCTCGGCCAACCCCACACCCTCCACCTCACCGGTCCCGCTGCTCGTGTCGCTCACTCCGCCACCCTCCGATGACCGCCGTCGGCCTTACCTTGCGGCACCATGCTCATGCATTGCCGGCCTGGAGTACAGATATAGGTGCCCGCCCGATCGAGCAGCCATGAATAGACGCAACGGCCTTTCGCCCAAGCCCCGCTGCTCTCGCACATGCTGGCCGCGACAGCAACGTCGACGGTGCGGGCCATGCACTCGTGCTGTGTTGCTTTGAGGGCCGGTGGCTTGTCAAAGACTGGTAGTGACAGCGCCTCCGCGTGCCGCGCCATCGCAGGCGCGGGCTCGGACGGGAATTCGGCGCGCCTGCGGTGACGTGCCCGCGCAACGCGCGATGGTCCGCCAGGCGTTCCCGAACCTGACCCTGGCGTTGCCCGCCCGCTGGGGCGACCACAGCCCCACCCGATCACCCTCGCCGGGCCGGCCGGCACCGTCGTCCAGACCACCGAGCCCACCACCGCCCAGACGAGCATTCTTCGGGCCTGCGGAATCGCCCCACCGCCCCGGATCACCACCCTCGACCCCGCCTGAGCAGCAGAAACGCCCTCACCCAGCCTCCGGCCGGGCGTGGACACACGCCCACCTCATCGCCACACACCCGTTCTTGCAGGTCAACCCCCGGATTCAACCCTTACCCTGGTGATTCACCGGGGATCGGGATCGATCTTCGAACCCCCAGTTGATCTTCAGTTCCGGGTTCCGCGACGAGTGGGCATGGCAAGGTGCCGGCTTGCTGTGCTGCCGGTTGCTCCGCGGTGTCGCAGGGTCGAGAGGTTCGAGGTCAGCCAGCGGGCGTGGGCAGTGCGGCCAGCCGTGCGAACGCGGCAGCGAGCTGTGCTGTCCAGGGCCAGTGCTGGTCCAGGCGTAGCCATCGGCGGCGTTGGCCGCGGGTGATCCGGGCGGCGGTGTGCAGCAGCCGGTAACGCAGGGTCTTGGGCTCGGCCCGGGCGTGGGTGGTGTCGTGCAGTAGCACGGTCTGGGCGAACGCGATCAGGTCGACCGCGATCATGGCCGCGGTCAGCCACGCGGCGTTGATCGCGAAGGACCGGCTGGGCAGGCGTCCGAGGCCGGTGTCGCGGCCGGTGCGGATACGGTCCTCGACCCGGGCGTGGGCGCGGTGGCGGGCGTCGAGCCAGACGTGCTGACCGGCGCGGGTGTCGGTGGCGTGGGCGGTGTAGCGCCAGCCGTCGCGCTGCTCGATCAGATCCAGCTGCGCTCCGGGATGGGGACGTTCGCGGCGCACGATCACCCGCATCCCGGCCGGATAGGTGGCCAGCGCCGCGGCCGGGAGCAGGCCGGTGATCTCGGCGACCGTGGCCTCCCGCAGCGGGCGCGGCTCGCCATTGGGGTCGGTGGTGGCCGTCCAGTCGGTGTCGCGCAGCGCGGCGATGGCGGTGTGTTCGCGGGTGGTGATGGTCCAGCCCACGGAGAACTCGCTGTTCACACCTGTGTCTCGCAGCGAGCGGATGTGGGCGAGGAACGCTTTCGTGCAGCCCGCGCCATCGGCGCGGACCAGGATCGGGTGCCCGTGGCGGTAGCGGTCGGGGATCTGGGCCAGCGCGGCATCCAGGACGGTGATGTGGTCCGCGGCGGTGTTGGAGCCGGCGTTGCCCGGGCGGAGCCGGGCGGCGAGGAACTCGCCGGTGTTGTCCAGGTAGGCCAGCAGCGGGTGGTAGCCGAACGAATGCTTGAACGTCGGCGCCGCCTGCTGTTTCTCGGAGTGGCAGACCAGTACGTGTGCGTCGAGGTCGATCACCAGCGCGTCGATTCCGGCGCTGCCCGCGACCCGGGAGCGGGCGAACGCCCTCCCGGTGACCTCGGCGCGCTGGGCCCACGCGATCTCCCGCGCTCGGGCCCGCGCCGCCGCGACCGCAGCCAGCCTGGACCCGTCAAGTGCCTCGAGTAGTCGCCAGCACGTCGAGTCCGAGGCCACCGCCCCGAACAGGCCGGGTTGGTCGACCAGCACGGCGATGTCGTTGATCGCCTCCGCGCCATCAGCGATGGCCACCGCGAGATCGGTCAGGACCCGGCCCGGGTCGTGCCGGGTCCGCGGCCGGCGCAGCCCGACCAGCACCTCGGACAGCTCGCTGGTCAGCGTGGTGGCGTCGGCCAGATCGGCCAGCAGCCGGGATCCGGCGTGGGACACGATCCCGGTCCCGTCAGCGGACACGATGATCTTCGGACGTGTCGTTGTAGCCTGCACTCGGAAAGTGCCTCCTCGACCCTGGCGGATGAGCCCTCAGCAAGCTCTGTCCTACCTGGTCACGAGGCACTTTCTGCTATCGGGGTCCTCCACACAGCCCAGCTCCATGAAGAGCCAGGGCTTACGTCTGCCCACGAACTGCGGAACCCGGGAAGGGCCAATCGTTGCCGAGGCCTGGTCGGCGCTGGATCCTGCCGGGCATGAAGCGGCTGGTGGTCCTCTGCGGAATCGCGCTGATCGTGCCGGTGCTCGTGGTGGTGTCGGAGTTCAGGGAGAGGTCGCCGCTCCAGTTCGGGTTGACGGAGGCGGGCTGCCGAGGTGTTTCGGTCCGACACGGTGCGGAGGGGCCGCGAGCGGTGTTGACGGTGAGCGTGCATGACTGCCTCGACGAGGTGGGCCGGGCGGTGCCGGCGGCGGAGGCGTGGGATCGGGTCGTGAGAGTGGCGTGGGAGACAACGGCGTCGCGGTTCGACGGGGTTCTGGTGACGGTGTTCCGGACGTCGGAGGATCCGGGCTCCGTGCGGGAAGCGACGCGGGAGTTCTCAAGTAGCGAGATGGAGGCCAAGTGGGGGCCGCGGCCGGTGGTGCTGGACTGGGTGCTGCCGGATCCGCGGCGCGAGGAGTGGGTCTGGCTCGTCGTGCTGCCGGCGGTGATCCTGGCGATCGGTGTGCCGATCGCGGCGGGTGTCGACGCTGCTCGTCGGGGTGTGTCCGTCTGGCTCTGGCGATCCTGATCGCTACCGGATGCTGAGGTGGAGGTGGTCGAAGTGGCCGCCGGTGGCGTCGGTAGCGTCGTAGATGCCGCCGCCGGTGTAGGGCCGGCCCCAGCCGTTGTCGTCGGGGGTGGTGGGTGACCAGAACCGGCCTTGCCAGATGAGGTACATGATCTGGAGGGGTTCGGCGTTGGCGCGCAGCCAGCTGGCGAGGCGCCAGCCGTTGGCGAGGTCCTGTCCGGCGGGGAACTCGCCGGCGCGGGTGGGGAACAGGTCGCAGGCGCGGCCGTGGGGGTGGTCGCTGCTGGGGTTCCAAGCGTGTTCGTCCCAGCAGGTGATGGAGCGGATCGGTGCGGTCGGGCCGGGTGGGCCGAAGGCGGCGTGGATCTGGTCGAGGGCGTGTCGTGTGGCGGGGGTGAGGCAGCCGCTGGTCGTGGGGTCCTCGGCGGTGCAGCCGCCGTCGGGGCCGGTGTAGGGGCGTGCGGCGGGGAGGTCCCCGATCGGGACCGGTCCGGCGGGTGCGGCGAAGCGGGTGAGGTTGGCGTGGACCCGCGCGATGTAGGTGGCGACCTGGTCGGCGCAGGTGGCGGAGCAGCCGGCCTCGCCGGCAGTGGGGATGCCGGTGGCGGAGCCGGTGACGCGGCCGCAGCCGGTGATGTGGCAGACGAGCATGGCGTCGAGGGGGTCGGTCGCGGCGCCGGTGGTGGCGAGGTGGGTGCTGGCGCGGCGGAGGTTGGCGCAGACCCAGGGGATGGCGAGGTCGAGGTGGCGGGCCGGTTGGAGGATGTCGGCGTCCGGGGGCGGTGGGGTGGCGTCCCAGGGGCGGCCGCCGGCGGTGGTCCAGTTGGCCTGGTTGAGCTGGTAGAGCCCGGCGGCGCCGCCGTTGCTGTCGGTGCTGAACGCGGCGGGGTCCCAGCTGGACTCGGCGTCGACGTGCGCGATCACCCACAGCGGGGGCAGCTCGGGGCAGGTCGACGCGGTGAGTTCGGTGATGCGGGGCAGCAGTTCGGCGGCGAGCGGAGGGATCGTCATGACGTCGACGGTGGCGGTCGGTCGAGCGGCGACGGCGGCGGTGGTGACGGCGACGCCGCCGACCACGAGACCGATGATCAGCAGTGGGGCCATGACGGCGGCGGCCAGGCCGGCTGCGGCGACGGCGAGCAGGCGCACGGCTCACCGGGGCTCGCTGGTGGGCAGGGTGGGCAGGGGCGTGTGGTCGCCGGTGCCGCGGCGGCGTTCGGTGTGGGTGCAGTCGACGAACGGGCCGAGCGGGCTGAGCAGTTCGCGCAGGCACGGGTCGAGGTGGTCGCGGATCCAGAGGGACATGGCGACGCCGGGTTCGGGGGCGAGTTCGGTCCAGGCGCGGTGCAGGGCCTCGAACCGGAAGACGGCTTCGGGGTGCTCCCACCACCGCGGGCACCAGCGGATCTCGCCGCGCAGGGGGCGGGCGATGACCGGGGTGACGCAGCGGTGCACCCACTCGATGAGCGCGTCGCCGTCGAGCCCGCCGTCGAGGGCGGTGTCGTCGTCGAGGTCGTCGAGGTCGTGGCGGTCGTTGAGCAGTTCGTCGAGCAGGTCGGTCTGGTGGGTGCGCCAGGCTTCGAGGGCGTGGATGCGGGCGTGCAGCTCGGCGAGCAGCTGCGGGTCGACGGTGTGGTCGTCGGTCACGACGGGCCTCCTCGACGGGCGGTGGGGTGGGGGTCGGTGCGGGTGACGGGGTTGTCGGGGCCGAGGGCTTCGGTGGCGGCGGCGCGGAGTTCGGCGAGGGCGGTGTCGGCGTAGGCGCGGATGTCGGTGGTGTCGCGTTCGCGGTACCAGGGTTGGAGCCGGCCGAGGCCGGCGCGGCGGCCGGTGGACAGCAGCACCGCGTGGTCCTTGCTCATCGCGCGCAGCGCGGAGGGCGGGAGGACGGGTTCGCGGGTGGTGGAGTACTGGCGGCTGGGTCCGCGGCCGCGGTCGTGGCTGGTGGAGACCTTCTCGACGTCGTGGTCGCCGATCAGCCCGGACAGCCGCTGCAGGAAGGTGTGGTCGTCGACGCCTGCTCCGATGAGCTTGATCGTGGAGGCGGACCACAGCGCGTCCATGCCTTGTTCGCCCCAGACCCCGACGCCCTGCTGGTAGCTCTGCAGCACGGTGATGACCTGGATGCCGCGGGAGCCGTAGTGGCTGTAGAGCTTGGGCAGCGCGGTGATCGGGCAGATGTTGGCGGCCTCGTCGAGGACGGCGACGACAGGCGGGTCGAGCCGGCCACCGGCGGCCTGGGCGAGCAGTTCGGCGACCTCGAGGATCCGGTCGACGAGCGCGGCGACGACGGGTGCGGCGGTGCCGGCGCCCTCTTTGGACAGCAGGTGGATGGTGGCCGGGCCGTGCCGGGCGGCGGCGAGGAGCTGCCAGGGGTCGAGTTCGCGCGGGGGCGGCCCGGCGGGGGGTTCGCGCCAGGTGTCGGGTGGGGTGATCCAGCGCAGGATCCGCTCGGAGGTCAGCGCTTTCGTGGCGGTGCGGGCGGTCTGGAAGATGCCCTTGGTCGTGACGTCCGCGCCGGACAGGGCGGCTTCGAGGTCGGCGGCCTCGACGTCGGCGCCGGCGTGGTCGAGGGCGGCGATGGCGTCGCGGCGGCCGGGTTGGAGCCAGGCGATGGCCTCGCGGATGGTGCCGTCGTCGAGGGCGGCGGCGAGCAACACGGAGGTCAGGACCTGCTCGCCGGCGGAGTGGAAGAACGGGTCGCGGCGCTTGCCACCGATGCTGGCCATGAAGTGCCCGGCCAGCCGGGCCGCGGCCTCGACCCGGTGCGCGTCGGGGGCGTCGCGGATCGAGCGCAGCGGGTCCCACCACCAGGTCTGCGGGGCGAAGGAGATCTGCTGGGGGTCGAAGGTCCACACCGGGCCGGCGTTGGCGCGCATGCCGGCGGTCAGCGTCCATAGGTCGGCCTTGTTCGAGGTGGCGACGACCAGGCCGGGTGCGGACAGCACGGCGGGGACGGCGATCGCGGAGGTCTTGTTCGACCGCGGGCCCATGATGACCAGGGCGACGTCCTCCCACGACATCCAGGCGTCGCGCCCGGCGATGCGCAGCAGCCGGATCCCCTGGTCGGTGGGTGCGGCGGTGTCCGGGGTGAGGGCGGGGCGCAGCTGGAGGGCCTTGCGCATCGAGTGCTCGCCCGTCAGGTCGCCGAGGTCGCGGCGGTGCAGCAGCGACCGGCGCGGGTCCCCGGGTCGTCGCCGGTCGCCGATGAGCACGACGACGGTGACGACGGCGGCCACCTCGACGACCACGAGCCCGGCGAGCACCGCCACGAACGCCACCGTCGACGAGCCCGCGGCGAGCACGGTCCCCGGCCCGCCGGTGGCCAGCTGGGCGAGGAGGTGCGGGTGCAGCGCGGGCGGGGCCCAGGTGCCGGTGCCGGCCAGGGCGGCGGTGCCGGCGGCCAGCCAGGTGTCGAAGGTCAGGACGGCCGCGGTGGTGAGGCCCGCGAGCAGGAGCAGGGGAGCGGCGGCGTCGCGCAGCAGGGCCGAGTTCATGGCGCGGTGGGTGGGTGGAAGGCGGTGTCGGTGTCGTAGAGGGCCTGCTCGGTGGGGGTGAGGGTGAGCGCGACCGGTAGGCCCATCCGCTGCCCGGACTTGATGAGGTACTTGCCGCGGCCGGGGTGGCGCCGCCCGGCGTGCCAGGTCGGGGGCGCGGCCCAGGAGGTGATCAGCGCGGCCTCGCCGTCGGTGAGGGAGGTGATGCGGCGCAGCCCGTCGAGTTCGGTCTCGGCCATGCCGCCCAGCAGCAGGACGCCGTTGCGGGCGGCCAGGCCGCGGGCTTTGGCGCGGTCGGCTTCGGTGGGCAGGGCTTCGAGGTCGTCGAGGGAGTGGGTGACCTGGAAGGACACGATGCCGCGGTGGCGGCCCAGGCGGGTGATCCGGTCGGACTGCTCGACCAGCCCGGGCGCGACGCGCAGGGCGCGCCAGAGTTCGTCCTGGACCTGCACGACGTTGCGCGGGCGGGTCCCGGTGCCGGCGGCGTCGACGAACCCGGCCGACCAGGCCCAGGAGCAGAGCATGGCCGCGGCGACGACATCGTCGTCGTCGCCGTCGAGGGCGCTGATGTCCAGTGACAGCGCCGGGGTGTCGAGGTCGACGGTGACGGTGGAGGGGCGGTCGAAGATGCCGCGGATGGCGCCGTCGCAGAGCAGCCCGAGGGTGTTGGCGAGCTCGCGGGTGACCCGGCCGTACTCGGCGGGGTCGGTGCTGGCCGCGATGGCGCGCAGGGGTGGGTCGCCGGCGGTGAGGGCGGCCAGGACGTGCGGGATGACCGGTGCGTGGTGGGCGTCGGTGGCGGTGTCGAGGGCGACGCCGAGCAGGCGCCGTTCGGTGACGGTCGGGGCGGTGCGCCGGACGATGGTGAGCAGGGCTTCGAGCAGGGCGAGGCGGCGGGCGCGCAGGGTCTCGGTCAGCCGGGCCCGCTCGGTTCCGGTGGCGTGCTGCAGGGCGGGGCCGAGGGGGCCGGCGTCGAGGGGGTTCAGGGCGTGCAGGCCGCGCCCGAGGCGCCACACCGCTCCGCCGAGGGCGTGGATGAGCGGGGTGTACTCGCCTTTGACGTCGCCGGGGATGATCGCGCGCATCCCGAACCCGACCAGCCCGACGAGCATCCGCTTGGTGATCGAGGACTTCCCGATGCCGGGCTGGCCCTGCACCCAGACCCCGGTGTTGGAGACCAGCCCGGCGCGCAGCCAGCCGGCGGGGTCGAGGCCGACGGGTTCGGTGGTGTGCATGTGCCGCCCGACCGGGACGCCGTGCACGTCGGCGCCCGAGGACACGGCGAACGGGAACAGCCCGCAGACCTGGCTGGTGGTGCCGGCGAACCGGGCACCGGTCTCGACGTGCGCGGCGCGGCCGCCGCCGCGGACGGGCCACCCCCACGCCCGAGGGACGGGGTGGTCCGGGTCGGCGTGCAGCACGGGTGTGGTCATGGCGTGGTCTCCCAGGTCAGGGCGGGCGCCGGTGGTGGTCAGCGGCCGGTGCGGTGGGCGAGCAGGTCGGCGGGGTCGATGCCGATCCCGAGGGCGACGGCGAACCCGGCGGCCTGGGCGCCGCGCATCCGGCGCAGCCGCAACTTCGCCTGCCCGGCGCGCTGCTCGACGTCGGCGACCGCGGCGGGGAGCTGGTCGGGGTCGGTGACGGTGGTGGTGATGTAGAAGGTGAACCGGCCGACGCCGGCGCCCTCGGCTTCCTCGCGGGCGGACTGGACGGCGCGGTCGCGGTCGTCGCGGTCGCGTTGGGTCTCGTCGCGGCGGGTGCGGGCGGCCCAGGCCCGGCGGATCTGCCCGGAGGTGACCTCGGCCTCGACCTTCGCCGCGGCCTCGTCGGCGGGGTAGGGCTGGTAGAGCAGGGTGGTGCGGCGGGGGAACGGGCCCGGTGCGAGCAGCGGGGCCAGCACGCTGGGCCCGACGGCCTGGCGCGGGGCTTCGCGCAGGGCCCAGGTGACCGACAGCCCACCTTCGTGGCGGTAGCGGTCCCAGCTCTCCCGGGCGGCGACCGGGCCGGCATGGTGCCAGGCCAGCAGGGGGTCGGTGGCGAGGTCGGTGCGGGCGTCGGGGTCGAACGCCGCCCGGATCCGCCCGGTCAGCCAGCCGGTGCCTGCCCGGCCGAGCACGGCGACCCCGCAGGTGCTCAGGCCGTTCTCGATGCCGGGCAGCCACCGGCCGACCTCGGTGACCGCGGCGAGCAGGTCCGCCGGGCGGGGGTGGGCGCGGTGGGGGTCCAGGCACAGCGTGACCCGGGCGTCGACCTCGGCGGAGGTGGCCGGGGTGAGCGCGGCGAGTTCGTGCAGGACCTGCCGGGACAGCGGGGGTGCGGCGGGGTCGAGGGCGCGGGCGAGGTGTTCGCGGACGGTGGTGCCGCCCGACGGGGCGGTGTCCACGGTGACCGCGACGTGGCGGACCAGGGGTTGGTGGCCGAGGTCGGCCAGGAACGCTCCCCAGGAGGCGACCCACAGGTCGGTCTGGTCGGTGTCGGCGAGGTCGAGCCCGACCGGTGAGCAGCGCAGCACGGCCGAGAGCTGTCCGGTGCGCCGGTTCCACAGCAGGGCGTGGCGCCCGCCGCGGCCGTCGTCGACGTCGAGGGGTACCAGCGGGGCGAGCACCCCGGGCAAGTCGGTGGCGCGGGGATGGTCGGTGAGGACTCCGCCGGACAGCTCGGTCCACCCCAGGGCGCGGGCCCGGTGGAACCGGGCGCGGCGGACCACGGCGTCGGCGGGGGAGGATCCGCCGACCCGGATCACCACCGCGCTGATCACCAGCACCGACACCACCGCCAGCGGCAGAGCCAGCGTCGGGACGGTCGAGACGGCCAGCACCGGGGCCAGCAGCCCGAGGAACACGGTGACCGTCGCGGTGGTGGACAGCCCGGCGATGCCCCAGCCGCGCTCGGCGCGCCAGTTCCCGTACAGCCGCGGACCCGCCGGGCGTGGCTGGTCGTGCTGCGCTGCCCTCATCGGGTGTCGCCGCCATCGGGCCGGCCCGGTTCGCCGGACATGTGGTTCCCGGCGGCGCGGGCCGCACTTCCGGCCGCCATGGCCGCTGTCGCGGCGGCGCCGACCGGCCCAGCCGCGGCGGCCACGGCTCCACCGCCGCTGCCGGCGAGGGGGGCGGCGCCGACCGGGAGCGAGCCCGGTCCGGAGGTCTCCATGGCCGCGGCGCGGGTGAGGGCTTGGGAGCCGCGGTAGCTCTGCGACATCGCGATCGCCCCGCCGGCGCCGAGGAACCCCGACCCGCCACCGGAGGAGCCGCCGATCTGGGTGCCCGACCAGGAGAAGAACTTCAGCAGCACCGGCATGGCGACCACCGCGAGCAGCAGCACCATGCAGCCGGTGAGCATGGTGGTCAGGCCGCCGGGGTCGTTGGAGCTCGGCGAGGACAGGTAGGAGAACCCGATGTAGTAGATCAACGCCGCGGCCGGCTTGTAGACGGTCAGCCCGATCAGCCAGGGCAGGATCCGGTTCAGCCAGGCGCGGTTGGTCGCGGCCAGGACCAGCATCGCGGCCAGCACCAGCAGCCCGGCCTGGCGGACCATCATCATCAGCCACTGGACCAGCGAGAGCACCGCGGCCAGCAGCGATATCAGCAGCATCGCCACCCCGGCGTCCTGCTCGTCGGTGAGGATGTCGCGCATCAGGAACGCGAAGTTGTTCGCCGCCCCGTCCAGGACGTGCACCGCGAACTCGTCGCCCGCCCGCAGCGCGCCCTGCAGCAGGACCAGCCCGAGCGCGGAGACGATCGCGAACCGGAACAGCCCGGTCACCACCGTGATCAGCGGTTCGGCCTTGCGGGTCAGGATCAGCCGGACCGCCTGGACCAGGATCGAGCCGATCAGGATCGCCGCGACCAGGAAGTCCATCGAGCCCTGCGCGGCCAGCACCGCCGAGTCCCGCGGGTCAACGCTGTCGGTCTGCACCCACCAGGTCGACGCGGTGACCACCAGCTCGGCTGCGCCCGCGGCGATCCGGGTGACGACCGAGTCGAACGCCGACTCGACGGCCTGCCCGGTCTGGCAGCCCAGGTCGAACGTGCCGCACTCCACCGGCGGCTCCGGCACCGGCGGCTCCTGCACCGGCAGGGTCTGGGTTGTCTTCACGGCGCACCGCCGAGCTGGGCTGCCCGGTCCTGCCTGTAGGCAGGCCGCCCGGCCGCCGCTGCTGTCCCGGTGGCGGCTGGGGCGAGGGTGAAGTCCCAGCGGCTGCCCGGGCAGCTCGGCCCGTCGACGGTGATCGGCACCGGCGGCGCGGCGTCGGTCCGGGAGTCGGCGACCAGCAGCGCGGGCAGGGCGAGGACCAGCACGACCGCCCGCGGCCCGATCCTCAGGCGCCGGGCGTGGGGCTCGGTGCGGGTCACAGCTGGAACGCCCCGACCAGCACGGCCCCGGCCGAGGCCAGGGCCAGCCCGCCCAGGATCCAGGCCGACCCGATCATGCCCTCATAGGCGGTCGCGGAGCGGTTGCGCCGCCCGATGATGACCATCAGGGCGCAGACCAGGAAGCCCAGGACGCCGGCGAAGATGACGCCCCACTTCATCCAGCCCAGGACCTGACTGGCCAGGCCCTCCAGACCGGGCGGCGGCGCCGGCGGCGGGTCGAACACCAGGGGCAGGTAGGTCAGCGTGCGCATTGAGGTGCAGTCCTCTCCGTCAGAGGGGCAGGTGCCGCCCGGCGTGGTCCCGGGCTGGTCGGTACCGGGCCGGCGCGGCCGGTGGCCGCGCGCAGGTCGCGCAGCGCGGTGGCGTAGCGGCGCAGCGGGCGGGGAAGCTCGGTCACCGGGCGGGTGAGCAGCCCGCGGACCTCGTCCAGCGGCACGGCCAGCTCCCGCCACCGCCGCACGAACGGCAGCACCACTACCGCGGCGGCGTGCGGTTCGAGCAGTCGCAGCCGTGCGGTGACCGGCCGGCTCGGCCCCGAGGCGTCCGCCGCGGTCACCGCCAGCACGGGTCGGTGGCCGGTGGTGGTGATCAGGTGCGCGGCGCGGGCCGCGCGCAGCAGCGAGTCACCGGTCGCCCGGCAGACCAGGACGTCGACCGCGCGGCCGGTGAACACACCCCGGTCGGTAGCGCCGATCGCGGTGGCCACGGTCGTCGTCCCGACCCCACCGGCCACGCCCGCCACCAGCAGCCGAGGCTGAGCGCGGGGCTGCGTGCCGGTACTGCGGTTGTTCACGGCCATGCCTCACCTCGTCTCCTCCGGCGACCGGGACGAAGACTCAGCTCGGGGATGGACGGCTGCGTGGTCACGCGTTGCTCGGCGGCGTGGTCGGCGGCGTGGTCGGCACGGGCGGTCCTGCTACACCGGGACGGCGTGGGGATGGACGGCGGCGTGGCGGAGCCGTGCTGAATGGCCGGGCACCCTCGTGGTCGCGCTGCACCTCGACGTGGCCGCTGACGGCGGTGCGGCCGCGCTGCGCTCGGCGCCGTGGTCGGCACTCGGCCACACGGTCAGCCATCTCGTGGCCACGTCCGCGTCGAGACGTGGCGCGACGGTGCGGGCATGGCTTCAGCGAGTCGCCGACGCCGCCCCGGGCCGGCTCGGACGAGTCCGCAGGAGCGCGCGGCGAAGGTCGAGGCGCTCCTGGCCCAGCTCAACAGCGCGGTCGGGGAGCTGACCGAGGGCGAGCAGTGGACCGCGATGCTGCGCGCGGCCACGAAGTTCCACCGCTACAGCTTCCGGAACATGATGCTGCTCTGGGCCCAGGCCGAACAGCGCGGCATCACCCTGTCCGCGGTGGCCGGGTTCAGCGCGTGGAAGGCCCTCGGGCGGTCGGTCCGCAAAGGCGAACGCGGCCTGCAGATCCTCGCCCCCGTCACCCGCCGCACCACCGACGAGCACGACGACCCGGTTGACGGCGACACGGCCGGTCCCCGGCCGGAGGAGAAGGGTGGCCGGCGGGTCGTCGCGGGGTTCCGGGTCGCGCACGTCTTCGACGTCTCCCAGACCGACGGCGCGCCGCTGCCCGAACCACCCCGGCCGGTGCCGCTGGCCGGCGCGGACACCACCGCTCTGTGGGAGCCGCTTGCCAACCTCGTCCGCGCCGCCGGGTTCGCCCTGCAACGCCGCCCCGAGACCGGCCAGGCCCAAGGGTGGACCGACTACGTGAACCGTGTCGTCGCGGTGCGCCCCGACATCGACGACGCCTACGCCGTCGCCGTCCTCGCCCACGAGCTCGGCCACATCCGCGCCGGCCACGAACACCGCAAGATCGGTCGGGCGCAGGCGGAGACCGAGGCGGAGTCGATCGCGTTCATCGTCATGGCCGCGCACGGCGGCGACAGCACCTCCAGCGCCGTGCCCTACGTCGCCGGCTGGAGCGGCGGCGACCGCGAGGTGATCGCCGCGGCCGCCGAGACCGTCCACACGGCTGCGGCCGGCATCCTCGCCGACCTCGCCCCCGACGAGCCGCCGCAGGATCCGGCCACCGGAGCACCTGCGCCGACCAGACGAGCTGCTCCGGCTGCCCAAGCGGGGCGGCCGCTCGGCGCCGCCGGTGGTCGTGCTGCGCCGGAGCCGTCGCCGTGAGCGCGGCAATGCGACGACCACGCCGCCCGCCACCCGGGCCGCGACGGTGGCGTCGTTGCTGATCCCGTTGCTGGGGGGCGTGCATGCCGATCGACCGCCGCTTCGTCATCGGAGACGGGTCCAGTGCTGATGAGCGGCGCTGGCCCGATCCGAACCAGCTCGTCTGCCCGGTGTGCCGGACGCCGGCCCGTCCGGAGCCACCCGCTTACTGGAAGGTTGCCGACGGCCCTCGTCCGGACTGGTCGCACGAGGACCGCGAACCGCTCTGCCTCGTGCCCCATGACGACGGTCGCCCACGTCCGGCGGTTCCGGTGGCGCACAGGCGTCTTCCCGGCCAGTCGACCCGCCAGCTGCCGGCTGGGGAGCAGAGCGGCCCCGAGCCGCGCGACCTTGACGTGCCCGACCACCGCCGCAGCCACGAGCAGACCGGCTACCGCCATCGACCCGACCGTCGCCCGGCCCGGCCCGCCGACGTCCCCCACGACACCGGGTCCTTTGGAAGGCACCGCCGGTCATCGCCGGCGGCTCCGGGCGCTGGCGGCACGGCATGAAGCGGGAAGCACTGGTGCCTGGTGGGCGAATTGGTCCGAGATGGCGGCACGACACCGGGTACGGGCCTGCCTCCCAGCACGAGGGCTACACCGTGGCGGTCGGTGCCGGCGACCGCGTCGTCGGGTGGAAGGCCGGTTGTGGTTGTGGATGGCGCAGTTCGCGCACCTATGACCGTGACCGGTTCCCCAGCGTGTCGGGAGTTGCGCCTGCCGAGGTTGAGGGTTCGGCCACGGGCACCGGTGCGTTCTCGGAGTGGCGGTTCCACCTGTTCGCCGCGGTCCCCGAGCTGGTCGTCGCCGACACCGTCAATGTCGTTCTGCGGTCTGCCCCGAACCGGCTCACCAACCCGCTGCTCGCCGCCGTGGTCGCCGTGGCCCGGGAACACGGCGCCACCTGGCCGCTGCTCGCCGACGCCGCCGGTGTCACGCTGCGGGAAGCGAAGTGGGCGTGGGCGCCACCTCGTGTGGACCCTGTCCAGGCTGTTCGTCGCCGTCGCGCCGGGCACCGGCGCGCCGCGCATGGCGCCGCGCCGGCGCACCGACGGCGGGACGGTCCCGCCGCGGGCAGCGGACCGGCCATCGCCCCGGCGCGGTGAGCAGGACGATGCGCACGGGGCGTCGCGACGACCTCCACACTTTGGTCGACCGGCTCCGCGCAGCCGCGTTCGATGCGGTCTCTGACGGCTTCGCGGTCTTCCCGCTGCGCGCGGGGACGAAGACGCCGCTGATCACGCGGTGGGAGCAGCGCGCCACACGCGATGTCGACCTCGTCGACCGCTGGTGGCGCACCGGGCCTTACAACATCGGGATCGCCGCTGGCCCCTCGCACCTGGTGGTCGTCGATCTCGACACCGCCGGACCTGGTGAGGTCGCACCCGCCCCGTGGTCCGGCCTGCGCACCGGCCAAGACGTCCTGCAGCGGGTCGCCGCGGACAGCGGCCATCGTGTGCCGGTCACCCGGACCGTGATCACTCCCTCCGGTGGGCGTCACCTGTACTTCCGCGCCCCCGACGGCGCGGCACTACGCAACACCCGCCGGTCAGCTGGGCTGGCACATCGACACCTGCGCGGTCGGGGGCTACGTCGTCGCACCCGGCTCCGTTCTGCCGACGGGCCGCTGCGAGCTCGCCTCGCGCGACCGGGTGGTCGAGCTGCCCGACTGGCTGCTGAGCGCCCTGCACCCACCACCGCCACTACCGCCGCCTCCAGCCGGAACCGCACTGCAGGGTGCTGGTGTCCGGCACGCTGGCGCGTGCGTCGCGGCGATCGTGCAGGCGGAGTGCTGGGAGGTGGCGGCGGCCGTGGTGGGGCAGCGGCACCGCACGCTGCTGCACGCCGCCCGCCAGCTCGGGCGGCTCGTCGGTAGCGGCGCCCTCGACATCCATGTCGCCCACGCTGCCTTGACGGCCGCGGCGCAGGGCTACGTGGGCATCGAGGGCTACACCCGTCGCCAGGTGGAACGCGACATCGCCGACGGACTCGCCTTCGGCGCCCGCCGACCCCGCCACATCGACTCCCCGACCACGTCCAGGGGACGCGCGCGGCTTGGTACACGGCAGGAACGCCCCCAGGCCAGCCCGACCAGATCACGTCAGCTGCCCGGGCAGGCGGCCAGCGGCGTCAGCACGGGTCGCGCGCCGCGCCGCCACCCGAAACCGGGTGCCGCTACACTGCCGGGCACCGTGCCTGCTCGTGAATGAGCCTGCTCGGGGCGCCCGGGCATCCGAGAGCGCGGTGCCATCACTGGCACCGCGCCCGTGGACGGTCGTGAGCCGGTCAGGGGCCCGTTGTGGCTAACGGGCCGTGGCTGCCCACGGCGTAACCGTCCGCGCTGCCGGCCGATCCTCGAGCGTTCGACCACGAGAACACCCAGCCGCGTGGCCTGATGACGCGTCATGACGACGACACCGTTCGGTGATCCGGCAGGCACCGCGATCTCGGTCGACACCGACGCCCTCCACCTCGCGGCGACCGCGATCACCCCGCCCCCTGCTCCGCCACCTCCTGCAGCTACTTCGTGGCTCGACGCGGTCGGTGACGACCATGTCGTCGCCGCTCTGGATGGCTTCCTGACCGCGTACCGGCGGACGTGCGTTGACCTCGCCGCCGATGACGCGGCCGCCGCGCAGGAGCTGCACAACTGCGCGGTGCTGTATGCCGGTATCGAGGCCGCGCTCGTCCGCATGCTCGTCCGCCTCGCACGCCCCCTCGCCCCGCAACCAGCGGGCCTTCACGAGGAGGGACCGACGTGCCCGGACGAGTAGGAGCCGCAGCCATGGCCATCGCCGTTCCCTCCCAGAACCGACCTGATCAGCTCCCAGCCCCATCGTCGATGCGGTCATCGCCGACGTACGGAGCCGACACCGGAGCCGACGCCGGCTCTGACGTCGGCACGAGGGACAACGACCAGCATGAGGGTGCTGCGTCGCAGGCTGAGCTGGGCTCGACCCGCGACCCGGCCCGCCTGGTCCCCGGCAACCCCGTCCGGTTGCACGCTGCGGCGGACGAACTCGCCCAGCGCTGCCGCGACCACGAGGCGACCACAACGCAGCTACGCGACGCGGTACCCAGCACCTCGGTGTGGGACAGCGTCGCCGCCGACGGCTTCCGCGTCTACACCAAACAGCAGACCAACCGGTACCATGACAGCGCTCTGGCTACCCGCACCGTCGGGATTGCGCTGCGCCGCTACGCCGACGCCCTGACACGAGCCCAAGCCGAAGCCCGCGACGCCATCGAGCTCTTCGGCGCCCCGCCCACACCCGTCCCCGGCGCCCCGGCCGACCGACCCCCGGGCGCCGCGAGCACAGACGGCTACGAAGAGGTCCCCGACGCCGGCCGGCTGGGTGGCACCGGCACGGCCGCCGCACGCGCCGAGGCGCGTCGCGCATTGGACGCGGCCCGTGCTCAGCTCGCCTCGGTCGCGGCCGACGTCCGCGCTGACCTTGCGCGCGGCCGCGGACAACTACCTGCCCTGCGCCGGCTTCTCGCCGATCCCGTCTGGCACGCCGATCCTGTGCTGCCACCGCGAGAGATGCCAGGTGAGGCCGCCGCTGGACCGCTGACCTCCCGCGGGTAGGTGCCGCGGGCGCGGACACCGTGGTGTTGTCGTCGCCGGGCGCGCCGTTCACCGCAGTCCTCGAGCGGGGTCTGTCGGCCAGACCCGGTAGCTACGGGCCTGCCGGCAGGGCGGCGGCAACAGCGTGGCCGCGGCTGGTCGGGAGAGTCGCAGCCCGGCGCGGAAGATGAACGCTCGATGACCAGTGACCTGCAGACCGTCACATCAGGCACGCAGTCTGCGACTCAGCGGTAGACCAGCAACGGTGAGGTGGGGGAGGGGACGCTGCGGTGGTGGTGCGGATCGGCACGTGGAACCTGGAGAACCTGTTCCGGCCCGGCGCGGACGGCGGCCCCCGCACCGAGGACGCCTACCAGGCCAAGCTCTCCTCCTTGGCCGACACCATCACCGTGCTCGCCCCCGACGTGCTCGCAGTCCAGGAGGTCGGCGACCCCGACGCGCTCACCGACCTCGCCGACCGTGCCGGTGGCGGCTGGCACCTGGCCACCGCCGACCCCGACCGGCGCGGGATCCGGGTCGGGTTCCTGTCCCGCCTGGAACTCACCGACATCGAGCAGACCATAGGCTTCCCGGCCGGGTTGCGCCCCATCCAGGTCGACGACACCAACACGACGTCCTCGACGATGGGCCGCCCCGCCCTACGCGCCCGAGTCCAGGCCGGCAGCCAGTCCATCGACCTGGTGACCTGTCATCTCAAGTCGAAGCTGCTCACCTTCCCCGGCGGCCGGTTCTCTCCCCGCGACGAGGGCGAACGGGCCCGGTTCGGCGCCTACGCCCTCAACCGCCGCACGGCTGAAGCGGTCACCGTTCGCGCGGCCGCGACCGCGCTGCTCGACGGCCAAGGCCAGCAGCGGGCGGTCGTGGTGCTCGGTGACCTCAACGACGAGCCGGCGGCGGCGACCACGCAGATCCTGCACGGCCCACCGGGATCGGAGATCGGCACCGCCGGGTTCACCCGGCCCGACCAAGGCGACGGGGTCCGGTTGTGGAACCTCGCCGCGCAGATCCCCGAGGCGCAGAGGTTCAGCCGGGTCTACCGCGGCCGCGGCGAACTCATCGACCACATCCTGGTCAGCCACGCCCTCGTCGGCCTGATCCCCAACGGCGCCGTCACCACCGACACCACCGCCGCGGCGCCCTCGATCACCGACGACCCCCGCACCCGCCGCGACGCCCCCGGATCCGACCACCGCCCCGTACTGGCCACGATCAACCTGTGAGCCCCTCGCTGTCGGAGCCGACCCCTGTCATCAGCACGGTCAGCGAGGCAATGCTTGAGCGGCGCACCATGAGGTTGGGGGAGCCAGCCGACGCCTGGGGTCACCAGCCTTCCAAGTCCAAATCCTGCCAACTGCTTGATGTGGAGCAATTCCACCCGACTAGCCCGGCGCTTTCATGCCGGTATGGCCGCGGAGGTGTGTCGAACAGCTGAGAGGTGCTCCTGAGCAGCAAGGATGTGACTTGCGAAGGTCCACATCCGCCACGAACCAGGAGCACCTCTCAGG
>NZ_JAHDTH010000097.1 GCF_018531445.1 Pseudonocardia lacus
ACCAGCGAGTCGCAGCGACGAAAGGCCCTACCGGGCTGGATCCACGAGTACAACCATCACAGACCCCACACCGCCATCGGACGGGTCCCGCCCATCACCAGGTTGACCAACCTGTCCGGTCAGTACACCTAGTGGCGGGAACCTCACCCGCGGCCGTCCGGTACGCCGACCGCGAGCCGTGCGGTGCCGGGACCGGACAGGCGGGGGAGTGCCGCGGCGGTGCGGCCGGTGGCGAGCAGCAGCAGCGCCTCGGTCGGCCCGTGCACCGCGGGGCCGTCGCCCACCGCCCAGTCGGTGTCGGTCGCGGTCAGCCGGACGCCGGCCAGGGCGCGGCGGGCGTGGAAGGGCCAGCCCATCGTCCACACTCGCTCCAGCCCCGCACGGGCGGCGGCCACGGGCATCGGCAGCGACCGGCCCAGCGGCACCGCGATGTCCTGGGCGTGCACCAGGACGTCGAAGTGCAGGTTGCGGTAGGTCGTGACCACCGGCCGCCGGCGGCTCCCCGCGTGCTCGCGCAGCTGCGCGGCCAGGTCGGCGGGCGCGGCGGCGGCGTGCGCGACGGCCAGGTCGCGGTTGAGCCGGTCGAAGTCGCCCCGGACGCGGACGGCCCCGACGGCCAGTCGTCCCAGGCTGGGCGGCTGGGGTGTCAGGACGAGGTGGGCGACGACGTCGCGCACGCGCCACTGGGCGCACAGCGAGGGGTGCTCCCACTCGTCGTCGGTCAGGTCGTCGAGCAGGTCGGCGAGTTCCCGGCGTTGCCGGGCGATCGTGGCCCAGTGCTGGTCCCGGTCCATCGCGCACCTCCAAGAAGTACGAGAGACTGACTAATTAAGTCAGAGTGTCGTACTATCGTCAACCGTGGACGACCCGGAGCCGCTGAACGTCGGGCTGCTGCTGTTCATCCCGTACCGGGCGATGGAGGCGCGCGTGTTCGCCGGGTTGGCCGCGGCGGGCTTCGACGACTTCACCCCCGCCCAGGCCCGGGTGTTCCAGCGACTGGCCCCGCAGGGCAGCCGGCTCACCGAGCTCGCCGCGCAGGCCGGGCTGACCAAGCAGACCGTCGGCTTCCTGGTCGACCAGCTGGAGCGCGCGGGCTACGTCGAGCGCATGCCGGACCCGCGCGACGGACGGGCGCGGCTGGTGCGGATCGCCGAGCGCGGGTGGCGGACCATCCCGGTGGCGGCGGGCATCGTGGCCGAGGTCGAGGCCGAGTGGGCCGACCACCTCGGGAACCGGCGGATGGAGCAGCTGCGGGCGATCCTCGCCGACCTGCGGACGGTCACCGATCCGTACCGCTAACTCCGCGCAATCCCACTACCGCGCCGAGGATCGCGAAGCTCCTCATGCGCCGGCACCGCATCGGCCGGCCGGGGTGGCATGGAGCGGATCAATGCCGGTCCGACGAACTGGTCGGAGTCGACACCGCACCATCGGGACCCCACCACTCCGTGGTGACGCCACACCGCTGGAAAAGTGACGATGCGTGACCCGTCCCCGGATCAACCGTCACCGATCGAGAGCGTGTCCGGAAGCGTGGGGGTGACACAATCGAGCTCCGACACCGGAAAGCCTCGAGCGTTCCGGGCTGGTTTGTCCTGGGAGCGGCTTGTGCGTGTGTTGGTGGTGGAGGACGATCCCGACCTGGCCGAATACGCCGGTACGGTGCTGCGCCGCAGCGGTGATGTGACGGTCGAGGTGGCGTGCGACGGCCGAATGGCGCTGGAGAGCTTCCGTGCCCGCGGCGCGGATATTCTGATCGCCGACATCGAATTGCCCGGAATGACCGGGATCGAGCTGGCCACCTGTGTCCGTCGCGTTGATCCGGACATGCCGGTCGCGATGATGACCGCGCACGCCACCGTGGATTACGCGGTCAGTGCGCTGCGCAACCAGATCGATGAGTTCCTGGTCAAACCGGTCTCCGCTGCCGATTTCCGGGCCACCCTGCTCGGACTGATCGAGTTGCGCACCGCCCGGAACGCGGCAGCGGTTCGTCCCGTCGTGCTGGCCATCGGCGCGCACCCGGACGATGTGGAGATCGGCGTCGGCGGCCTGCTGGCCGCCCACCGCGCGGCCGGTGATTCGGTGATCATCCTGACGTTGTGCCGCGGCGATCGCGGGGGCGACGCCGAGCACCGGCAGCAGGAGTCGTTGGCCGCCGCCGAGTTGATCGGCGCGCGGCTGTTCCTCGAGGACCTGGTCGACACGAAGATCAGTCCGAGCGACCCGACGGTGAGCATCATCGAGAGGGTCGTCGACGAGGTAGGACCGTCTGTCGTCTACACGCATTCCCGGCACGACCGGCACCAGGATCATCGGGCTGTCCACGACGCGGCGTCGGTCGCGACCCGCCGCGTCCCCACGTTGGCGTGTTACCAGAGCCCTTCCGCGACGGTCGACTTCCACCCGAACCGGTTCGTCCCGATCGACGGGTACACCGACACCAAGCTGGCCTTGTTGGAGTGCTTCTCCACCCAGTCGGGGATCCGGGACTACCTCGAACCGGACTTCGTGCTCGCCACGGCGCGGTACTGGTCGCGGTTCGGTGGTGGCACCAGCTGCGAGCCGCTGGAGGTCATCCGCGACACCCGGGGCTTGATCGGCAGCGGGGCAGCCGAACCGGTCAGGAACGGCCGGGCGCACGCCGACCTGGTCACCGGCGTCGTCGACGAGATCGTCTCGTGACGACGACCGTCCTGGTGACCGGGGTCGGGGGTCCGGCCGGGATCTCGGTCGTCCGATCCCTGCTGGCCCGCCGCGACACCAGGGTGATCGCGGCCGACATGGACCGCTTCGCGAGCGGGCTGTACCTGGTCCCTGCCCAGCAGCGGGTGCTGGTACCCGCGGGGCTCGCGGTGGAGTTCGTCCCCGTGCTGCTCGACTGGTGCCGCTCCCTCGGCGTGGACGTGGTCTTCCCCACCGTGGACGTCGAGCTGCCGATCATCGCCGCGTCGCGGGACGAGTTCTCCGCGATCGGGGTGGCGGTGGCCTCGCCCGGCCTGTCCACGTTGGAGGTCTGCCTGGACAAGTTGGCGCTGGCCGACCGCTGTGCCGGCGTGCTGCCGGTGCCCCGGACCGAGGTGCTCGGCCCGGCGGCCGCCGTCGGGCGGCGGTACCCGGTGGTGGTGAAGCCCCGGCGGGGCGCCGGGTCCCGGGGCATCAGCTTCGTCGGGTCCGAGGCCGAGCTGCTCGCGCTGGGTAGCGACGACGCGTGGCTGGTGCAGGACGTGCTGCCGGGCGCCGAGTTCTCCGTGGATGTGTTCGCCGACATGGTCGGGCACGTCGTCGCCGCCGTCCCGCGTTCCCGGCTGCGGGTGGACTCCGGCGTCTCGGTGGCCGGCGCCACCCTGCACCACGAGGAACTGGAGCAGGCCGCCCGACGGGTCGCGACGGCCATCGGCCTGACCACGGTCGCCAACGTGCAGTTGCGCCGGGACCGCGAAGGGCGGGCAGCGTTGCTGGAGGTGAACCCGCGGTTCCCGGGTGCGATGCCACTGACGATCGCCGCCGGGATCGACATGCCGTCCCTCACCCTGGACGCCGTCCTGGGACGGCCGACACCCACGGCGCTGGATTTCCGCGATGTCGCGGTCGTCCGCTATCTGGAGGACCTGTTCCTGCAGATGCCCGACATCCAGCAGGTGCCCAGCTCGCTCAGCGGCCGGGCCCCCGCGGCGCTCGGGACCAGCCCGGGATGACCCTGCCGGCCTGGGCCGGCCTGGCCGGCGATCATCACGTGCATTCGACGTTCTCCGACGACGCCGAGAGCACCCTGGCCGAGAACGTGGCGGCGGCACGGCAGGCCGGTCTCGACCAGATCCGCCTCGTCGACCACGTACGCGCGTCGACGACCTGGGTCCCGGAGTTCTGCCGCCGGACGGCAGCGCTGCGACCAACGGCCCAGGGCATCACGATCCGGACCGGGGTCGAGGCCAAGATGCTCGATGCCACCGGCCGACTCGATCTCCCGCCGGGGCTGCGCACCGATCCGGACCGGCCCGACCGCGTCGGCCGGGTGCTGATCGCCGACCACCAGTACCCGAGCCCGGTCGGGCCGTGGTCCCCGTCGCGGGTCCTGGACGAGCGGGCGGCGGGGTTGAGCTCGGACGCGATCGTCGACACGCTGGTCGGTGCGATGATCGGCGCGATGGCGGCCGTCGAGCACGCCCAGCTGGCCCATCCGTTCTCGCTGCTGCCCAAGGTGGGGCTGACCGAGGACGATCTGCTCGCCGACCACCTGTCGGCCTTGTGCGCCGCAGCGCTCGCGCACGGCACCTGGGTGGAGATCAACGAGAAGTGGGCCTGCCCCGGGCCACGGGCGATCGAGGCCTTCGCGACCGCGGGGGTCACCCTCGTGGCGTCCACCGACAGCCATCATCACCGGGATGTCGGTCGGTACGACCGGGTCGTCGACCTGTCCCGGTCCCTCGCCGATGCGCAGGTCGTGGACCCCTTGTCGGCCGGCGGGCGATGACGGTGTGGACCGGTGTCCTCAGCTGGGTACTGGTGATCCTCGTCGTCGTGGGCGTGATCCCGGTGGCGGCCGGCCTGTACCAGTTCCTGCTCATCCCGTTCCACGCGATCCGCAACCACTACCCGGAAGCGGCGCCCTACTTCCCCCGGGTCGCGGTCGTCGTGCCGGCGTGGAACGAGGGTGCCGTCGTCGGTGCGTCGATCGACCGCCTGGTGCGGTTGCAGTACCCGCCTGATCGGCTCCGCGTCTACGTGGTCGACGACGCCAGCACGGACGACACCCCCCAGGTCGTCCTCGAGCGCGCGGCCCGGTACCCGGGCCGGGTCTTCCACCTGCGTCGGGACCAGGGTGGCCAGGGCAAGGCGCACACCCTGAACCACGGTCTGTCGATCCTGCTCGCGGGGACGTGGGTCGAAGCGGTGCTGATCATGGACGCGGACGTGATCTACCAGCCGGACTCGCTGCGCAAGATGACCCGGCACCTCAGCGATCCCCGGGTCGGTGCGGTGACGGCGTTCATCCGTGAGGGGGGTGTGGACCCCGGGTACCTGACGCGGTTCATCGGCTACGAGTACGTCGCCGCTCAAGCGGCGGCCCGACGGGCCCAGAACGTGCTCGGAGTCCTGGCGTGCCTCGCCGGCGGCGCGCAACTGCACTCCCGGGAGAACCTCGAGGCGATCGGCGGGCGCATCGACACCACGACGCTGGCCGAGGACACGGTGTCGACGATCCTGACGCAGCTGAACGGTCGACGGGTGGTCTTCGAGCCCTACGCCGTCGTCCTGGCCGAGGAGCCGGAGGGCATCGGAGCGCTGTGGAAGCAGCGGTTGCGATGGGGTCGCGGCAACGTCCAGGTCACCAGGCGGTTCTCCGGGCTGTGGTTCCGGCCCTGGAAGCACCGCGGACTGGGCGGCTTCTCGTTCGGGATCATCTGGTTCTCGGTGCTCCTGCTGCCGTTCGCCATGGTGCTCTCGTCCGTCGGCCTGATCGGTCTGCACTTCCTCGACAACGACCTGGCGACGAGCATCTTCGAGGAGCTCTGGTTCCTCGCGTTGTGCACCTACCTCTTCATCACGGCGATGACTGTCCAGCTCGATCCGACGACCGGTCGGCGTAGTTGGCGGGAGGCCATCGCTTTCCCGGGGATCATCTCGCTGCTGGTGATGGTCACCGCCTTCTCCCCGGAACTGCTCACCCGGACGGTTCCGGGATTGTTCGGACTGCGGATGGAGCCCATCGGCGAGGACGCCATCACCTTGTTCCTCTACGCCTGGTTGTCGCTGTGCATGCCGGCGGCGTGGCTGGCGAAGCGGGCGGAGGCGACCAAGCTGGGCAAGGTGCTCTCGCCGGCCCTGCTCTACCTCGTCGGATACGGACCGTTGCTGTGCGCCATCACCGTCGACTCCTACATCAAGGAGATCAGGGGTGCCGCTCAGGTGTGGGACAAGACCGAGAAGGTGGGGAAGGTGATGGCATGACCGGGCGGCACAGGGCAACTCGGCGGGCCCCGACTGCGAAGCCCGCGGCCGGGGCGGTCGGCTCCGCCCTGCCGGAGCAGGCCCCCCTGAGGGCCGAGATCGGTGCGGACAGACGTCACGAGCGGTTCCTGGTCAGGGCCGCCCTCATCGCTGCGATCCTCGTCGCCGTAGTGATCACGACGCGGGTGATCTGGCTGTGACGACGTCGGACGCGGTGCGCGCCGCCACCAGGTGCCCGACCGTCCTGGTCGTCGACGACGACCCCGACCAGTTGGGCCTGATCACCACGTTCCTCAACCGCGAGGGCTGCACCGTGATCGCGGCGGCCAGCGGCGAGCACGCCCTGTCCCTCCTCTCGGACGTCCCGGTCGACCTGATCATCGTGGATCTGCTGCTACCGGGTGTCGACGGCTGGCAGCTGGCGGTCGAGTTGAGGAAGCGGTTGCCCGGCTGCCCGGTGGCCATCTCGTCCGTGCTGGACGTCGAGGACTACCCGAGTGCGGAGGAGTTGTTGCCCAAGCCGGTGACCCGGGCCCAGATCGCCGCGCTCCTGTCGCGCCGGATACCCGATCGGGCCTGCCCGTGAGCAGCGGCGGCACCGTGGTCATCGCCGATGACGACCCCGACATCCGCGCGCTGATCGCCCTCTCGGTGACCCGGGCCGGGGCCGTCGTCGCCGCTGACGTGTCCACCGGCGGTGCCGCGCTGGACGCGATCAGGCGGTGCGTCCCCGATCTGGCGATCCTGGACGTCTCGATGCCGGGGATGACCGGACTGCAGGTGTGCCGGGCAGTTCGTGCGGACCCGGCGACCAGCGACGTCCGCGTACTGGTGCTGTCGGCGGCCGTTGACGCGGCGGCAGTGGCCGAGGGTGGAGCCGCCGGTGCCGACGCCTACGAGCTCAAGCCCTTCAGCCCTCGCACGTTGGCTGAACGCGTCCGCGAGCTGGTGCGGCCCCGGCCGCCGCGAGCGACCGGCAGCGAATCCGCGACCCGCTTCGTGGCACCGGAGGAGTAGGAATGGGCAGCTTCGCTTCCGGTTTCTGGCTCCCGCGCGGCGTCGGGGGTCGACTGCGTCTTCTCGCCAATGACTCGGACATACTTGCGGGGCGCCAGCTCGGCATTCTCGCGGTCTACCTGCTGGCGCACCTGATGTTCCTGGTGCCGGGGGTCGGGGTCACCGACGGGCAGGCGTGGGTCGTCGGGCTCGCCGCGGCCTTGATGGCCGGCGCAACCGCTACGGCGTTCGTCCTGCGCCTCCCGGGCATGCCGGTCCGGGCGGTCATGGTGATACCCCTGCTCGACCTGGTCGCGATCGGCTTCCTGCGGGCCGGGACGGGCGGCGCGGGTTCGGTCTTCGCGGCGCTGTTGATCCTGCCGGTGCTCCTGCTGGGTGTGCAGCCGGGCATGCTGCCGCTGTTCATCGGTACACCGTTGATCGTCGGCGTCGTCTTCCTCCCGCAGTTGTTCGATCCGACCAGCATGGCCGACGGTCAGTGGATCCGCGCCATCTTCACGCCGCTGATCCTCGTGATCAGCGCGCTGTGGATCCATGGGCTCAAGCACCGACTGAACTCCCGGGTCGAGGCCGTTCAAGTCCTGCGACGAAAACAGGAGGAGTTGCTGGCCGAGGCGCAGGACAACGCGACGGCGAGCATCGCGGCATCCAACCTCATCCAGGAGTCGGCCCACCAGATGGCCGGTGTGCTCGACGCCGTGACCGAGCAGTCGATCATCGGCACCGATCTCTGCGGCCGGATCGACGTGTTCAACACCGGGGCCCAGAAGATGCTCGGTGTCGCCGCGCACGAGGTGGTCGGTCGCCGCAACGTCGTCGACTTCCACCTGCCCGACGAACTCAGCCGCCGGGCGGGTGAGGATCCGGGTGACACCCGCAGCCCGCTGACGGCTCCGGTCGGCGACGGGGACGCCGACGTCCAGGACTGGACGTACCGGCGGGCGGACGGGTCGACCCTGCGGGTGCGGGTCGCGATCACGGCTCGACACGATGCGGCGGGCGACGTCGAGGGCTACCTGTACGTCGCGACCGACGTCACCGAGGAACGGCGCCAGGCCAGGTCGAAGGACGAGTTCGTCAACCTGATCTCGCACGAACTGCGCACGCCGCTCAGTTCGATCCTGGGGTACCTCGAGCTCATCAGCGACGACGACGAGCATCCGCTGACGGCGGAGCAGACGACGTACCTCGCGACCATCGAGCGGAACGCGCAGCGACTGCTCCGCCTGGTGTCCGACCTGCTGTTCACCGCGCAGGTGGAATCCGGTCGGTTCGCGCTGCAGGAGAGCGATGTCGACCTGGGGACCGTGGTCAGCGCCTCGCTGGAGGCGGCGAGGCCGGTGGCGACGGCGCGGGACGTCAGCGTCGTCCTGTCGCGCCCGGCGACCGCGCCGCACGTCTGGGGGGATGCGACCAGGTTGGGTCAGGCCGTCGACAACCTCGTGTCCAACGCCATCAAGTTCACCCCGCCCGGTGGGCGGGTCGCCATCACGCTGAGCACCACCGCCGGAGACGATCCGGAGCGCGAGATGGCGCTCATCTCGGTCAGTGACACCGGTATCGGCATCCCGGCGGACGAGATCGACCGGCTGTTCTCGCGGTTCTTCCGGGCGTCGACCGCGGTCCAGTTCGCGGTGCCCGGTGTCGGGTTGGGTCTCACCATCACCCAGGCGATCGCGGTCGCTCACCACGGCACCATCCGGGTCGCCAGCACCGTGGGCGAAGGCACCACGTTCGCCCTCGCCCTACCGCTCACGCCGGTCGACGATCCGGTCGAAGCGCCACCACCGGCCGACGGCGTTCGGGCCGGCGGTCTCCCCTCACGGGGCTGACCACAGCGAATCCGCGTGGTGGGGGCGGCCGGCCAGGATGAACCAGGTGGTGGCGGCGACCGAGGACTCCGTGGACAACTCGCGATCGACATCTGCCGAACTCGCCATCGGCATCGATCCGTCCGGGCGTTGAGCCGCCGCGAGGCCCGCCATGGTGTCGGCGTACCCGGCACCACCGTGGCGGGCCCGGGCGAGAGCCACCCCGAAGGACCCCTCCAGCCACACCGACGGCACCGGGTTCGGCACCGCCGATTGCGGTCGGAAGGCCAGGTAGCCCGACAGGGACCGATCGGACACCGCGAATGCGGCCGTCCGACCCAACGACGCGTCGGCGTGCTCGGGGCGTCCGACCGCGTCGAGGAAGATCGCCCCCCAGGAGTTGACGTCCAACGGCTCGACCCGGTCCGGACCTTCCGGTCGCATGCCCTGGAGGAAGCCACCGTCGCTCGGATCCCACAGGATGCCGAGGATGGCGTCGCGCAACGTGTCGGCGGCCGCGGTGCATCGCGGGCAGTTCAGCGCCTCTCCCGCCCGCGACAGCGAATGCCAGGCATCGAGGTTGTGCTCGGTGGAGGCGAACGGCAGCCGAGTGCCTCGTCCGGCCCCGTCCTGATCCCAACCGCCGGTGAGCAGGCCGGCCATGGGACCGCCGGGCAGTTGCTGACGGAGGAGCCAGTCGGTGGCCCGATCGGCGGCCCGCCGGATCGCCGGTGCATCCGGCTCCGACTCCCGTGTCCGGTGCAGGTAGCTCAGCAATGAGTACAGCGCGATCGCCGTGTTGCCCGTGCGGTAGATCGGTTCACCGCCGGCCGGGTTCGATCGGAGTGCCGATGAGACGAATCCGCCGGCCTGCTGACCGGACTGCGTCTGCAGCGCGACCAGTCCGCGAGCCAGGACCGGAGCGGTGGTCAGGTCGTCCATCACCAGCGCACTCTGCAGTGCCAGTGCCTGGTCGTAGGCGTAGCTGCGGGCGTCCTCGCTGGGATACGCCCGGTGCGGGACCAGAGTCGTCGACGATTCGACACGGGTGGGTGACCGGAGCATCGACCGGACCCACGACCAAGCCCGGTGGGCCCCCTCGTCGTCCCGGGACGTCATGGGATGTGGTGCTCCTTCGCCCCGGCCCGGGCCGTGGACAGCCCGGGCTCGGCCGGCGACGGCGGAATTCCAGCGGCATCCGTGCACGCGGCCTGTCGCCTGCGCCCACTCGTCCAGCCGGCGGTCCGCTGCCGGGTCGGACAGGCACCCCGAAGACAAGAAACGGCGGTTGACCGTGGCTGACGCCGGAAGACGTCTCCGCAGGTCAACCGCCGTTTCCGGGGTGCCTAGCTGCTCGACGAGCGCCCAGGATCAGACGTCGTAGTACAGCGCGAACTCGTACGGGTGCGGGCGCAGCCGCAGCGGGTCGATTTCGTTGTCCCGCTTGAGCTGGATCCAGGTCTCGATGAGGTCCGGCGTGAAGACCCCGCCCTCGAGCAGGTAGTCGTGGTCGGCCTCGAGGCGGTCGATCACGGCGGGCAGGCTGCTGGGGACCTGGGCGATGTCCTTGGCCTCCTCGGGCGGGAGCTCGTAGAGGTCCTTGTCGACCGGGGCCGGCGGCTCGATCTTGTTCTTGATGCCGTCCATGCCGGCCATCATCATCGCGGCGAACGCCAGGTACGGGTTGCCCGAGGAGTCGGGGCAGCGGAACTCCAGGCGCTTGGCCTTGGGGTTGTTGCCCGACAGCGGGATCCGGATGCAGGCCGAGCGGTTGCGGGCCGAGTAGACCAGGTTGACCGGGGCCTCGAAGCCGGGGACCAGGCGGTGGTAGGAGTTCACCGTCGGGTTGGTGAAGGCCAGCAGGCTCGGGGCGTGGTGGAGCAGGCCGCCGATGTAGTAGCGCGCCAGGTCCGACAGGCCGCCGTAGCCGGCCTCGTCGTGGAACAGCGGCGCGCCGTCCTTCCACAGCGACTGGTGGGCGTGCATGCCCGAACCGTTGTCGCCGAACAGGGGCTTGGGCATGAAGGTGACGGTCTTGCCGGCGTGCCAGGCGGTGTTCTTGATGATGTACTTGAACAGCTGGATGTCGTCGGCCGCGTGCAGCAGCGTGTTGAACTTGTAGTTGATCTCGGCCTGGCCTGCGGTGCCGACCTCGTGGTGGCCGCGCTCGATCTGGAAGCCGGCGTTGGTCAGGTTGGTGACCATGTCGTCGCGCAGGTCGGCGTAGTGGTCGACCGGGGGCACCGGGAAGTAGCCGCCCTTGTAGTTGACCTTGTAGCCGAGGTTGCCGCCCGGCTCGTCGCGGCCGGTGTTCCACCAGCCCTCGACGGAGTCGATGTGGCTGAACTGCTCGTGCGGCTCGGACCCGAAGCGCACCGAGTCGAAGATGTAGAACTCGGCCTCGGCCCCGAAGTAGCAGGTGTCGGCGACGCCGGACGCGGCCAGGTACTCCTCGGCCTTGCGGGCGACGTTGCGCGGGTCGCGGCTGTAGGGCTCGCCCGTGATCGGGTCGTGCACGAAGAAGTTGATGTTGAGCGTCTTGTGCTTGCGGAACGGGTCCAGGCGGGCCGTGGCGGCGTCCGCGAACAGCGCCATGTCGGACTCGTTGATGGCCTGGAAGCCGCGCACGGACGATCCGTCGAAGGCGACACCGTCCTCGAGGATGTCGGCCGCGGTGGTGGCGGGGACGGTGAGGTGTTGCATCACACCCGGAAGGTCGCAGAACCGGACATCGACGTACTCGACCTTCTCGTCCGAGATGTACTTCAGGATCTCTTCGGAGTTGTTGAACACCCTCACTGGCTCCTTCGATCGACGCGTAGCTTGGCGCGACGCTAGGACCGCCGTGTTGCCCGTCGGTCTCTCACCGGTTTCACAGACGTTAACTGCCTCGTCAGCGGGGAGTGACGACCCACACGGGCATACCCTAGGGCCATGAGCCGTCCGGAGGAGCGCTGAATGCCCGGGTCTGCCCGCGATGCGACGAACGACTACCCCGGACGCCAGTTCGGGCTGCCCGAGCGGGGTGTGAGCTCGGCGGCCGGGTTCGGCAGGCGGCTCGCCGCGATCGCCGTCGACTGGGCACTCGCGATGCTGGTCTCGGCCCTGTTCGTGGGCCCCGACCCGCTGACCGCGCCGGGGTTCAACTGGTGGGTGCTGGGGGTGTGGTTCCTGCTCACCGCGGCGCCGGTGGCGGTGTTCGGGGCGAGCGCTGGCATGACGGCGGTCGGCATCCGGGTCGCCTCGATCGACTCGGCGCCGGTCGTCGGGGTCCCGCGCGCGGTGCTGCGCACCGCGATGACCGCGGTCGTCGTGCCGCCCCTGCTGCGCGACGCCGACGGCCGCGGCTGGCACGACCGGGCCGCCCGGACGATCGTCGTGCGCACCCGCGACTGACGGGCCGCCGACGCCGGGGGAGGGTCAGCGGCGGCGGACGGTGCGCTGGACGCTGCGCATCTTCGCCCCGGCTGGCATCGGGCCCTTGGGCAGCGCCGCGGCCCGCGAGCCGAGCGCGGCCAGCCGGGCCTCGATGGTCTCCATCTCCTTGGGCGTGATGTTGCGGGGCAGCTTCATGAGGTGGCGCTGCAGCTTCTTGAGCGGCACCTGGCCCTCGTCGTTGCCCACGACCACGTCGTAGATCGGGATGGTGCCCGCCACGCGCGCGGTGCGCTTCTTCTCCTGCGCGAGCAGGCTCTTCACCCGGTGCGGGGCGCCCTCGGCGACCAGGATGATGCCCGGGCGGCCGATCACCCGGTGCACGGCGTCGAGGTGGGTGGTGCCGGCGATGCCGGCGGTGACCCGCCAGCGCCCGCGCATGTTGTCCAGCGCCCATCCCGCCGCGCCGGGCTGGCCGTCGGCCTTGCTGTAGACCGAGCTCTGCACCCGCCGGCCGAACACGCTGATCGCGGCCAGGATGCCGACGGCGATGCCGATGGGCAGCAGGAACCACTCGATGCCCAGCAGCCAGCCGATGCCGAAGACCACCAGCACCGAGGCCAGGAAGACGCCGACCATCCAGGGGATGAGCGCCTTGTCCTCCTTGCGCTGCATCTTGAAGGCTTCCCAGATCTGGCGGCGCCGGGCCTTCGACTCGGCGCGCTTGGCCTTGCGGGCCTCCTTCTGCGCGGCCTTGTTCGCGGCGACCTTGGTCGCCGACCTGTCCTTCGCCTTGCCAGCCTTGTCCGGCTTCCCACCCGCCACGCGGCCAGGATACTTGTCCGCGCTGGTCGAGCGCGGGGCGGCGGCCCGGGAGCCGCTACCGGCGGGCGAGCAGCGCGCTGGCCTCCTGCGCGGCGGTGCCCTCGGCGGCCAGGTGCTCCAGGCCCTCGGGAAGCTCCTCACCCCGCCGCTGCACCGTCTGGGCGTAGAGGCGCCCGGCGCGGTACGACGAACGGACCAGCGGACCGGCCATGACGCCGGCGAAGCCCATCTCCTCGGCCGCCTTCGCGTGCTCGACGAACTCCTCGGGCTTGACCCAGCGCTCGACCGGGTGGTGGCGCTTCGAGGGCCGCAGGTACTGGGTGATCGTGATGATCTCGCAACCGGCGTCGTGCAGGTCGCGCAGCGCGGCGGTGACCTCGTCGGGGGTCTCGCCCATGCCCAGGATCAGGTTGGACTTGGTCACCAGGCCGGCGGCGCGGGCCTTGGTGATGACCTCCAGCGAGCGCGCGTAGCGGAACGCGGGCCGGATGCGCTTGAAGATCCGCGGCACGGTCTCCAGGTTGTGGGCCAGTACCTCCGGGCGCGAGCCGAAGACCTCGCCGAGCTGGTCGTCGCGGGAGTTGAAGTCCGGGATGAGCAGCTCGACGCCGGTGCCGGGGTTCATGGCGTGGATCCGGCGCACGGTCTCGGCGTAGAGCCAGGCCCCGCCGTCCTCCAGGTCGTCGCGGGCGACGCCGGTGACCGTGGAGTAGCGCAGGCCCATCTGCTGCACGGACTCGGCGACGCGGCGGGGCTCGTCGCGGTCCAACGGGGCCGGCTTGCCGGTGTCGATCTGGCAGAAGTCGCACCGGCGGGTGCACTGCTCGCCGCCGATGAGGAAGGTGGCCTCGCGGTCCTCCCAGCACTCGTAGATGTTGGGGCAGCCGGCCTCCTCGCAGACGGTGTGCAGGCCGCCGGAGCGCACGAGGGACTTGAGCTCGGTGTACTGCGGGCCGGTGCGGGCCGTCGTGCGGATCCACGGTGGCTTGCGCTCGATCGGGGTCTCGCTGTTGCGGACCTCGAGGCGCAGGAGCTTGCGACCCTCTGGTGCGATCGTCACGCCCGCAAGGCTACGCCGCGGCGGTGATCGCGGCCTCGGGCCGGATCCGCCGGCCAGTGAGGCCACCCGGTGGTGCGGTGCGGAGATGGCATAGCGTCGACCGGGTGGACCTGAGGATCTTCACCGAGCCCCAGCAGGGGGCCGGCTACGACGACCTGCTGAGCGTCGCGCGGACGGCCGAGGCGGCCGGCTACGACGCGTTCTTCCGGTCCGACCACTACCTGGTGATGGGCAACGCCTCGGGCGAGCCCGGTCCCACCGACGCCTGGATCACCCTGGCCGGGCTGGCCCGCGACACCGAGCGCATCCGCCTCGGCACGCTGGTCAACTCCGCGACGTTCCGGCTGCCCGGTCCGCTGGCCATCGCGGTGGCCCAGGTCGACCAGATGTCGCGGGGCCGGGTCGAGCTGGGCCTGGGCGCCGGCTGGTTCGAGCGCGAGCACGCCGCGTACGGGATCCCGTTCCCGGAGCTCGGGGAGCGCTTCGACCGGCTCGCCGAGCAGTTGGAGATCGTCACCGGGCTGTGGGGCACGCTGCCCGGCGAGCGGTTCGGGTTCGCCGGGGCCCACTACGCGCTCGAGGACTCGCCCGCCCTGCCCAAGCCCGTGCAGCGACCGCGGCCGCCGGTGATCGTCGGCGGGCACGGCAAGAAGCGCACCCCGGAGCTGGCCGCCCGGTTCGCCGACGAGTTCAACGTCGCGTTCTCCGCGCCCGACGCCGTCGCCGCCCAGTTCGAGCGCGTCGAGGCGGCATGCCGGGCCATCGGGCGCGACCCGGGCGAGCTGGTGCGCTCGATCGCCCAGGTGATCTGCGTCGGCCGGGACGACGCCGAGGTCGCCAAGCGCGCGCTGACCCTCGGCCGCGACGAGGCGGAGCTGCGGGAGAGCGGCCTGGCCGGCACCCCGGCCGAGGTCGTCGACAAGCTGGGCCGGTGGCGCGAGCAGACCGGGGCCACCCGCGTCTACCTGCAGCTGCTCGACCTCGGCGACCTCGACCAGGTCGAGCTCGTCGCCGCCGAGGTGGCGCCCCAGCTGGGCTGAGGGGCGCTCAGCGCAGCTGCCCCGCGACGTCGGCGGCCGCGGTGAGCAGCACCAGCGTCGGCACCACGGCCCGGCCGGCGACCCGGTAGGAGCCGCGGGTGTCCTGCTCCACCAGGCCGCTGTGGGTCAGCGAGCGCAGGTGGTGGTAGAGCTGGCCGGTCGAGGCCAGCTCCGCCGCCGCCTGCAGCGCCGCGGTTCCGCTGGGTCCTCCGGCCAACAGTGCGCGCACGATCCGCACGCGGGCCGGGTGGCCGAGCGCGGCCAGCACGGCCAGTCGCGGCTCGTCGTCGAGGTCCAGCGCCTCGGCGGCGTCGCAGGCGATGGACCAGGTGACGTCGCCGTGCAGGTGCACGTCGCCGGCGTAGCGCACGACGCCGGCCGCGGCCGGCGGCGCGGCGGGCTCGACCGGTGCCGGCGCGGCGCCCTCCAGCACGGCCACGCGGCGCTCCAGCGCGGCCAGCCGGTCGAGCACTGCGGGGTCGTCGCTCACGGGTGCAGCATGCCCGGGCGGCTCAGGACCCGCCCACGGCGGCGCGCAGCCGGTCGCGCAGGCCCGGGTCGAGCAGCACCTGCTGGGTGAGCCCCAGCCAGGCCGACGAGGCCACCAGCTCCTGGTACGGCGCCCGGTCCAGGCCGGACAGGCTCAGCACCGACAGCCCCGTGGTGCCGTCGGCGCGCCGCAGGGTGAACGCGTTCGTGATCAGCCCGGCGTAGTTGCCGCCCTTCTGGCCGGCGCCGAGCACGCCGGCGGGCAGGCGCCCGGTCAGCGCCCGCTCCAGGTGCCGGCGCACCGTGGCCGACACCTCCGGCCCGAGCGCGTCGGTCGCCGCCGCCCGGTGCACCCCGGCCAACTGCCGCGCCGCCGCCGCGGGGGAGCCGTCCCACCAGCGCAGGACGGCGCGCAGCGTGGGGTCGTCCAGGCCGGCGGTGGGGTCGTCGGTCGGGGTCGCGCCGGCCTGCCGCACGGCGGCCGCGTGGGCGGCCCGGCGCGCGGGATCTCCGGCGTAGGCGCGACCGGCGTCCAGCACCGCGGTGGGCCGGTCGGTGCCCGGGGGCACGGCGTCGAACGCCAGGACCTCGCCGGCGAAGCAGGGCAGCTCGACGGGGCTCCAGCCGGTCGCCGCGGCCGCCGCGACCAGCGCGTCGTCGCCGAGTTCGGCGCGCAGCAGGTCGGCGGCGGCGTTGTCGCTCAGGTCGATCATCACCGCGGCGATGCCGTCCCAGGTCACCACGCCGTCCGGCACGGCTCCGAGCGCCTGCGCAGCGGCGGGGTGCGTGTCCGTCGCCGCCCCCGAGGGCACGTACCAGGCCTCCCACGCGGCGACCGGGACCGGTCCGTCCGGGTCGAGCCGGCCGGCGGCGACCGCCTGCGCGTACGCGACGAGGTGCACGACCTTGTTCGCGGAGGCGACCGGCCGGGGGCGGTCGGCGAGGTGCTCGACCAGGGTGCCGCGGCCGTCGTCGACCAGCAGGGACGCCCGATCGGGTCGTGCGGCGATCCAGTCCACGAGGGCGTCGGGGGTGTCGGGTGGCCCAGGTGGCGCGCTCGCGGGTGGTGGTGCGGGCGCAGCGGGGCGGGCGCAACCGGCCGCGGCGGCGAACGCGGTGGTCAGGGCGAGCATCCGACGACGGGTGAGCGGCATGATGTCCTCCGTAATTCCGGAATTACGGACAAGCCTACGCCATGGGCGGCCGAGGGCGGGGCGTAGCGTGAACGCCATGAGCACGGGTGAGCACCGAACCTGTCGCCGCGGCCCCGACCCCGTCCGGGTCGATCGGCTGGGCACCGTCGAGTACCTGGCGGCCTGGGACGCCCAGCGCGCGCATGCCGAGGCGCGCCGCGCCGGCACCGGCCCGGACGTGCTGATGCTGCTGGAACACCCGTCGGTCTACACGGCGGGCAAGCGCACCCAGCCAGAGGACCGCCCGACCGACGGCACCCCCGTCGTCGACGTCGACCGCGGCGGCCGGATCACCTGGCACGGCCCCGGCCAGCTGGTCGGCTACCCGATCGTCGCCCTGGCCGAGCCGCTCGACGTCGTCGACTACGTGCGCAGGCTGGAGGAGGCGCTCATCGCGGTCGTGGCAGGTCTGGGGGTCACCGCCGCCGGGCGCGTCGAGGGCCGCAGCGGCGTGTGGCTGCCCGCCGACGCCACCCGCCCCGAGCGCAAGATCGGCGCGATCGGGGTGCGCGTGCAGGGCGGGGTGACGCTGCACGGCTTCGCCCTGAACTGCGAGCCCGACCTGGGCGCCTTCGACCGGATCGTGCCGTGCGGCATCACCGACGCCGGGGTCACCTCGCTGGCGGCCGAGCTGGGCCGCCCGGTGCCGGTGGCCGAGGTCGTCGACCCGATGGCCACCGCCGTGCTGGATGCCCTCGACGGCCGCCTCGCGGTGAGCGAGCACCCCGTCGCGAAGGCCGACGCCCCCGCCGGCCTCGACCTGCGCCTGCACCCCGCCCTCGGCTGAACCCCGTCGAGAACGAACCTGTCGTGATCATTCCGGCCTGTCGATCACGACAAGTTCGTTCTCGACGGAGGGGCGGCGCGCGCGGTCACGATCCGACGGCGGCCGACAGGGCCTCGTCGATGCCGTTGTGCCGGAACCGGAATCCGCCGTCGAGCAGCACCCCGGGCCGCGCCCGCGGGCCGGTGAGGATCATCTCCTCGGCCATCTGCCCGAGCACCGCGCGCAGCGCGAAGGCGGGCATCACGAACGGCGCCGGACGGCCGACGGCGGCGGCCAGCGCCCGGGTGAACTCGGCGTTGGTGGCCTGCTCGGGACCCACCAGGTTGACCGGGCCGGCGAACCGGTCGCCCTCCAGCAGGAAGCGGATGGCGTCGATCTCGTCGTCCAGCGAGATCCACGGGAAGTACTGGCGGCCGCTGCCGATCCGCCCGCCCAGCATCACCGTGAACAGCGGCCGCAGCCGGCTCAGGACGCCCCCCGATGGCGACAGGACCGGGCCGCTGCGCAGCAGCACGACCCGCGCGCCCCCGGCGACGGCGGGCTTCGTCGCGGCCTCCCAGTCCTGGCAGACCTCGGCGAGGAAACCGGACCCGGCGGGGGACGACTCGTCGACCTCCCGGTCGCCGGTGTCGCCGTAGAAGTTGATGCCCGAGGCCGACAGCAGGGCCGGCACCCCGTGCTCGGCCACCGCCGTGGCCAGCACCTCGGTGGGCACGTTGCGGCTGTCGCGGATCTGCTGCTTGCGCGCCCCGCTCCACGGCCGGTCGCCGATGCCGACGCCGTTGAGGTTGACCACCGCGTCGACGCCGTCGAACGTGCCGGCGTCGATCCGCCCGGCCGGCGGGTCCCAGCCGCGCTCGTCGGGCGCGGCCGGCGCCCGGCGCACCAGGCGCAGCACCTCGTGGCCCGCCTGCCGCAGATGGGCGACGAGGCCCGTTCCGATCAGACCGGAGGAGCCGGCCACGACTACGCGCACGGCGTGATCCTCCCGAACGGGGCGCGCGGCCGCGACTCGGACCGGCGATGCTCACACGGACGCGCCCGCCGCACGGGCGGGCGCGTCCCTGCGATGAGCGCTAGAGCCCGAGCTCGCCCTCGAACGCGCCTTCCTCCAGCCGGGCCTTGATCGCCGAGACGAAGCGGCCCGCGTCGGCGCCGTCGACGATCCGGTGGTCGTAGGTCAGCGGGAGGTAGCACAGCGACCGCACCGCGATGACGTCGTCGCCGTCCGGGCCGGTGATGACCGCGGGCTGCTTGGTGATCGCCCCGGTGCCCAGGATCGCGACCTGGGGCTGGTTGATGATCGGGGTGTCGAACAGGGCGCCCGCGCTGCCGATGTTCGTGATCGTGAACGTGCCGCCGGACAGCTCGTCAGGGCCGATCTTGTTGGCCCGGGTGCGGGCCGCGACGTCGGCGATCCGCTTGGCCAGGCCCACGATGCTCAGGTCCTCGGCGTTCTTGATCACCGGGACGAGCAGCCCGCGCGGGGTGTCCACGGCGATCGCCAGGTGCACGTTGCCGTGGTAGGTGACCTGCTTGCCGTCCGCGTCGATGGACGAGTTGACCTGCGGGAACGCCTTGAGCGCCTCCACGGTGGCCTTGGCGAAGAACGGCAGGTAGGTGAGCTTGACGCCCTCGCGGCGCTCGAACTCGGCCTTCGCCCGCGCGCGCAGCTTGGCGACGCGGGTGAGGTCGACCTCCTGCACGGTGGTCAGCTGCGCGGAGATGCGCAGCGACTCGGTCATCCGCTGGGCGATGACCTGGCGCAGCCGCGGCATCTTGACCGTGGTACCCGGCTGCGGGCCGTCCGGGTTGGGCTTGGCCACCGCGGACGGGGTCTTCGGCGCCCCGGACGGCGCCGCCGACGCGGCCGCGGGGGCCGGTGCGCTGGGCTCGGGCTGCGGCTCGGGCTCCGGCTCGTGGGCGGACTCGGCCGCGGCCAGCACGTCCTGCTTGCGGATGCGGCCGCCGACACCGGTGCCGCTGATCGTGGACAGGTCGACGCCGTGCTCGGACGCGAGCTTGCGCACCAGCGGCGTCACGTACGGGGTGCCGGAGCGCTCGCCGTCGCCGGACTCCTCCGACGGGCGGGAGCCCTGCTCCTCGGTCTCGGCCACCGCGCCCTCGGTGCCCTCGTCGGCCTGCCCGGCGGTGTCCTTCGCGGGGGCCTTCCCGGTGTCCTTCCGGGCGGGCTTCGCGGGGGCCTTCGCCTCGGCCTTAGGCGCGGGCTCGGGCTCCGGCTCGGGCTCCGACTCGGCCTGGGCGTCGGCGTCGCCGATGACCGCCAGCCGGCCGCCCACGTCGACCGTGTCGTCCTCGTTCGCGACGATCTCCAGCAGCGTGCCGGCGACCGGGGAGGGGATCTCGGTGTCGACCTTGTCGGTCGAGACCTCCAGCAGCGGCTCGTCGACCTCGACGCTGTCGCCGACCTGCTTGAGCCAGCGGGTGACGGTGCCCTCGGTGACGCTCTCGCCGAGCTCGGGCATCGTCACCTCGGTGCCCGACCCGGTCGACTTCGCGGCCGCGCGGGGCGCCTCGGCCGGCTCCTCGGAGGCCGCCGGCTCGGCGGCCTGGTTCGGGCGCTGCGGGGCGTCCTCGCCCGGGTCCTCCTCCTCGGCGGGCGCGTCCGGCTCGTCGTCGGCGGACTCGTCGGCGGACCCGGTCGACTCGGAGGTCGACTCGTCGGACCCGCTGCCGCCGGAGTCGGCGGAGTCGCCGTCGCCGATGACCGCGAGGTCGCCGCCGACCTCGACCGTCTCGTCCTCGGCCGCGACGATCCGCTGCAGGACGCCCGCGGCGGGCGAGGGGATCTCGGTGTCGACCTTGTCGGTCGAGACCTCCAGCAGGGGCTCGTCGACCTCGACCTGGTCGCCCTCCTGCTTGAGCCAGCGGGTGACGGTGCCCTCGGTGACGCTCTCACCGAGGGCCGGCATCTGGACGGTGAAGGCCATGGCTGGTCGGAGCTCCTCTGTCGTGCGGTCGCGGGGTCTGCTGGGGCGGTTGTCCGCCAGCGGACCGGTCAGCTGTGGCTGTGCAGCGGCTTGCCGGCCAGGGCCAGGTGGGCCTCGCCGAACGCCTCGTTCTGGGTGGGGTGGGCGTGCACCAGTGCGGCGATGTCCTCGGCCTGGGCGTCCCAGTTGTAGACCAACTGGGCCTCCCCGATCAGCTCGCCGACCCGGGCGCCCACCATGTGGATGCCGACGACCGGACCGGGCGTGCCCTCGGCCCCGGACTTGACCAGCTTGATCGCGCCCTGGGTCTGCAGGATCTGGGACCTGCCGTTGCCGGCCAGGTCGTAGGTGAGGGTCTGGACCTCGCCGTAGCGCTCCTTGGCCTGCGCCTCGGTGAGGCCGACGGAGGCCACCTCCGGCTCGCAGTACGTCACCCGGGGGATACCGGCCTCGTCGATCACCGGCGGGTTCAGCCCGGCGATGTCCTCGGCCAGGAAGATGCCCTGCGCGAAGCCGCGGTGGGCCAGCTGCAGGCCGGGCACGATGTCGCCGACGGCGAACACGTCGGGCAGGCTCGTGCGCAGCCGCTCGTCGGTGCGGACGAAGCCGCGCTCCATCTCGATGCCGGCCTCCTCGTAGCCCAGGTCGGCGGTGTTGGGGCCACGCCCGACGGCGACGAGCAGCAGGTCGGCCTCCAGCTCCTCACCGGACTCCAGCGACACCGTCACCGCATCGTCGCTCTGCCGGGCGCCGGTGAACTTCACCCCGGTCTTGAACGCGATCCTGCGCCGGCGGAACGCCCGCTCGAGCAGCTTGGAGGCGAACTCGTCCTCGGCCGGCACCAGCCGCGGCAGCGCCTCGACGACGGTGACCTGGGATCCGAAGCTGGCGAACACGCTGGCGAACTCGACGCCGATCACCCCGCCGCCGAGCACGACGACCCGGTCGGGCACGTGGTCGAGGCGCAGCGCCTCGTAGCTGGTGATGATCCGGCCGCCGATCTCCAGACCGGGCAGGGTGCGCGCGTAGCTCCCGGTGGCCAGCACGACCTTGCCACCGACGTAGCGGTCGTCACCCACGACGACCGTGCGCGGCCCCTCGAACCGGCCGGAACCCTCCACCAGGGTGATCTTGCGGGAGCGGACCAGCCCCTGCAGCCCCTTGTAGAGCTTGGCGACCACGCCGTCCTTGTAGGCGTTGACGCCGGCCATGTCGATGCCGGCCAGCGAGCTCTTCACGCCGATCTTGTCGCCGTCGCGCGCGGCGTCGGCGACCTCGGCCGCGTGCAGCATCGCCTTCGTCGGGATGCAGCCGTAGTGCAGGCAGGTGCCCCCGAGCTTGTCGCGCTCCACCAGCACGACGGACATCCCCAGCTCCGCGGCGCGCAGGGCGCAGGCATAACCGCCCGACCCCCCGCCGAGGATCACCAGATCCGCGTTGTGCTCGGGCACGTGTGCACTCCTCACCGATCGCTGTCGTCTGCGGCGCGGTCGGGGCTGGGCGTCCGGCTGCGGAGCAGGTGCGGCAGGTGACGCCGCCTGCGGTCATCTTGTCACCTGTCGGGCGCGGGCGCGGGGGCTGGTCCGTTCGGGAGAAAATCGGGGGGTCCGCCCGTTGTCCGGTGCGGGAGGTGGCGGCCATGGGGTTGCTGGACAGATTCCGCCGCGGGCGCCCGGGCACGCTGCGCACGGGCGGCCGCGACGACGAGGCCCACCTGCGGGCCTGGGCCGCGGCGCACGAGGGCGTCGAGGCGTTCGTCGAGCCGCGCACCGCGGTCACCGATACGACGATGCTGCTGGTCGACAAGGACGGCGACCACACCCGCCGCCGCATCGGCGACCCCGACGCGGCCCGCAAGCTGGCCCGCTCGCTGGCGATCCCGATCTACGACGTGCAGCTCATCGGGTACCCGCAGCGGATGCGCGACCACGACGCGCGGCAGAAGATCCTGCGGGAGCAGGAGCGGCGGCGGGGGTTGGGCGAGACGGGCTGATCCCGCCGGTCCGTCGAGCAGGGGGTCGCCCCCTGCCGCCCCCTGCCGTCCCGTCGGTCCCGGTCCCCGGGCCGGGGTCGGGGGCGTCTTCGCAGGGGCGGTGGGGTCCTCGCAGGTGCCGTAGACCCTGCGAAGACCGTGGGGACCCTGCGAAGACGGCCGGGCGGGCGCGGGGGCGCCGTTCCGGCGTCACCGTCCGTGTCACCCACCCGGCGCTGCGAGGACGCCCCGCCTGCCCCGCTCGGCCGCGGAGCGGCCATTCCACTCCCGGCAGGGGCCGGCCCCCTGCTTGATCAGAGGTCGCCCGCCGCGTAGGAGCCGCCGGAGGTCCCTCAACAGCTCGCCGCAGGCGCCGCCGGAGGCCCCTGACGCGCCGAAGGCGCCTCGATGAGGTGTCACCCGTTCTCGGCGATATCAGCCAGCACCGCGAACAGCGTCCGCACCGGCACCCCGGTACCGCCCTTGACCGTGTACCCGTACGGCCCCCCGGCGTGGAACGCGGGGCCGGCGATGTCGATGTGGGCCCAGGCGAGGCCGTCGGGCACGAACTCGCGCAGGAACGCCCCGGCGACCAGCATCCCGCCCCAGCGGGCGCCGGTGACGTTCGCGATGTCGGCGACGCGGGAGTCGAGCTCGGCGCGCATGTGCCCGGGCAGCGGCATCGCCCAGCCGTCCTCGCCGGTGGCGCGGGCGAGGGCGGCGACGCGGTCGCGGAACTCGTCGCTGCCCATCACCCCGGCGGTGCGCATGCCCAGGGCGACCTGCTGGGCGCCGGTGAGGGTGGAGGTCTCGACGAGGTAGTCGGGGGAGTCCTCGGCGGCGCGGACGATGGCGTCGGCCAGGATCAGCCTGCCCTCGGCGTCGGTGTTGAGGACCTCGACGGTCTTGCCGCCGTACATGCGCAGCACGTCGCCGGGGCGGTAGGCGGTGTCGCTGGGCATGTTCTCGGCCATCGGCACCGTCGCGGTGACGGCGACGGGCAGCGCCAGCTCGGCGGCCAGCACGGTGGTCGCGATGACCGCGGCGGCACCGCTCATGTCCGAGGTCATGTGGTCCATGCCGGCGGCCGGCTTGATGGAGATGCCGCCGGTGTCGAAGGTGATGCCCTTGCCGACCAGTGCGACCTTCTTGCGCGGGGTGTCGCCGCCGGACCAGGTGAGCCGGACCAGCCGCGGCTTGCGCGAGGAGCCCTGGCCCACGCCGAGCACGCCGCCGAAGCCGCCCTCGGCCAGCGCGGCCTCGTCGAGCACCTCGACGTCCAGGCCGGCGGCCTCGGCGAGGGCGACGGCGCGGGCGGCGAAGCTCTCCGGGAACAGGTCGTTGGGCGGGGTGTTGACCAGGTCGCGGGCGCGGCGAACGGCCCGGCCGACGGCCGTGGCCCGGCGGAGCAGCTCCTCCTGGGCGTCGTCGACGGCGTCGAACAGGAACTCGACGCGCCCGACGGGCCCGCGGGCGCCGCCATTGGTGCGGTACTCGCGGAACGCGTAGGCGCCCAGCAGGGTGCCCTCGACGGCCGCGGCCAGGTCCGTGCGCCCGAGGGTGCTGACGGCGTGGGCGGTGCCGGTGAGGGCGCGGGCCGCGGACCCGGACGCGCGCCGCACCTGCTCGGCGGCGGGGGCGTCGCCGTCCTCCGGCTTGCCCAGGCCGACCGCGACCAGCAGCGGGGCGCCCAGCGTGCCGCGGGTGGGGATCTTCGTCACCTCGTCGGCCTTGCCGGTGGCGCCGGCCAGGGCCAGCAGCGCCAGCAGCTCGCCGTCGAAGGCCTCGGCGATCGCGTCGGCGCCGGGGGCGAGCGTGGGCGGCTGGTCGGTGCCGGCGGGGAGCAGGCCGACGATCACCGCTTCGGCGGTCGCGGTGGCCGGCGACCCGGTGCCGAGCAGCACCTCGGTGGACGCGGTCTGGGACGCGTGGGTGGACTCTGGGGCGGACACGGCGGCCATCTCACAATCGGTCGAGGGGCGGGGCTGGCGCGGTGAGAGGTACCGCGAGATCGCTTCGAAATGCTAATGACACCCCGGTGCGCCCGGATCGGGCAGGTTCTCCTGCCACCCTGACCCGATGACGTCCGGAGCACCGCAGCGCCGGCTCGGGACGACGGACGCCGTCGTGCTCGGACTGGCGGCCATGCTGGGCACCGGTGTGTTCGCGGTGTGGGCGCCGGCGGCGGCCGCGGCGGGGCCATGGTTGCTGGTCTCGGTGCTGTTGGCGGCCGTGGTGGCCGCCTGCAACGCCGCCTCCACGGCCGACCTCGCCGTCGCCCACCCCGAGAGCGGGGGCGGCTACGTCTACGGGCACGAGCGCCTCTCGCCGGGTGCCGGGCGGCTGGCCGGGGTCGCGTTCGTGGTGGGCAAGGTCTCGTCGGCGGCCGCGGCGGCGGGCGTGTTCGGCGGCTACGTGCTGCCCTCGCAGCCGCTGACGGCGGCTATCCCCGCGGTCGTGGTGGTGAGCGTGCTCAACAGCGCCGGGGTGCGCTGGACCGCCCGCGGGGCGTACACGCTGGTCGGCGGCACGCTGGTGGTGCTGTTGGCGGTGGTCGTGGTCGGGCTGTGCGGGCCGGGGTCCGAGGTGCCCGGTCCGGCGCCCGAGCCGGCGCCGGGGGTCGGCGAGCCGAGCGTGCTCGGCGTGCTCACCGCGGCCGGGCTGGTGTTCTTCGCGTTCGCCGGCTACGCCCGGATCGCCACGCTCGCCGGTGAGGTCGTCGACCCCGGGCGCACGCTGCGCCGGGCCATCGGCATCGCGCTGGGCGTGGCGCTGGTGACCTACCTGCTGGTGGCCGTCGCGCTGCTGGTGGGGCTCGGGACCGAGCGGCTGGCCGTGGAGCCGTCCCCGCTGGTGGTGCTGGTCGACGCCAACGGGGCGAACGCGCTGGGCGTGCTGGTGCGGGTGGGCGCGGCGGTCGCGGCGGGCTCGGCGCTGCTGTCGGTGCTGGTGGGGGTGAGCCGCACGACGGTCGCGATGGCCCACCGCGGCGACCTGCCGGCCGGGCTGGGGCGGATCGGGCGACGGGGCACGCCGGTCCGGGCCGACGCCGTCGGCGGGCTGGTGGCGGTCGCGCTCACCGTGGTGGCCGGGCCGGCTGCGGCGATCGCGCTGTCGGCCTGCTCGGTGCTCGTCTACTACGCGGTGATCAACCTGGCGGCGCTGCGGCTGCCGCCAGCGGCGCGGCGCTGGCCCCGCTGGACGGCGTGGCTGGGGCTGGTGCTGTGCCTGGGCCTGGCCGTGCTGCTGCCGCCGACGCCGGTGCTCGTCAGCGCCGTCACCCTGGCCGTGGGGTGGACCGCGGTCACCCTGCTGCGCCCCCGCTGGGGACGCGGCTGAGGAACGCCTCGGCGGCGGCGCGCACGCCCTCGACGTCGCGGGTGGCCAGCAGGTCGAGCAGCAGGCCGCGGGCGACGGCCAGTTGCAGGCGCACCTCGGCGCGGGCTTGCTCGCGCGGTGCCCCGGCGCGCACGGCCAGGTCGGTGAGCGGGTCGAGCCAGTCGGTCACGATGCCGTCCAGCAGCGGCGCCGCGTGCGGTCTGCCCTGCAGGGCCTGGCCGTAGAGCTCGAAGAACAGCCGCTCGGCCGGCCACTGCGCGGGGTCGACGAGGTCGTCCCAGAACCGCCGGGCCTGCTCCGTCGGCGTCAGCGTGGTGTCGGCCATGAGCTCGGCCAGCCGCGCGCGCTGGCGCCTCTCGACGGCCCGCACGACCTCGACGAGCAGGCCGTCGCGCGAGCCGAAGTGGTAGATGAGCATCCGGTGGCTGGTGCCCAGCTCGGCGGCCAGCGCCCGCAGGCTGATCTCGCCGACGCCGTGCTCGGTCACGTGCGCGACCGCCGCGGCCAGCAGATCGTCCCGGGCGCTCATGTACCACATGGTACGGTGTACCACGTGGTACATGAGGAGTACGTGGTCGTGATCGACGCCGCCCCCGCCGCGGTGGTCCCGGTGGTCCTCGACGTCGAGCGCTGGGCGGAATGGACCCCGTCGATCCGCTCCGCCCGCCGGCTCGACGGCGGTCCGCTGGCCGTCGGCAGCCGGGTCGTGGTCGCCCAGCCGAAGCTGCCCACCGTCACCTGGACGGTCACCGAGCTCGACGACGAGCGCGGGTTCACCTGGGAGTCGCGCGCACCCGGCGTGCGCACGCTCGGCGAGCACTGGGTCCGCGAGGTCCCCGGCGGTGCCGAGGTCACCCTGCGGCTGGTCCAGCACGGCCCGGTCGGCGCCGTCATCGCCCGGCTGACCCGCGGGCTCACCCGCCGGTACCTCCGCTGGGAGGGCGACGGGCTGGCCGCGCGGGTCACCGCCTAGCCAGCGGGGGCGACGGGCGCGCACCGGGGGCAGTAGCGTCCCCGCCCGTGGAGTCCGACCTGCTGACCAGCCCGCTGCACGACCGGCACACCGCCCTCGGTGCGTCCATGGGTGCCTTCGGCGGCTGGTCGATGCCGCTGTCCTACCCGGACGGCACCGTCGCCGAGCACACCGCGGTGCGCACCGCCGTCGGCGTGTTCGACGTCAGCCACCTGGGCAAGCTGTCGATCGCCGGGCCGGGCGCCGCGGCGTTCGTCGACCGGTGCTTCTCGGCGGACATGGGCCGGATCGAGCCCGGCCAGGCGCAGTACAACCTGGTCTGCACCGACACCGGCGGCGTCGTCGACGACGTGATCGTCTACCTGGTCGACGCCGACGACGTGCTGGTCCTGCCGAACGCGGCCAACGCCGCCGAGGTGGCCCGCCTGCTGCGCGCCGAGGCACCGGCCGGCGTCGAGGTGCTCGACCGCCACCGCGACCTGGCCGTGCTGGCCGTGCAGGGGCCGCGCTCGCCGGAGCTGGTGGGCGACCTGCTCGGACCGCTCAACGGGCGCAACGTCGTCGAGGCGCTGGGCTACATGGCGTTCACCGTCGCCGACGACGTGTGGGTGTGCCGCACCGGCTACACGGGGGAGCGGGGCTACGAGCTGATCGTGCCGGCCGCGCGGGCGGGCGAGGTGTGGGACGCGCTGCTGGCCGGCGCCCAGCGGGTCGGTGGGCGGCCCGCCGGCCTGGCCGCGCGCGACACGCTGCGCACGGAGATGGGCTACCCGCTGCACGGCCAGGAGCTGACCACCGCGATCTCGCCGCTGCAGGCGGGCAGCAGCTGGGCCGTGGGCTGGTCCAAGCCGGCGTTCTGGGGTCGGGAGGCGCTGCTGGCCGAGAAGCAGGCCGGCCCGGCGCGGCGGCTGCGCGGGCTGCGGGCCACCGGGCGCGGCGTGCCCCGGGCCGGCATGGACGTGCTGTCCGGGGGGAAGCGCGTGGGCGTGACCACGTCGGGGACGTTCTCGCCGACGCTGCGCACCGGGATCGCCCTGGCGTTGATCGACTCCGACGCCGGGGTCGGCGTCGACGACCAGGTCGTGGTCGACGTGCGGGGACGCGAACTGGCCTGCACCGTGGTGAAGCCGCCGTTCGTGCCGTCCCACGTGCGATGAGGCCGGCCACCGCCGGGCGGGGTTGCTGGGACGTCCGACTGTTGCCCTCCCGGGTACCGTTCACCCCATGAGCGCGCAGTTCTCCCGGACGCCCCATCCCTCCCCGGTGCCGGCCGTCCGGCGCGCGGAGATCGTGGCCGCGCCGGGCTTCGGTCGGTACTTCACCGACCACATGGTCACCATCAAGTGGGCGGAAGGACGGGGCTGGTACGACGCGGCGGTGGTGCCCTACGGCCCCATCGCGCTCGACCCGGCCACCGCCGTGCTGCACTACGGCCAGGAGATCTTCGAGGGGCTCAAGGCCTACCAGCAGCCCGACGGCTCGGTCGCGTCGTTCCGCCCCGCCGAGAACGCGGCCCGGTTCCGGTCGTCGGCGGTGCGGCTGGGCATGCCGCAGCTGCCCGACGAGCTGTTCCTCGGCTCGCTGTCCGAGCTGCTGACCGCCGACCGGGCCTGGATGCCCCCGGCCGGCGGCGAGGAGTCGATGTACCTGCGTCCGTTCCTCATCGCCACCGAGGTCGGCCTGGGCGTGAAGCCGTCGTCGGAGTACCTCTACATGCTCATCGCCTCCCCGGCCGGCGCGTACTTCCCGGGCGGGGTCAAGCCGGTGGACGTCTGGCTGTGCACCGACTACACGCGCGCGGCCCCCGGCGGCACCGGCACCGCCAAGTGCGGCGGCAACTACGCGGCGTCCCTCCTGCCGCAGGCCCAGGCCGCCGAGCACGGCTGCCAGCAGGTCGCCTACCTCGACGCCGCCGAGCGGAAGTGGGTCGAGGAGATGGGCGGGATGAACCTGTTCTACGTCCTCGGCTCGGGTGATTCGGTCGAGGTGGTCACCCCGGAGCTGTCGGGCAGCATCCTGGCCGGCATCACCCGCGACTCGTTGCTCGTGCTGGCCAAGGAGCTGGGCTGCCAGGTCACCGAGCGCAGGATCTCGGCCCAGGAGTGGCTGGAGGGCTGCGCCGACGGCCGGATCACCGAGGTGTTCGCCTGCGGTACGGCCGCGGTGATCACGCCGGTCGGTCGGGTCAAGCACAACGACGGCGAGGTCGTCGTCGGCGACGGCGCCACCGGCCCGGTCACCGCCCGGCTGCGCGAGCTGCTGACCGCCATCCAGCGCGGCTCCGCCCCCGACACGCACTCCTGGATGCGCACCCTCGTCCCGGCCTGACCCCGTCGAGAACGACCTTGCTGTCGATTGGACCGGTCCAAACTGACGACGACGTCGTTCTCGACGGTCAGGTGGTGGAGAGGACGACCAGGGCCGCGGTGGTCGCGAGCTCGGTGGCGGCGCCCAGCACGTCGCCGGTGACCCCGCCGAAGCGGCGGGCGGTGTGCCACGACAGCACCACGACCAGCGCGGCGCCCAGCGCGACGGCCACGGGGGCCCGCCACCCGAGCACCGGCGCGCCCGCGGCGGCCAGGCCCGCCCACCACAGCACCGCGACCCACCACGGCTGGGAACCCGCCACCTGCGCGCCCAGGCCACCGGGGCG
>NZ_JAHDTH010000098.1 GCF_018531445.1 Pseudonocardia lacus
GGCCGCGCGTCTGCGGGCCGCGCGGCGCACGGCGCGCTCCTCGTCGCCGGTGGCCGTGGCCAGCAGCCCGGCCGGCTCGACGAGCGCGATCAGCAGCAGGTCGTGCGGGGTGGGTTCGACGCCCTCGACCAGGATCGAGCGCAGCCGCCCGCGCAGCACCCGTTCGGCGGTCGGGTCGACCTCGGGGAAGCGGGTGGTGGGGATCAGGCCCAGGATCGTGGTGTGCTCCTCGCCGAGCACGCCGTCGGCGACCAGCCGGGCGGCCACCGCCTCCACGAGCGGGTGCAGCACGACCGGCAGGCGCTGCACCCAGTCGCCCATGGTGCGCGGCTCGGGTTCGGCGGCGACGGCCTCGCGCACGCGTTCCAGCAGCGGGTGCCCGCTCTCGCGGCCCGGGCGCAGGGTCTCGTCCTGGACCGTCACGGCGCCGGCGGCGATGGCGTCGACCAGGACGCCGCCGGTGAGCGCGGTCCACCCCGACAGCCAGGTCGTGCCGCCCTTGTCGCCGTCCAGGGCCAGCAGCAGCATCTCCTCGCTCAGCAGTAGGTCCACGCCGGGACCGTAGCGGCCGGGAACGGGCCCGGCCGGGTGGAGCCGGGTACCGCTCAGCCGCGCTCGGGCGGGCCGGCCGCCGCGGCGATCAGGGCGCGCAGCTCGTCGATCCCGATGGTGGCGCCGCCGGTGCCGGCGTCGCGGGCGGTGCGGGCGTCGGCGAGCTCGGCGCGCAGCCGGTCGAGGTCGGTGTCGGCGCGGCTGAGCAGCTGGGCCTGCGACTCGACCCGGCCGCGGACCGCGACCAGGTCCCGTTGGACGGCGTCGTGCGCGGTGCGCAGCGCGTCGAGCGCGGCGTCGGCGCGCCCGGCGCGTGCGGTCGCCTCGTCGCGTTCGCTGCGCAGGACCGCGGCGTCGGCCCGGGCGGCCAGCAGCTCGGCGCGCAGGCTGTCACGTTCGGAGCCGAGCTCGTCGGCGCGCCGCACTGCCGCGTCGCGGTCGGCGACGGCCTGCCCGGCGCGGACCAGCGCCTCCTGGGCCTGCGCGGTGGCCTGGGTGGCGACCGCGGTGGCGCGGGCGATGCCCTCCTGGGCGCGGGTGCGCTCGGCGTCGCGGTCGGCCATGGCCTGCTCGGCCTGCTGGCGGGCGGCCCCCATCGCCTCGGTGGCCTGCATGGCCTGGCGGGCGGCCGCGGTGGCGCGTTCGACGGCCTGGGCCCGTTCCTTCTCCGCGCGCTCGGCGCGCGCCTCGCCCGCCCGCGCCGCGGCGCCGGCCTCGGCGACGGACTTCTCCGCCGCCTCGGCGGCCGCGGCCTGCTCGGCCCGGGCCCGCGCGGCGGCCTTGTTGGCGGTCTCCACCGCGACCAGCGCCTGCGACTCCACCTCGGCCAGCTGGGCGGTGACCCGCTCCAGCGCGGCGGACAGCGCGGCCACCGGCTCGCGGACGGCCTCGACGTGCTCGCGCAGCCGGTCGGCGTCCAGCCCGAACGCCGTGCGGTCCGAATCCAGCCCGAGCGCGTCGAGTGCCTCGCGCTCCGCGCGGGCCATCTGGGCGCAGCTGCGCCCGCCCGGCCAGCGGGTGTCGCGGCAGAACGTCCGGCGGCGCCCGCCCTGCGGTCCCGGGGCGGGCAGCTCGGCACGGCATCGGCTGTATCCGCAGCGTACGGCGTCGTCGATCACCGAATGACCGTACCAGCTAGCAGTTGTGAAACTGACAACCGGTCGCTGAGTTAGTTTGAACTGAACTACTGACCAACGAAACGGGTATTTCGTTGGGTGCAGCCGGCTCGGACGCCTCCCACTGGGTCCGAAAACTGGGCCCTGTCCCTCGCGGGGCTCAGCGACCGCCGCCGGGGCCGGCCGGTACTCCGCGGGTCCGTTGACTTGTCGCAAGACTTGACCCACTATATTGCGACAATATGTGAGACAAGATTCGCGACAAGAGGGGGCCGTCATGTCGGAGGAAGAGGTTCCCGGCGGGGACCCACTGGCGCGGCCGAGGCGCCTGGAGCCGGCCCGGCTGTGGTTGACCGGGCACGGCCTGGCCGACGTCGAGCCGACGTCGGTGCTGGCGGCGCGCCTGGGGGTCCGGCAGCGGGCGCGCGTCGTCGCCTCGATCGTGCTGGCCGCGTTCCTGATCGGGATCGCCCTCGCCTACGTCAGCACCCTGCCCGTGGACACCACGGTCGAATCGGACCGGACCCGGTCGCTGTGGGTGCTGGCGGCGATGGTGGTCGGGGTCGTACTGGCCCAGGTGCTGCTGGACCGCTGGGTGCGGCGGGTCGACCGGCGGGTCGGCGCGACGCTGGCGCGGCGGGCGGCGCTGCCGGTGCGGCTGGGCTGGCGCACCGTGCTGGGCGTGCCGCGGGCCGCGGTCGCGGCCGGCACGGTCGCCGGTGCGGCGGTGATGGCGTTCGCCGGCCTGGCCGTGTCGGACCCGGGGGCGAACTACGCGGCGGTCCTGCTGCTGCTCGGGCTGTGCGGGGTCGTGGTCGCCACGCTGGTGCAGCTGCACCACATCCTGACCCGCCCCGCCGTCGCCGACGACGAGGACTCGCTGACCGTCGACGTCCTCCTGCGCGTCGAGGACGCCCGCGAGGCCGCCGCGCCGACGGTGGTGTGGTCGCTGCCGGTCGTGTCGGTGCTGGCCACCGCGCCCGGGTGGTGGATCGCCGCCTGGCTGGGCTTCATCGTGCTCGGCGTCGCCGCGTTCCTCGTGGTCACCTGGCGGACCAGGTCGAGCGCCGCGGTGGCCCGGCTCGCCACGGCCCGGTGAACCGGATGATCGTCATCGACCCGGCCTCCCCGGTTCCGCCGTTCGAACAGCTGCGCGCCCAGCTCGCCGGGCAGATCCGGGACCGGACGCTGGCCGTGGGCGCCCGGCTGCCCACCATCCGCCGGATGGCCGGCGACCTGGGCCTTGCCGTCAACACGGTCGGACGGGCCTACCGGGCGCTGGAGGAGGCGGGGCTGATCGAGACCCGCGGTGCGGCCGGCTCGTTCGTGTCCGCGGCCGGCGAGCAGAGCCGCGAACGCGCGCGCCGCGCCGCCGCCGAGTACGCCGCCGTCGTCACCAGCATCGGTCTGGACGCCGACGAGGCCGTCCGCATCGTCCAGGCCGCGCTGGGCGGGGGCGCCGCGGCGTCGCCCTCGTCGTGAGACCCGGGTGCGCGACCTACAGGTCGCGCCCGGTGGCGGCCGCCGCGGCGATCAGGTCGACGTAGTCGCGCAGGTGCACGATGTGCCCGTCCCGCGCGGTGAGCACGGCGATGTTGGGCAACGCGAACCCGCCGGTGGCGGTGCTGGTGCCGATGGCCTCCTGCTCGACGACGATCGTGTCCGGGTCGGCGGTGTCGTGGACGGCGAGGGTCCGGTAGCGCTCGTAGGTCACGGTGCCCGTCCGCCATCCCGCCGCGACCCAGCGCAGGATCTCCTCGCGGCCCTCCAGTCGGGCCGGCACGCCCGGCAGCGTGAACGGGAACTCGTGCACCGCGTCCGGCGCGTACACGCGGCGCATGTCCTCGACGGACCGGTCGATGGCGGCCCGGCGGAAGCGCTCCAGGACCTCCCGTGGACCCGGCGGTGCCATCGGTGCCATGGGCGTGCCTCCCCTGCGTCGATCCGGACCGTGGGCCTAAAGTGAGACACAGTCCGGTTAGTCGGCACGGTAACGGCCCGTGTCCCCGGTCAGCAACGGTGGTGGTCGCCCTGGCCGGGAACGGGTCGCGTCCGCGACGCGCGGACGCCCGACGCAACTACGAGCGGCTGCTGGAGCAGGCGCGGGCGGCGTTCACCGAGTCCGGCGTCGACGCCTCCCTCGACGAGATCGCGCGCCGGGCCGGGGTGGCCAGCGGGACGCTCTACCGGCACTTCCCCACCCGGCTCGACCTCGTCGAGGCCGTGCTGGCCGAGCGGATCGGTGAGCTCGTCGACCTCGGTCGCGGGCTGCTCGACGCCGACGACGCGTTCGTCGCGGTGTCCACCTGGCTGCGCGCGGCGCTCGCGCACGCCCTGACCTACCGGGGCCTGGCCGCCGCGACGATGAGCGCGGCACTGGACGGCGGTGGTGGCGGAGCCGCGGCGGCGTGGCACGCCGAGCTGTTCGAGGTCGGCTCCGCATTGCTGGTGCGGGCGCGCCACGCGGGCGTGATCGACGGCGCCGCCGACGACGCGGACGTGCTGAAGATGGTCGGCGCGATCGCCTGGGCGGTCCAGGACGCGCCCGAGCCCTCGATGCGGGCCGAACGACTCCTGGCGGTGGTCGTGAACGGGCTGCGACCCCACTGAGCCACGGGAATACCGGACGGCCCGGCAACGTCTTCTGTCGTGCAGACTGTTGAACTCTTAATCATTGCGGAGGAGACATGACCGCCGCCCGGTTCGCGAAGGCCCACGGCCTGTTCGACACCAGGGACTACCAGGGCGCGGCCACCCTGCTGGCCGAGCTGAGCACCGAGGCGCCCGACGACCTCGCCGTGCGCCTGCTGCTGGCCCGCGCCTACTACCACTCCGCCCAGCTCACCCGCGCCGAGACCGAGACCCGCACCGTGCTGGCCGCCGACCCCGCCAACGCCTACGCCCACCTGCTGCTCGGGCGCACCCTGCAGCGGCTGAGCCGGCACGCCGAGGCCACCGGCCCGATCCGCCTCGCCGCCGCCATGGGCCAGCGGGCCTGACCACCGACCACACCGACCACCACCCGAGAGCCCGGGAGACACCCGTGAACGCCAGCATCGAGATCGGGATCGACAACTTCGTCGCCGCGGTCACCGACCCCACCGACGGGCGGGCCGTGCCGCCCGCCGACCAGATGCAGCACGTGCTGGCCGAGGTCGTCGCGGCCGACCGGGCCGGCGTGCACACCTTCGGCATCGGCGAGCACCACCGCGAGGGCTTCCTCGACTCCGCGCCGGTCACCATCCTCGCCGCTGCCGCGGCGCTGACCGAGCGGATCCGGTTGCGCAGCGCCGTCACCGTGCTCAGCGCCGACGACCCCGTGCGCGTCTTCGAGAACTACGCCACCCTCGACCTGATCTCGCAGGGCCGCGCCGAACTGGTGGTCGGGCGGGGGTCGTTCACCGAGGCCTTCGGCCTGTTCGGCCTGGACCTCGCCGACTACGACGAGCTGTTCGAGGAGAAGCTCGACCTGCTGCTGCACCTGCGCGAGGACGCGCACCCGCACTGGACGGGCCGCCACCGCGCCCCGCTGACCGGGCAGGGGGTCTTCCCCCGGCCCGTGCAGCAGCGGCTGCCGATCTGGGTCGGCGTCGGCGGCACCCCGTCGTCGTTCGTCCGGGCCGGGGTGCTCGGCCTGCCGCTGATGGTCGCCATCATCGGCGGGGACCCGAGCCGGTTCCGCCCACTGGTCGACCTGTACCGGGAGGCCGGGCGCCGCGCCGGGCACCCGGCCGACCAGCTGGCCGTGGGCGTGCACGCCATCGGCTTCGTCGGCGAGACCGACCAGCTCGCCGCCGACGCCTTCTACCCCGGCCACGCCGAGCTGTTCACCCGCATCGGCGCCGAACGCGGCTTCGGCCCCGTCACCCGCGCCGGCTACGACGCCCAGCGCGGCCCGGGCGGACCGTTCGTCATCGGCAGCCCGGACACGGTCGCCGAGAAGATCACCGACATCTCCACGGCGCTGGGCGGCGTCTCCCGGTTCACCCTGCAGATGACCAGCAGCGTCATGGCGCACGCCACGATGCTGCGCAGCATCGAGCTGCTGGGCACCGAGGTCGTCCCGCGGGTGCACGCGGCAGCGGTCGCCGCCTGACACCGTGACCGGGTCGACGCCCGTCGACCCCCCGGCACGGCTGTGCCAGTGTCGACGGATGCCCAGCACGATCATCCGCACCAGCGCCCGGCCGACGGCGTGAGCGCGCTCAAGGCCGCCAACGACGTCGTGGCCTTCGCCGTGGAGCTCGCGGCGCTGGCCGCGCTGCCCGCGGCGGCCTGGGCGCTGGCCCTCGACCTCCCCTCACGCATCGCGCTCGCGCTGGCCGGGGTGGCGCTGTTCGTGACGGTGTGGGCGCTGTGGCTGGCGCCGCGGGCCGGGCACCGGCTGGACATGCCGTGGCTGCTGGTCGCGAAGATCGCGGTGCTCGGGCTGCCGTTCGTCGCGCTCGCCCTGACCGGGCACCCGGTCCTGGCCGCGGTCTGCGGCGGGCTCACCGCCGCGCACCTCGCCGTCGCCACGGCCAACGGATGGCTCTGAAACCTCGGTAGGGTCCGACCCGATGAGCGCCCCGACCGATCCGCTCGCCGTCCTGGAGTCCCTCGCCGTCCCGGACGCGCCGGCGGTGCGCGAGGCGGCACCCGGTCCGGAGTCCGAGTGGCCCGGCGTCGCCGACCCCGATGTCCTGCGCGCCCAGCTGCTCGACTGGCTGTCCCAGTACGCCAACCCCGGCACCCGGCGCACCTACGCCTACGCGCTGGGGCTGCCCGTCGAGTGGGTCGACCCGCCGCGCGAGCCGGATCCCACCCGCCCCCGCCCACCGGCCGCCGCACCCGGACCCCTGCACGACCTGGCCTGGCTGCGCTGGTGCGCCCGCCACCGCCTCGACCCCCGCACCGCGACCACCGGCCACGTCAAGGGGTGGCTGCACGCCCTCGACGCGGCCGGCGCCCGGCGCCGCACCCGCCAGCGGATGCTCTCGACCGTGGCCGCCCTCTACGGCCACCTCGTCGAGGTCGGGGCGGTCGCGGCCAACCCCGCCGCGCTCAACCGCGCCCGGCTGGGGCTGTCCACCGGGGCCCGCGACGCCTCCCCGACGATCCGGCTCACCGCCGAGCACCTGCGCGCCCTGCTCGACGCCGCCGCCGGCCTCGACCACGGCCGCGGCGCGCACGCCGAGTTCTACCGCCACCGCGCCGTCGCCCTCGTCGCGCTGCTCACCCTGGGCCTGCGCATCTCCGAGGTGGTCGGGCTCGACCGCGCCGACCTCTACCGCACCGGCGGCGAGGACGTGCTGCGCGTGCTGGGCAAGGGCGGGCTGCACCGCGAGGTCTACCTGACCGACCCCGTCCGCCGGACGCTGGCCGCCTACCTGGCCGAACGCGACCGCCTCGCCGGCGACGCCGTCCCGGCGACCCGGGGCCGCGCACCCGGGCCCGGCTCACCGATGATCGCCACCCGCGCCGGTGGGCGCTGCTCCCGCGCCGACCTGTACTCGCTGCTGCGGCGCATCGCCACCGCCGCCGGCCCCGCCCTCGACGGCGTCGCCGACCGGGTGCACCCGCACGCCCTGCGCCACGCCTACGTCACCATCGCCCTGGAGCAGGGCGCCCCCATCCAGCACGTGCAGGCCGACGTCGGGCACGCCTCCATCGCCACCACCCAGCACTACGACCGCGCCCGCCGCACCCGCGCCAGCACCGCCGCCGACCTCGTCGCCGGGGTCCTCACCCCGCCGTCGCCGGAGACCGCCGAGCCGCCGACCCCGTCCTGACCGGCGCCTGATCAGCTCCGACGTCGCACGTGCTGCTCCACGCCGTCGAGCAGCAGGCCCAGGCCGAGCTCCAGGCCGGTCACGGCACGACCAGGCCCCAGACGACGGCCCAGGGGAGGAACGCCAGACCCCCCGCGACGAGCAGGGCGAGCCGCACGTGCTCGACCCGGCCGAGATCGCGACGGTGCCGACGCCACGCCACCGCGGTCGCGGCGGTAGCCAGGACGGTGACGACGGCGAGGCATTGCAGGGCGAGCCACGGAACCGGGCGGCCCAGCACCACCGGCCCGATCAGGTTCCCGCCGCTGGCCAGCACGAACAACACGTACAGCAGCGAACCGGGGGTTGCGACCAGGCCGGTGGCGGCGAGCAGCCGGGCCGGACCCCGCGTCGGGGGCGCACCACGTGCCCCGCCGACCCGGCGCGCCGCGGCGGTCACCGGATAGGCGGCCAGGCCGAGCAGGATCACCATCAGCACGACGGGGTGGGCCGCGAGGAACACGTGCCACGGCGACGGTGAGAGATCGACGGCCGGCGCGGACTGGGTCGGCGCCGGGCCGACGCTCGTGCCGGGCGGCGGTCCGCCCGCCAGCGCCTCGACCCAGGACGCCTCGTAGTCGCCGTAACCGGCGGGGAGGTCGACGATGCGGTCGAAGCCGTCATCGTCGGTGGCGTGCAGGTTGTGCGCGACCGCGGGGACGAACCGGATCGTGTAGTGGCTGTTGGCGCCCCGGTCCAGAGCCTGCCGGATCAGCCGGCCGCTGTCCGCCGGCGGGACTGCGCGGTCGAGCTCACCCCATTGCGCAAGCACCGGCACGTCCACCCGTTCCCAGGCCGGGAACGGGTCGAAGCCCGCCTCCGGGAACAGGCCCGCCTCGACCGTCCACCGTACGGACGTCACCTCCAGCGCGCGCACCATCGACCCGGAGACGTCCGCGTGCCGCAGCCGTTGGCCGAGGTTCCACGAGGACTGGGTGGCCGGCGTCATCATCGCGGCGCCGACCGTGATCAGGAACTTCACGTCGGTGGAGCGGTTCGCGGCCAGGGGCGCGACGAACGCTCCCTCCGACTGCGCCCACAGCCCCAGCCGTGCCCGGTCGACATCGGGACGGGAACGCAGCAGCTGCAGGCCGGCGAGCGCGTCGTCGGCCAGTACCCCGTAGTCACGGTGGAACAGTGAGTAGCCCACGGTGCGCTTGCTGTAGAGGAGCGTCACGATCCCGCGACGGGCGAAGGCCTCCGCCGCCGGGCGCAGCTCCTGCACGTCCCGGTTGCCCGCCCCCTGCAGCATCACCATCGCCGGTCGGCCCGTCGTGCCCGACGCCGGGGCGAGGACGGTGCCGTGCAGCACCACCCCGCCTGCGCCCGTGAAGGACACGTCGGTGACGGCCACTTCCGGCTGTGCCGTCGGTGCCGGATCGGCCGCCGCGGGGACGGCAGGCGAGGCGGCCAGCGCGACGAGCGCCGCGATGACCGGCCAGCATCGTCGGGCCCGACCGCGCCCACCTGCCACTGCGTCAGTCCGAGCCGTCGGTCTGATCCGGCTCATCACGCGCCACATCGCATCTGCCTTCTTCCGCGCTCCGCCGACGCGCACCGTGCTCGCGCCGTCCCGGCGGATCAGCCTCCGCGGCCGGCGGTCGGCGGACCACGGTCGCTGCACCCCAGGGCGACCGGGTGCACGCCCCCGCACCTGCCGGGGTGCCAGCACCCTGACGCTGGACGAGCCGGCGCCCTAGAGTCCGATCAAGAAGCCAGGGCGTCGCACCACCCGGTCGCGGCAGAGCGAGAGGATCGTCGGGATGCGGGACCGGGTCAGGCGCGCGGCAGCCGAGCTCGGGCAGTTGCTGACCGCGGCCGGCATCGGCCTGGCCGGACTGTTCCTGCTGGTCCTGATGCTGATCTCGGTGCCGGCCGGCCTGGTGGCCGGCGTCGGGATCCCGCTGTTCGTCACCGCATCCCGACTGGCCCGCCGGCTCGCCGATCTGCAGCGCCGCCGGGTCGGTGCGGTGCTGGGCCAACCGATCCCCTCCCCCTACCCGCCGCTGCCCACGGGCCTGTTCGCGCAGGCCCGCGCGCTGGTCCGGGCCTCCGCCACGTGGCGGGACCTGACCTGGTCGCTGTGCCAGCTCGTGGTGGGGGTGGCCGGCGCCGGGCTGGGCCTCGGGCTGTGGCTGACGGCCGGGCAGTGCCTGGTGGCCCCGCTGCTGCGGGTCGTGCTGCCCGCCGACGCGACGTTCGACCCGGTGGTACTGGAGCTCGTGGGCCGATCCGGTCCGACGACGTGGTTGCTGGTCCCGGTCGGGGCGGCGCTCGTGGTCGTGGCCCATCGGGTGCCTCGCCCCGTCCTCGTCGGGCAGGCCCGGCTGGCAGCCGCGCTGCTGGAGCCGACCGCCGCCGTGGCGCTGTCCGCACGGGTGGACGAACTGACGGCCACCAGGACAGCAGCGGTCGACGCCTCCGCGGTGGAGCTACGCCGTGTCGAACGCGATCTACACGACGGAGCGCAGGTCCGCCTCGTCGCGGTGGCGATGAGCCTGGGCATGGCCGAGGACGTGATCGACTCCGACCCGGCGGCCGCGAAGGCGCTGATGGTCGAGGCGAAGGCGGGCACCGGCGCCGCCCTCTCCGAACTCCGCGACCTCGTGCGCGGCATCCACCCGCCGGTGCTGGCCGACCGCGGTCTGCCCGGGGCACTGCAGGCCCTGGCGCTCGGCGGCGGCATCCCGGTCGAACTGGACGTGCGCCTCGACCGACGGCTGACCGATCCGGTGGAGTCCGCGGCGTACTTCGCCGTCGCCGAGGGCCTGACCAACGCGATCCGGTACAGCAGCGCGCACCGCATCCAGGTCGCCGTCCTCGATGAGGGCCGTGTCCTGCGCATCCGCGTGCGTGACGACGGCCGCGGCGGCGCCGACCCGACCCGCGGCACCGGGTTGCGCGGCATCCGGCGCCGGTTGTCGGCCTTCGACGGAACCCTGCGCGTCAGCAGCCCGGTGGGCGGGCCGACCGTGCTGGACATGGAGCTGCCGTGCGCGTCCTGATCGCCGAGGACCAACTGCTGCTGCGCGACGGGCTGACCCGCATGCTGACCGCGTACGGGCACGCCGTGATCGCAGCCACCGACGACGGAACGCACCTCGCCGAGTCGCTGGTCTCGCTGCGCCCCGACGTCGCCGTGATCGACGTCCGGCTGCCCCCGACGTTCACCGACGAAGGGCTGCGCGCCGCCATCGCCGCCCGCACCGCGGTGCCCGGCCTGCCCGTGCTGATCCTCTCCCAGTACGTCGAACGGCTCTACGCGCGCGAGCTCCTGTCCGATGGCGCCGGTGCGGTCGGATACCTCCTCAAGGACCGCGTGGGCGACGTCCGGCAGTTCGTCGACGCCATCCGGCAGATCGCCGGGGGCGCCACCGTGATGGACCCGGAGGTCGTCACGCAGCTGCTCGACCGGAACCGCACCCTCGCCGGCGGCCTCACCCGGCGGGAGGAGGACGTGCTCCGGTTGATGGCCGAAGGCCGCTCCAACGCCGCCATCGCCACCGCCCTGGTGATCACCGAGAAGTCGGTGAGCAACCACATCAACACGCTCTTCGCCAAACTCGGCCTGGCCCCGTCCAGCAGCGACCACCGCCGCGTGCTGGCCGTCCTGGCGTTCCTCGACCAGTGACCTCAGCGCCCGTGGAATCGAGGACGACCGCGAACCGCTGACCGGCCGACCGGCCCGACCCCTGAGACCCCGGGCTACCCGGGCCGCCGCGCCGGCGCGCAGCAGTCGACCGCGCACGTGGCGCCGTCGGCCGTGCACCCGAACCCGGGCACCTCGCCCAACCGGCGCGGCGCGGCGCCCTCGACATGTTCGGCGATCAACTCGACGACCATGTCCGCGAACCGCGGATCCGGCCCGGCCGTGGCCGCCCGCGCGAACCCCATCCCCAGCTCGGCGGCCTTCTCCGCGGCCTCGGTGTCGAGGTCCCAGACGACCTCCAGGTGGTCGGAGACGAACCCGATCGGCGACACCACGACCGCCCCCACCCCGCGCCCGGCCAGCTCGTCGAGGTGGTCGACGATGTCGGGGGCCAGCCACGGCACCCGCGGCGGCCCCGACCGCGACTGCCACACCACGTCGAAGTCGTCCTCGCCGAGCTCCGCGGCCACCAGCCGGGCCGCCTCCCGCACCTGCTTCGAGTACAGCCGCCCACCCTCCGCGGGCGGCCCCCCGGCGACGTCGGCGGCCTCGGGCACCGAGTGCGCGGTGAACACCAGCCGCGGCCGCGGCCGCGCCGGCAGCGTCGCCACCGCCGCGCGCACCGCGTCGGCGTTGGCCCGCACGAACAGCGGGTGGTCGAAGAAGTGGCGCAGCTTCACCAGCCGCGGCGCCGCGTCACCGACGGCCTTGCGGGCGCGGGCGATGTCCTCGTCGTACTGCCGGCACGCCGAGTACCCGCCGTAGGCGCTGGTCGCGAACACCACCGCCCGCCGCACACCGTCGCGGACCATCTCCTCGACGGTGTCCTCCACCATCGGGTGCCAGTTGCGGTTGCCGAAGTACACCGGCAGATCGGTGCGCTCGCGCACCGCCGCGATCAGCTCGCGGTTGCGGGCGTTGATCGGGCTGACCCCGCCGAAGTGCTGGTAGTGCTCCTCCACCGCGTCCAGCCGCTCCGGGGGCACCCCCCGCCCGCGGACCACGTTCTCCAGGAACGGCCGCACCTCGGCGGGACCCTCCGGACCGCCGAAGGACAGGACCAGCAGCGCGTCGAACCGGGAGTGCTCCACGCCCCGATTAGACACCCACCGCGTTGAACCCGCCGTCGGCCCACACCATGGTGCCGGTCGTCGTCGGCAGCCAGTCCGACAGCAGCGCGCACACCGTCTTCGCCACCGGCACCGGGTCGTTGACGTCCCACCCCAGCGGGGACCGCTCGTCCCAGACGTCCTCGAACTTCGCGAACCCCGGGATCGACTTCGCCGCCATCGTCCGCACCGGACCGGCCGCCACCAGGTTGACCCGGATGCCCCTGGGACCCAGGTCCCGGGCCAGGTAGCGGTTCACCGACTCCAGCGACGACTTCGCCACGCCCATCCAGTCGTAGGCCGGCCAGGCCTGCCGGTTGTCGAAGTCCATGCCCACGATCGAGCTGCCCGGACCCAGCAGCGGCAGCAGCGCCACCGCCAGCGACTTGTAGGAGTAGGCGCCGATGTGCAGCGCCACCGCCACGTCCTCCCAGGGCGCCCCGAGGAACGCACCCTCGCCCAGGCACGACGCCGGCGCCCCGGCGATCGAGTGCAGCACCCCGTCGAGCTTCGGGTCGTCACCCAGGTGCGGGCTCACCCGCTCCACCAGGCTGTCGAGCTGCTCCTGCGAGGTCACGTCCAGCTCCACGACCGGCGCGCCCTTGGGCAGCCGCTGCGCGATCCGCTCCACCAGCCGCATCCGACCGTAGCCGGTGAGCACCACCTCAGCGCCCTGCTCCTGGGCGATCCGCGCCGCGTGGAACGCGAGCGACGCGTCGGTGATCACTCCGGTGATGAGCAGGCGCTTGCCGTCGAGCAGTCCCATGGACGGGCCTTTCTGGGTGGGATGTGTACGGGCCGCGGCGAGGGCTCAGTGGCCCATGCCGAGGCCGCCGTCGACCGGGATGACCGCGCCGGTGATGTAGCCGGCGCCGTCGGAGGCCAGCCAGGTGACCGCCGCGGCGATCTCCTCCGTGCTGGCGTAGCGACCCAGCGGCACCTGCCCGAGGATCTCCTTGCGGCGGGCCTCGCTGAGCTTGCGGGTCATGTCGGTGTCGACGAACCCGGGCGCGACGACGTTCGCGGTGATCCCCCGCGACCCCAGCTCCCTGGCCACCGACCGGGCCAGCCCGACCAGCCCGGCCTTCGCCGACGCGTAGTTCACCTGCCCCGCCGAGCCGAGCAGCCCGACCACCGACGACACGAACACCATCCGCCCGGCCTTGGCCTTGAGCATGCCCCGCGACGCCCGCTTGGCCACCCGGTAGGCCGCGGTCAGGTTGGTGTCGACCACCGAGGTGAACGACTCCTCGCTCATCCGCATGAGCAACCCGTCGTCGGTGATGCCGGCGTTGGACACCAGCACCTGCACCGGGCCGTGCTTGTCCTCGACCGTGCTGAACGCCGCGTCCACCGCGGCCGAGTCGGTCACGTCGCACTGCACCGGCAGCAGCTCGCCGGGCAGGTCGTCCACCGGGGAGCGGTGCGTCACCGCCACCTGGTCGCCCTGCGCCGCGAACGCCGTCGCGATCGCGAGCCCGATACCGCGGTTGCCACCGGTCACCAGCACGCTGCGTCCCACGGCGCCCACCCTAGGGCGTAGCGCCACCCGGCACAGGCACGGCCCGCGGGACCGCTCACCCCCCGGCGGTCAGGAACCCCCGGACCGCGCCCACCCACTCCGCGCGCCGCTCGAAGTGCGCCGCGTGCCCCGCCCCGGGCACCACCACCAACCGGCTGCCCGGCACCGCGGCGTGCAACCGGCGCGCCACCGCCACCGGGAACCCCAGGTCGTGCTCGCCGTGCAGCACCAGGACCCGGCGACCGAGCTCGCGCAGCACCCGCTCCGGGTCACGCGGGCGGGGAGGGCGCAGCCGCCCGGCGAGCCAGGGGGCGTTCCAGTCGCCGGAGAACCGGACGCGCCCCAGCACCGCCCGCCAGTCGTCGAGCAGACCGAGGTCCCACACGTTCATCGGCGCCGCGGCCATCGCCATCGCCCGCGTCTTCCCGGCGTCGTCGAGCGCCGGGTCGGCCAGCGCCGCGGCGACCCCGGCCGACACCGCCGGCTCCCGCCGCCGGTACTCCGCGATGCGCCCCAGGTCGTCCTCGACGTCCGGGTAGGCCGTCGTGGAGGCCAGCACGAGCCGGTCGACCAGGTCCGGATGGCGCTCGGCGAGCAACATCGCCAGCTGCCCACCGTAGGAGAACCCCAGCACGTCCACCCGCGACAACCCCAACGCCGCGACGACACCGGCCGCGTCGGCCACGCAATGGTCCGGCTGATAGGCGTCGCCCGGCAGGTCGCGGCTGCTGCGCCCGCAGCCCCGCAGATCGAGCAGCACGACCCGGCGCACATCGGCCAGGTCGTCGAGCGCCGGCAGCAGGTACGAGTGGTCCCACCCCGGACCGCCGTGCAGCACGAGCAGGGTCGGCAGCTCCAGCGCGCCGTTGCCGCGCATGAACAGCGCCACCTCACCCACCGCGACGTGCTTCAGGACCAGCACCCGCCGCTCCCCTCACCCGCCCTACGGCAGCCGCCGCCCCAGCGCCAGCCCCGCACCGATCCCCACCACCAGCAGCATCGCGCCCCCGGCCAGCCACGGCCTGCTCACGTCCACCCGGCGCGTCTCGTAGCCGATCTGCTCACCCAACTCCGCGTAGACCTGGCGCAACTCCTCCTCGGTCGCCGCGGTGAAGAACTGCCCACCCGACAGCTCCGCGATCCGCTGCATCGACGCGTCGTCCACCGCCACCGGCGTGCGCTCGCCCTTGTTGATCTCGATCGAGCCGTACTCCGTGCCGAACGAGATCGTCGAGACCGGGATCCCGATCTCGTGCGCCCGCCGCGCCGCGGTGAACGAGCCCCGCGGCTCCTCCTCCGGCGTCACCCCACCGGGCACCGTCTGCTTCCCGTCGCTCATCAGCACGATCCGCGCCGGCGGCGGCCCCTCCTCGGCACCCGCGATGGCCTGCGAGAACGTCTCGACCGACTGCAACGCCGCGAACACCGCCTCACCGGTGGCCGTGGACTCCGACAGCTTCAACCCGTCGACCGCCCGCTTGACCGGGTCGCGGTCGGCCGTCGGCGACACCAGCACCGCCGCCGTCCCGGCGAACGACACCAGACCGAGGTTGATCCCGGGCGTCAACTGGTCGGCGAACGCCTTCGCCGCCGCCTGCGCCGCCGCCAACCGGCTCGGCTCCACGTCGGTGGCCTGCATCGACAGCGACACGTCGATCACCAGCACGACCGTCGCCCGGTTGCGCGGCACCCGCGCCTCGGCCATCGGCCCGGCCAGCGCCACCGTCAGCACCGCCAGCGCCGCGATCAACCCCGCCGCCGGCACGTGCCGCCACCAGCCCGGCCGGCTCGGCGCCACCTTGTCCAGCAGCGCCAGGTTCGTGAACCGCACGACGTCCCGACGCCGCCTGCGCAGCAGCACCACGTACGCCACGACGAGCGCGGCCACCACGCCGAGCAGCAGCAGCCACCACGGCTGCGCGAACACCATGCCTACCGCCCTCCCCCCGACCAGGCGCGCTTGCGGGCCAGCGCGAACCGCACGATGTCGGCCACCCAGTCGGAGTCGGTGCGCAGGGTCAGCTGCGCCGCCCCGCACCGGCGCAGCGTCGCCGCCACCCGCTCCCGGTGCTCCGCAGCCGCCGCCGCGAACTCCCGGCACAGCAGCGGCGTCGTCACCACCTCGCGCTGGCGACCCGTCTCCGGATCGGCCAGCACCACCGTCCCCACCTCGGGCAGCTCCAGCTCCCGCGGGTCGAGCACCTCGACGGCCAGCAACTCGTGGCGCGTCGACAGCGCCCGCAGCGAACGCTCCCAGTCGGGCTCGCCCAGGAAGTCCGAGATCACCACGGCCAACCCGCGCCGCCGCGGCGGCCGGCGCAGCTTCTCGATCGCCGCCGCCAGATCACCCCGCGTGCCGGTGGGCGCGGGCGGCGTCTGCGCGACCCGGCGCAACAACCCCCGCGCGTGCGCCAGCCCACCACGGGCCGGGATCCGCACCGTCTGCGCACCGGTCGCCACGACCGCACCGATCCGATTCCCCCCACCGCGCGTCAGGTGCGCCACCGCGGCCAACGCGGCCACCGCCAGGTCGCGCTTCTCGCAGTCGGCCGTGCCGAAGTCCAGGCTCGGCGACAGGTCGAGCACCACCCACGTCTCCAGCTCGCGATCGGCCACCGTCTCCCGCACGTGCGCCTCGGTGGTGCGCGCCGTGACCGCCCAGTCCATCCGCCGCACGTCGTCGCCGGGCTGGTACGCCCGCGCCTCCCCCGGCTCGCTGCCCGGCCCGGGCACCAGCCCCAGGTGGTTGCCCTGCAGCAGACCGTCCAGCCGCCCCCGCACCGTCAGCTCCAGGGTCCGCAGCGCGGTCTCGATCTCCGCCCCGCGCAGCGACGGCGGGGCGCCACCGCGCCGGCGCCCGACCGCGACCGGCGCGGACCGGGCGTCCGGGGCCGGTGCCGCGCTCACGCCGACGAGTACTGCGAGGGGCTCGCCGACCCGGGCCCGGCCGGCCCCGTCGGGCGCGCGGTCACCTGCGGCAGCGGCACCGTGGCCAGCACCCGCGAGATGATGTGGTCCATCGGCACCTGGTCGGCCACCGCGTCGTAGGACAGCACCAGCCGGTGGCGCAGCACGTCCGGGGCGACGTCGAGGATGTCCTGGGGCAGCACGTAGTCGCGCCCGCGCACCAGCGCCAGCGCCCGCGACGACGCGACGATCCCGAGCGTCGCGCGCGGCGAGGCGCCGTAGGACACCCAGCCCGCGATGTCGGACAGGCCGTGCTCGGCCGGCGTGCGCGTGGCCACCACCAGCCGCACGACGTAGTCGACCAGCGCGTGGTGCACGAACACCCCGGACGCCGACTTCTGCAGCCTGCGCAGCTCCTCGGGATCGATCACCTGCTGGGCGACCGGCGGCTCGGCCCCCATCCGGTAGACGATCTCGCGCTCCTCCTCCAGCCCCGGGTACTCGACCACGATCTTGAACAGGAAGCGGTCGCGCTGGGCCTCGGGCAGCGGGTAGACGCCCTCGTTCTCGATCGGGTTCTGGGTGGCCAGCACCAGGAACGGGTCGGGCATCGGGTAGCTGCGCCCGCCGATCGACAGGTGCCGCTCGGCCATCACCTCCAGCATCGCCGACTGCACCTTCGCCGGCGCCCGGTTGATCTCGTCGGCGAGCACGAAGTTCGCCACGATCGGGCCCAGCTCGACGTCGAACTCCTCGCGGCCCTGCCGGTAGATCCGGGTGCCCAGGATGTCGGCCGGGACCAGGTCCGGGGTGAACTGCAGGCGCGCGAAGCTGCCGCCGACGACCGTGGCCACCGTCTCGACGGCCAGCGTCTTGGCCACGCCGGGCACGCCCTCCAGCAGCAGGTGCCCCCGGGCCAGCAGGCCCACCAGCATCCGCTCGACCAGCCGGTCCTGCCCGACGATCACCCGCTTGATCTCGAAGACGACGCGCTCCAGGCGCTCCCCGTCGTGCGCGGGGCTGTGCTGCGGGTTCGGCCCGGACTCCTGCGCGCTCACCGGCCCATCCCACCGCGCCGCCCGTGAGGCGCCGGTGAGCCCTCCCGTCCGGGCGGTGGTTCGGTCAGCGTTTCGCTGACCGAACGAAGGCGTCAATCTATCGTTGACACAGTGGGGACCCCGTCGAGAACGAACTTGCTGCGCGGTGGACCGGTCCACGATCGCGACAGCTTCGTTCTCGACGGGCCGGGTCCGGCCGGGAGGACGGGTCAGAGGACGCGGGTGGCCAGCGGGAGCAGGCCGCGGGTGCGCAGCTTCGTCACCCGCACCGACGCCCCCGTGTACGGCGCCTCGATCATCCTGCCGCCGCCGATGTACATGGCGACGTGGTGGATCGGGGCGCCGCCGTTGCGGTAGAAGACCATGTCGCCGGGGCGGAGGTCGGCGATCGGGACCTTGCGCCCGGCGTTGTACTGGTTGCGGCTCACCCGCGGCAGCCGCACCCCCGCGCCGCTGAACGCGTAGAGCATCAACCCCGAGCAGTCGAAGCCCACGCGGTCCAGCGGGGAGCCGAAGCGGTCCGGGATCCCGGTGCTGGGGCCGCGGCCGTTGCCGCCGCCCCAGACGTACTGCACGCCCAGCTGCGACATCGCCCGGTCGATGACCCGGCGCACGGCGGCGCTGCCGCGGGCGGGCGGCCCGTCGCCGACCGCGACGACCCGGCTGCTGGCCTCCTCGCGGGCGGCCCGGTCGGCCGCGGCCTGCTCCGCGGCCACGCGGGCCAGCCAGTCGTTGTAGCGGGCGCGCTGGGCGCGCAGCCCGGCGTCGCCTGCCTCGGCGGCCTCCAGCCTGCGCTGCAGTTCGACCCGCTGGGCGTTCAGCTCGGCCAGCCGGGCGGCGTGCTCGCGGGCGGCCTGGTCCGCGGCCCCGAACGCCGAGTCGGCCTCGGCCTTGGCCCGCTCCGCCTCGGCCGCGCGGTCGCGGGCGTCCTGCAGGGCCGCCCGGGCGCCGGCGTCGGCGTTGGCCTTGTCGACCCGGGCGCGCTCCAGCCCCTCCTGGGCGGCGAGCTGCGAGCGGGCGATCGCGTCGTTGAACTCCGCCCGCGCGACCAGGTCCTCCGGGCCGCTGGCCGCGGTGAGCAGCCCGAGCGGGCCGTTGTCCAGGCCCTGCTGGTAGGTCGCCACGACGAACTCGTCGAGCCGGTCGCGGGCGGACTCGATCGCCGCCGAGGCGGCCTCGGTCTCGATCCGCGCCGCGTCCGCCCGCCGGTTCGCCTCGGCCGCGGCCTCCTGCGCGATGTTGAGCGCGACGAGCGCGGCCTCCGCGCTCTCCCGGCTCAGCGCCAGCTCGGCGGCCAGGTCGTCGGTGCGGGCGTCCAGGTCGGCCAGCTCGGAGGTCAGCCGACCCACCTCGCCGGCACGCTGGGTCACCTCCTGCTGACTGCGCTCCAGCTCGTCGTCGCCGGGATTGGGTGGCGGGGCCGGCTGCGCCACGGCGGTCCCCGTGCCGCTGAGCAGCGCGATCAGAACCACGAGCGCGACAGCCGCACGCCGCATCGACCCCTCCCCCTCCGCGCACCGTTCGGTCCGCGTCACTCGTCGTCACGGGCGCGGCGGATGCTGCCATTCGTCCGCGGCGTGTCCCGTCAGGCACACCAGAACGGACGCACAATGTCGGCTGATCGGGTGAGTTGAGATGGCGATCTGGCGACGATTCCGTAGTTACACGGTGCATTCCGCTTCCCCGAACCGACACCATCACTGCGACCCCGAACGGGGGGCCACGACATCAAGGAGTGCAGCGGTGAGTGACAACGGGCGAGGCGGACCGCCGGACGGGTGGCCCGGACAGGGGGGTCCGGGACACGGTCAGCAGGTGCCCCCGCCCTATCAGGGCGGCGGCGCCGGTGGCGGCTGGTACGGCCAGGGCCAGCAGCCGGGCTACCCCCAGCAGCAGCCGGGCTGGGGTCCGCCGCCGCAGGGCCAGCCCTACCCGGGCCAGCAGCAGGGTTGGGCGGGTCAGCAGCCCACCGCGACCCTGCCCGGTGGTCCCCCGCCCGGCGGGCCGCAACCCGGCTGGGGCGGTGCCCAGCCGCCCCCCGGCTACAGCGCCCCGCCGCGCCGGCGCGGGCCGATCATCATCGCGATCGTGGCCGTGCTGGCGCTGGCCGGCGGTGCGTTCGGCGTCGTGACCTGGCTCAGCGGGCGCGGTGGCTCCGACACCCCCGCCGCCGCGCTGCAGGCGTTCACCCAGGATCTGAACTCGCAGAACCTCATCGACGCGGCCAGCCGGCTGCACCCCGCCGAGGCCCAGCTGGCCGCCGACGCGGGCGACGTCCTGGTCGACGAGCTCGTCCGGCTGAACGTCCTCAAGCCCAACGCCGAGCTGGGCCTGGGCTCGATCGAGTTCAAGGACCTGCAGATCGACGAGGCCGCGGCCGAGCAGGTCCGCGACGACCTGGTCATCAACAAGGTCACCGGCGGGCAGATCATCTCCCAGCAGGGCTTCGGCGACCTCCCGTTCACCGACGAGTTCGCGCAGAAGGCCTTCCCGGACGGCATGGTCCCCACGACCAACGCGCCCACCACCGTCGACATCAAGGACCTCGTCGAGCAGAACGGTGAGCCGCTGCGCATGGCCAGCGTCAAGGTCGGCAGCGAGTGGTACGTCAGCCTCTTCTACACCGCCGCCGACTACGGGCTGCGGGCCGAGGGCGAGCAGTGGCCCGCCCAGTCGGTGCCGGCGGTGGGCGCCGACACCGCGCAGGCCGCGGTCCAGGACACCGTGCAGGCGATCCTCGACCAGGACATGCGCCGGATCATCGAGCTGATGGACCCGGCCGAGCTGCAGGTCCTGCACGACACCGGCGAGGTGATCATCGACAACGCCGGGACGGGCAGCCCCAGCGGGGCCAAGCTGCTGGAGCTGGAGACCACCGAGACCACCGTGCGCGGGCACACCGCGCTGCAGCTCAAGCGCGCCGTGATCGAGGCCGACGGGTCGCGGGGCACCATCGAGCGCGACGGCGACTGCATCGTGGCCACCGAGGACGGCGGCGCCCCGCAGCGGGTCTGCTCCGCCGACATCCTCGACTCGCTCGGCGACGCGGGCGACCCGACGCTGGAGCGGCTGGCGCCCCGGGTGGTCCAGGCGATCTTCGACGTGCAGATCGTGACCAACGAGGTCGACGGGAAGCACTACTTCTCCCCCGGCCAGACCACGATCAGCCTGTTCGGCAGCGCCCTGGGCGTGCTGGAGCCGCAGGACATCACCGCGCTGCTGGAGTCGGCCAACTGACCCGAGCGCGCTGACCGGACGCGGCACGCCCGACCCGCTCGATCAACCCAATCGATCAACGAGGACCCCGTCCCAGGTGGGACGGGGTCCTCGTGCGTGCACCCCGGTTCGACGGGATAACAGGACAAGCGTACTGTTTGGGGAGAGCGGGGTCGTCGGTGCGCCCGGGACGGGGTGCGCCAGACTCCGGACCCACCCGGCGCCCACCACCGCAGGAGGACTCGACAGTGGCCACGAACAGCCCAGTCACCAACCCGGACAGCTTCGGCGCCAAGGGCACGCTGCAGGCCGGTGGTGCCGAGCACGAGATCTACCGGATCTCCGCCGTCGACGGCGCCGAACGGCTGCCCTTCAGCCTGAAGGTGCTGCTGGAGAACCTCCTGCGCACCGAGGACGGCGCCAACGTCACCGCCGACCACGTCCGCGCCCTGGCCGGCTGGGACCCGGCGGCCGAGCCCGACACCGAGATCCAGTTCACCCCCGCCCGGGTGATCATGCAGGACTTCACCGGCGTGCCCTGCGTCGTCGACCTGGCCACCATGCGCGAGGCCGTCACCGAGCTCGGCGGCGACCCGTCGAAGGTCAACCCGCTGGCCCCGGCCGAGCTGGTCATCGACCACTCGGTGATCACCGACGTGTTCGGCACCCCGGACGCCTTCGAGCGCAACGTCGAGTTCGAGTACAGCCGCAACAAGGAGCGCTACCAGTTCCTGCGCTGGGGCCAGGGCGCCTTCGACGAGTTCAAGGTCGTCCCCCCGGGCACCGGCATCGTGCACCAGGTCAACATCGAGCACCTGGCCCGCGTCGTGATGACCCGCAACGGGCAGGCCTACCCCGACACCCTCGTCGGCACCGACTCGCACACCACGATGGTCAACGGCCTGGGCGTGCTGGGCTGGGGCGTGGGCGGCATCGAGGCCGAGGCGGCCATGCTCGGCCAGCCGGTGTCGATGCTCATCCCCAAGGTCGTCGGCTTCAAGCTGACCGGGGAGATCCCCGCCGGGGCCACCGCCACCGACGTCGTGCTGACCATCACCGAGATCCTGCGCCGCCGGGGCGTGGTCGGGAAGTTCGTCGAGTTCTACGGCGAGGGCGTGAGCGCGGTGCCGCTGGCCAACCGGGCCACCATCGGCAACATGAGCCCGGAGTTCGGCTCCACCGCGGCGATCTTCCCGATCGACGAGGAGACGGTGCGCTACCTGACCCTCACCGGCCGTTCCAAGGAGCAGATCGCGCTGGTCGAGGCCTACGCCAAGGAGCAGGGCCTCTGGCACGACCCGTCGCGCGAGGCCGTCTACTCCGAGACCGTCGAACTCGACCTGTCGACCGTCGTGCCCTCCATCGCCGGGCCCAAGCGCCCGCAGGACCGCATCTCGCTGACCGAGTCCAAGGAGGCGTTCCGGTCGGTGATCGGCGAGTACGCCGGCACCCCCGACGCCACCGACCCGGACGACGCCGCCTCCTCCGGCTCGTCGGTCGACGAGGCCGGCGAGGAGAGCTTCCCGGCCAGCGACCCCGCCAGCCCCTCCGCGCACGGCAACGGCGACGGCGGCAAGCCGCGGGTGGCCGTCTCGGCCGCGGCCGGCGCGCACGGGCGGGTCAGCAAGCCGACGCCGGTGACCATGGCCAACGGCACCAGCTTCGACCTCGACCACGGCGCCGTGGTGATCGCCTCGATCACCTCGTGCACCAACACGTCGAACCCGTCGGTCATGCTCGGCGCCGCACTGCTGGCGAAGAACGCCGTGGACAAGGGCCTGGCCGTCAAGCCGTGGGTCAAGACCTCCATGGCGCCGGGCTCGCAGGTCGTCACCGACTACTACGAGAAGGCCGGGCTCTGGCCCTACCTGGAGAAGCTGGGCTACCACCTGGTCGGCTACGGCTGCACCACCTGCATCGGCAACTCCGGCCCGCTGCCCGAGGAGATCTCGGCCGCGGTGAACGAGGCCGACCTGGCGGTCGTGTCGGTGCTGTCGGGCAACCGCAACTTCGAGGGCCGCATCAACCCCGACATCAAGATGAACTACCTGGCCTCGCCGCCGCTGGTGATCGCCTACGCGCTGGCCGGCACGATGGACTTCGACTTCGAGACCCAGCCGCTGGGCCAGGACACCGACGGCACCGACGTCTTCCTGCGCGACCTGTGGCCCTCCGCGGCCGACGTCCAGGCCACGATCGACTCCACGATCACCCAGGAGATGTTCACCAAGGACTACGCCGACGTCTTCGCCGGCGACGAGCGCTGGAAGTCGCTGCCCACCCCGGAGGGCGGCACCTTCGAGTGGGACCCGGAGTCCACCTACGTCCGCAAGCCCCCGTACTTCGAGGGCATGGCCACCGAGCCCGCGCCGGTGGAGGACATCGCCGGGGCCAAGGTCCTGGCCCTGCTGGGCGACTCGGTCACCACCGACCACATCTCGCCGGCCGGTTCGATCAAGGCCGACACCCCGGCCGGGCAGTACCTGATCGAGCACGGGGTGGACCGGAAGGACTTCAACTCCTACGGGTCGCGGCGCGGCAACCACGAGGTGATGATCCGCGGCACGTTCGCCAACATCCGGCTGCGCAACCAGTTGCTCGACGGCGTGTCCGGCGGCTACACGCGCGACTTCACCCAGGACGGGGCCCCGCAGGCGTTCATCTACGACGCCGCGCAGAACTACGCCGCCCAGGGCACCCCGCTGGTGGTGCTGGGCGGCAAGGAGTACGGCTCGGGGTCCTCGCGCGACTGGGCGGCCAAGGGCACCGCGCTGCTCGGGGTGAAGGCCGTGATCGTGGAGTCCTTCGAGCGGATCCACCGCTCCAACCTGATCGGGATGGGTGTGCTGCCCCTGCAGTTCCCGCAGGGCGAGTCGGCCGCGTCGCTGGGCCTGGACGGCACGGAGACCTTCGACATCTCCGGGGTCACCGCCCTCGACGAGGGTTCCACCCCGCGCACCGTCCACGTGACCGCGACCAAGGACGGCGGCGAGAAGGTCGAGTTCGACGCGACTGTCCGCATCGACACCCCTGGTGAGGCCGAGTACTACCGCAACGGCGGCATCATGCAGTACGTGCTGCGCGGCATGCTGCGCGGCTGATCCCGCCACTCCGCCGACGGGCGGGCACCCGATCCGGGTGCCCGCCCGTTTCGCGTTCCCGGGCCGAGCGCGCCAGCAAATTGTACTGTAGGGTACAAACGAACCTGTACCGCGCGATACAAACCGGAGGGCGCATGCGTACCGAGCCCCGCACCGCGAAGGGCCGTGCGACCGTGGAGCGCGTGCTGGACGCCGCCTGCGACCTGTTCGCCCAGCAGGGCATCCGCGCCACCACGCTCGACCAGGTCGGCGCCCGCTCGGGCACCGGGCGCGGCCAGCTCTACCTCTACTTCGCCGGCAAGTCCGACCTGGTCGCCGCGGTCGTCGCCGTGCAGGTGCGGCGGGTGCTCGACGGGCAGCGACCCCTGCTGGAGGCGATGGACTCCGCCGCGGACGTCCGGGCGTGGTGCGCCGCAGCCGAGCGCTGGTACGACGCCGACGCCCCGGCGCGCTGCCCGATCGGCTCGCTGGTGCACGAACTCGGCGAGGACGACGCCACCGCGCGCGCCGCCCTCGCCGACGGCTTCGAGCGCTGGCGCGCCGCGATCGCCGACGGCCTGCGCCGCGTGCACGAGCGCGGCGAGCTCGCCGCCGGCGTCGACCCGGACACGGCGGCCGGCGGCCTGCTGGCCGCCTACCAGGGCGGGGTGCTGCTGGCCGGGGCCACCGGCGACCTCGGGGCGCTGCGGCTCGCGCTCGCGACCTTCCAGGCCACGGTGCTGGCCGATCGGCCCCGCTGACCCGGCACGACCCCGACCCAGGAGGGCGACGTGGTTCTCGGAGTGGTGCTGGCGATCGCCGCCAGCACGGCGTACGGGCTCAGCGACGTGCTGAGCGGCTCGGCGGTGCAGCGCCACTCGACGGCGGCGGTGGCGCTGTGGTCGCAGGTGACCGGGCTCGTCCTGCTCGGGCTCGTGGCACTGGTCGTGCACCCCGCACCGACCTGGCCGGCGACCTGGTGGGGCCTCGCCGCCGGCGCGCTGGCCTCGGTCGCCCTGCTGCTGTTCTACACCGCCCTGCAGCGCGGCCGGACCGCGATCGTCGCCCCGGTGGCCGGGTCCGGGGTCGCCATCCCGGTGGCGGCCGGGCTGCTGGGCGGCGAACCGCTGGCGTGGCCGGTCGCCGTGGGAGTGGTTGCCATCGCCGCCGGGGTGCTCGTGGTCGCGGCCACCGGAGGGGGCGACGGCCCGGACACCAGCGGCACGCCCGATTCGCCGCACCCGAGGCTGTTGCGCTCCGGCCCGACCGCGGCCCGCCCCGTCCCCGCCCACGACGGGTGCACCCCCGGCGACGACGTGCGCTCGACGCGGTCGTCGGTCGTCCTCGCGGCGCTCGCCGCGGTCGGCTTCGGCGCCTTCTTCGTCGTCCTCGACCTGGCCACCACCGCCGCCGGCGAGGGCCTGGGAGCATCGGTGGCCGTCACGATCGCGGTGCAGGTCGGCGCGCTCGCGGTGACCGCGCTGGTGGCGGCCGGGCACACCCGCGACTGCCTGGTGCCCCGCCCGGGTCTGCTGGCGAGCGCCGCGGCGGTCGGGCTCACCGACGTCGTCGGCGACCTGGCGGTGGTGGCCGCGGTCGGTGCCGGGCCGCTGGCCGTCGTCGGGCCGCTGGCCTCGCTCGACCCCGTCGTGTCCGTGCTGGTCGCCGTGGCGGTGCTCGGCGAGCGGCTGCGCGCGGTGCAGGCGGGCGGCATCGCCGCGGTGCTGGCCGGTGTCGTGCTGGTGGCGCTCGGGTGATCCCGGGCTCGCGGCGTCAGGTCAGCGACCCCGGGTCGGCCGGCACGTCGACGGCGTGCGCCCGCAGCAGCTCCAGCGGGACGACGTCGGCGGCCCGCTGGTGGGTCGAGGCGAGCACCACCGGCGCCGCCACGCCCGCGCGGGCGGCCTGCAGCCAGCGCACGGCCACCACGCACCACCGGTCGCCCGGGCGCAGCCCCGGGAAGCCGTACTCCGCCCGCGGGGTCGTCAGGTCGTTGCCGACGCTGCGCTGGTGCTGGAGGAACTCGCTGGTCACGACGGCGCACACGGTGTGGCTGCCGACGTCCTCCGGACCGGTGCTGCAGCACCCGTCGCGGTAGAAGCCGGTGAGCGGGTCGGTGCCGCACGGTTCCAGCGGGCCGCCGACCACGTTCAGCTCCTCCGCCATGGGCCCAGCCTGCCACGGGTCGCGGCCCGACGGCGCGCCGACGGGCCGGTCAGCCGGCGCGGCGGACGGCGGTCGCGGCCAGCGTCGTGTACGGCAGCGTGAAACCGCCGCCGATGCCGTCGACGGCCGTCCCGACGGCGTCGAGCACCCGCGCGAGCGCATCGGCGGGCAGCCGGGTGAGCGCGCCGGTGGTGGGCAGGTGGTCGAGCCACTGGTCGCGGGTGTAGGACTGCTCCCACTCGAAGCTCCACTGCTCGGGCTCCGCGAAGCCCCCGGCCCGCCGCATGCCGTCCGCGAAGGTGACGAAGCCCGCCCGGTAGGTCTCCAGCGCGCTGCGCCCGGCGCTGCTCGCCGCGGCCGCCGCGAACGGCGAGTCGGGCGCGACCCGGGCGAACGCCTCCGCGAACGCCCCGGACACCGCGGGCGGGGCCGCGAAGACGTGCGCGAAGACCGCCAGCCGCCCGCCCGGGCGCAGCACCCGCGCCGCCTTGGCCGCGCCGACCACCGGGTCCACCCAGTGCCAGGACTGGCCGGCGACGACCGCGTCGAACTCCCGACCGGACGGGTCCCAGTCCTCGAAGGTCGCCACCTCGACGTCGACGCCGGTGCTCCGGGCGTACGCGGCCATCCGCTCGTCGGGGTCGACACCGAGCACCGTGGCGCCGGCCGCCCGGAACTGCCGGGCCTCGATCCCGGTGCCGCAGCCGACGTCGAGGACGTCCGGCCCCGGAACCGTGCTGAGGATGCGCTCCACCAGCGCCGGTGGGTAGGACGGCCGGGCGCGGTCGTAGCGCCGCGGGTCGACCCCGAAGGACTCCGCGACCTGGCGGTGCTGGTGGGGCTGGGACGATGGGGGGAGAGCCTGGTCCCCGACCGGAGTGGGCATGCGCCCACCTTAGTGGGCATTCGCCCACTCTGCCACCGGGTACCTCGCGCACGGGAGGAGAGCCGTCCGCATGCCCACCGGGGTGCACATCCGCGACGCGCGCCAGCAGCTGCTCGACGCGGCCGAGCGCGTTCTGCTCCGCGCCGGGCCCAGCGGGCTGACCAGCCGCGCGGTCACCACCGAGGCCGACGTGGCCAAGGGCGTCCTGCACCGGCACTTCGCCGACTTCGACGACTTCCTCGCCGAACTCGTCCGCGACCGCATCGCCCGCGTCGCCGGCCACACCGCCGCCCTGCGCGCCACCGCCGGCACCGCGACCGTCGCCGCCAACCTCACCCGCGCCCTGGTGGAGGTGTTCGACCCGGTCGCCGTGGCGGTCGTCGGACTCGTCGTCTTCCGCGACGAACTGCGGGCGCGCCTGCGCGACACCGCGCACGCCCCCGGCGTCCCGATCCTGACCGAGGCCACCGCGGCCGTCGCCGGCTACCTGGGCGACGAGCGCGAGATGGGCCGCATCGCCGCCGACGCCGACGTCGACGCGCTGGCGCTCGCGCTCGTCGGCGGCGTGCACCTGCTGCACGCCGGACGCCGGCCCACCCCGCCGTCGGCCGGCGCCGTCGACCTCGTGGTGAGCGCCGTCGTCGCCGACGTCGTGCAACGCCGGCTGCTCTGACGTCCCTCCCCCGCGGCCGTGCGGGGCGGCGACCGGAGGTCGTCGTTTCGCTGACCCCAGGAAGGTGTCAATGAATCGTTGTCAGAGGGGAGCACCGCGGTGCCGCCCGTCGCGACGACTGCTTGCCCGGCAGCGCGCCGCAGGGGTCCCCGTTGACGTGATCCAGCGGCCGGCGCCGCCGGCCCGGTCGTCGTCATCAGATCGCCGGTCGGATCAAGGCCGAGGTTGCCACTCCTCTCCCCCGACCGCGCGAGTCGTCGGAAGGCTGACCGGAGGACGGCGTCAATGATTCGTTGTCGGGCGGGGCATATCGCTCGCGGTACCGGTCGCGGCGTGCGACGTTGATCGGGTGGTGCTGCTGGCCGGTCTCGTCGTCGCGGTCGGGGCGCTCGTGCAGGGTGCGGTCGGGTTCGGGATGGCGCTGGTGGCCACTCCCCTGCTGGCGATCATCGACCCGGCACTGGTGCCGGTGCCGCTGCTGCTGGTGACGACCGCGCACGCGGTGCTCGCCCTGCTGCGCGAGCCCCGCGGGGCCGACTGGCGCGGCGTCGGGTGGGCGCTGCTCGGCCGGCTGCCGGGCACGGCACTGGGGGTGCTCGCGGTGGCGCTGCTGCCGACGCGGGCCTTCCTGGCCGTCGTCGCCGGAGTCGTGCTGGTCTGCGCCGCGCTGTCGGTGGTCACCTGGCGCCCGCGCCCGACGGTGCCCGCGCTGCTGGTCGCCGGGGTCGTGTCGGGGGCGGGCGGCACCGCGGCCGCCATCGGCGGGCCGCCGGTGGCGCTGCTCTACCAGGACCGCGACGGCCCGCGCGTGCGCACGACGATGGCGGCGTACTTCACCGCGGGCTCCGCGGTGTCGATCACCGGACTGCTCGTCGGCGGCCAGATCGACACCGACCACCTGCTCGCCGGGGCCGCCCTGCTGCCGGCCATGGCCGCCGGCTTCCTGGCCTCCGGTCCGGCGCGTCGGCTGGTCGACCGCGGCTGGGTCCGCCCGGCCGTCATCGGGGTGTCGGCCGCCGGGGCCGTGGTGCTGCTGGCGCAGGCCGCCCTCGCCTGAGCAAGAACCCGGTACCCGGTGTCTTCGCAGGGGCGGTGTGGTCGGCGCAGAGTCCACAGCACCTGCGAGGACCACGGCGACTCTGCGAAGACGGCGTCGACCCCGCCGCGCCGGGCCGCGAGCGACCGGTGAACGTGCGTGGCCACCGCTAGTCCGCGGCCGGGCCCTCGTAGAGCAGGGTGTCGTCGGCGGCGTAGGCGCGGACGGTCAGCGCCCGGGGGTCGGTCGGGGCACCGGGTGGGGCCTGCCCGACGAACGTCCCGCCCGCCACCGCGACCGACCAGCGCCCGTCGCCGGACCCGACCTCCATCCGGACCACCTCCGGTCGCACCGGGCCGGCGACCAGGTCCGGGGGCACGTCCGGCAGCGGGGGCAGCCAGGCGAACGGGCGCGCCCCGGCCGCGTCGTCGACGGCGCCCGGCCCCCACGACCGCAGCGGCGTGACCTCGCCGGGGGCCGCCGAGCAGCCGCCCACCGCCGAGCCGTGCGCGGCCACCAGCAGCGACGCCGGCTGCCCCGCCCGCCGGTAG
>NZ_JAHDTH010000008.1 GCF_018531445.1 Pseudonocardia lacus
TCGCGGCCGAGGTGGGCGACGACCGCTGGGAGAGCGGCGGGCGGGTGCTGCTGATCGCCCCGGCCGAGGGCTGGCGCGATCTGCTGCCCGGCCAGGAGGTCGGAGCGGACGGCCTGCTGGCCGCTCCGGGGAGCGGCCGGCTGCTGGCGGCCGTCCTGCGGGTGCGGGGCCCGCCCGTGGCGCCGGCGGCGCCGCCGTGGTGGCAGACGGGTGCGGGGGAGCTGCGGTCCGGGCTGCGCGCGGCCGCGGCGGCGGTCCTGCCGCCCGGCCCGGCGGGACTGCTGCCCGGCCTCGCCGTGGGCGACCGGTCGGTCCTGGTCGCGGAGGTCGAGGACGAGTTCCGCACCGCCGGGCTCAGCCACCTGCTGGCGGTGTCCGGGGCCAACCTCGCGATCCTGGGCGGGGCGGTGCTGGCGCTGCTGCGGCTGCTGCGGGCCGACCCCCGGCTGGCCGCCGGGCTCAGCGCGGTGGTGGTCGTCGGGTTCGTGGTGCTGGCCCGGCCGTCGCCGAGCGTGCTGCGGGCGGCCGTGATGGGCGGTGTCGCGCTGCTCGCGCTGACCCTCGGGCGCGGGCGGTCGGCGGTGCCCGCCCTCGCGGCCGCGGTGCTGGTGCTGCTGCTGGTCGACCCGGCGCTGGCGGTCGACCCGGGCTTCGCGCTGTCGGTCGTCGCCACGGGCGCACTGGTGCTGCTCGCGCCGGGCTGGGCGGGCGCGCTGCACCGGCGGGGGCTGCCGCGGTGGGCGGCCGAGGCGGTGGCGGTGCCCGCGGCGGCGTTCCTGGTCGCCGCGCCGCTGGTGGCCGGGCTCAACGGCACGGTCAACCCGGTGGCCGTGCTGGCCAACCTGCTGGCCGTGCCCGCGGTCGCGCCGGCCACGGTGCTCGGGGTGTTGGGAGCGTTGCTGTCTCCCCTGGCCGCCGCGGCGGCCCAGTCGTGCGCGTGGGCGGCCGGGCCGGCGGTGGGCTGGTTGGTGCTGGTCGCCGACCGGGCGGCGGCGGTGCCCGGCGCGGAGTTCCCGTGGCCCGACGGTCCGGGTGGCGGCCTGCTGCTGGCCGGTGTGCTGCTGGTGCTGCTCGTGCTGGCCCGCTCCCGACGGTGGCGGGCGCTGGTGGCGGCCGGGTTCCTCGGGCTGGCCGTCGTCCTCGTGCCGACGCGGATCGCGGCGCCGGGGTGGCCGCCTGCGGGGTGGGCGGTGGCCGCGTGCGACATCGGGCAGGGCGATGCCGTGGTGCTGGCGACCGGCCGCCCGGACTGGGTGGTGCTGGTCGACGTCGGCCCCGACGACGGCCTGGTCGACGCCTGCCTGCGCAGGCTCGGCGTGCGGGGCATCGCCCTCGTCGTGCTCAGCCACCTGCACGCCGACCACGTCGGCGGGCTCGCCGGGGCGCTGCGCGGGCGGCCGGTGGGCGGGGTGGCGGTCGGTCCGGTGCGCGAACCGCACGACGCGCTGGCCCGGGTGCGCCGGCAGGCGGAGGAGGCAGGCGCCCCGCTGGTGTCGCTGGCGGCCGGGCAGCGGCTGCGCTGGCCCGGCCTGGTGCTCGACGTGCTCGGTCCGGTGCACGTCGGCGGCGAGGTCGACCCCGACGACGGCACGCAGGTCAACGACGGCTCACTGGTGGCCCGGGCGGGCACGGCGGCCGGCTCCGTGCTGCTGGCCGGCGACGTCGAGCTGGGTGCGCAGTCCGACCTGCTCGCCTCCGGCGCCGACCTGCGCGCCGACGTGCTGAAGATGCCCCACCACGGCTCGCGCTACAGCTCCGACGCCTTCCTGGCGGCCGTGCGGCCCCGGGTGGTGCTGGTGAGCGTGGGGGCCGGCAACCGCTACGGGCACCCCGACCCGGGGCTGCTGGGCAGGCTCGAAGGCGCCGGCGCGCTCGTCCGGCGCACCGACGTGGCCGGCGACGTCGCCGTCGTCGCCACGGGCGACGGGGCCGCCGGGGGAAGCGGTCTGCAGGTCGTGAGCCGCGGCGACCCGCTGCCGGCGTCCCGCCGGCGCACCGGGCGGGGCAGGTCGCGGTCACCTCCGGACACCGGTGTCGGCGCCCCGCGCCCCGGCCGGGGGTGGAGCCCGGTCCGGGCTAGTGTGGCCCGACGAACGGTGGACGGCACGGCGTGGAAGGGCACCCATGCGCAGGGAGTCGGTCAACCCCTGGGACTGGGGCCTGACCTGGAGCCTGGATCAGGCCGAGCTGCTGACCGACGTCGGCCGGCAGCTGCGTTGCTCGGGGCAGGCGTCGCTGCGGCCCGACCCCGACTCGCCCGGCGGCCTGGCCGTGGTCGCCCCCGGCGACATGCGCGGCCAGCTGGAGGTGTCGCTGGCCAACGTCGACGCGATCCTGTGGAAGGCCCGGATGCGCCGGGAGAACGTCGTGGGGCTGCGCTTCTACACCACCGACGTCGACGCCTTCCTGGAGAACTACGACGTCTACACCCAGTGGATCGCGCCGACCGGCATCCGGCCCCCGCAGAGCCTGCTGGGCATCCAGCGCCTGGCCCGTCCCGAGCTGCTGGTCTCGGTCGAGGCCGACGCGGTCGACTGACCGCGACCGGCACGCCCCGCGGCGGGGCGTGCCGGCCGGGGCCGGTCAGCGGCCGCGTGCGGCCAGGGCCTCGCGGACGGCCTTGCTGGTCGCGGGCACGGTGGCGGTGGGGCCGACCTCGCCGGAGACCGCGTCCAGGGTCTTCAGGCCGTCGCCGGTGATCAGCAGCACCGTCTCGGCGTCGGGGTCGAGCCGGCCGGACTCGACGAGCTTGCGGGTGGTGGCCACGGTGACCCCGCCCGCGGTCTCGGCGAACACGCCCTCGGTCCGGGCCAGCAGCCGGATGCCCTCGACGACCTCGGCGTCGCTGACGTCGGCGATCGAGCCACCGGTGCGCCGCACGGCGTCGAGCACGTAGGGGCCGTCCGCCGGGTTGCCGATCGCGAGCGAGCGGGCGATGGTGTCCGGCTTGACCGGGCGGACGACGTCGGTGCCCTCGGCGAAGGCCGTGGACACCGGCGAGCAGCCGGTGGCCTGGGCGCCGAACACCTTGTACGGGGTGGCCTCGACCAGGCCGAGCCTGCCCAGCTCGGTGAAGCCCTTGTCCACCTTGGTCAGCTGCGAGCCCGACGCGACCGGCACCACGATCTGCTGGGGCAGGCGCCAGCCGAGCTGCTCGGCGACCTCGAACCCGAGGGTCTTGGAGCCCTCGGCGTAGTAGGGCCGCACGTTGACGTTGACGAACGCCCAGTCCTCGTGCTCGGCGGCCAGCTCGGTGGCCAGTCGGTTGACGTCGTCGTAGTTGCCGTCGACGGCGAGCAGGGTGCCGCCGTAGACGGCGGTGGTGAGGACCTTGGCCTGCTCCAGGGAGGAGGGGATAAGCACGACCGAGTCCCAGCCGGCGCGCGCCGCGGCGGCGGCAACGGCGTTGGCCAGGTTGCCGGTGGAGGGGCAGCACAGCACGCTGAAGCCCAGCTGGCGGGCGGCGGCCAGGGCCACCGCCACCACGCGGTCCTTGAACGAGTGGGTGGGGTTGCCGGTGTCGTCCTTGACCCACAGGTTGCGCAGCCCCAGCTCGGCGCCGAGCCGGTCGGCCTTGATCAGCCTGGTCAGGCCGGGCTCGGTGTTGGGGATGGTGGTGACGTCAGCGGGCACCGGCAGCAGCTGGCGGTAGCGCCAGATCGACTTGGGGCCGGCTTCGATGGACTCGCGGGTGACCGCGCCGAAGTCGTAGGCGACCTCCAGCGGCCCGAAGCACTGCGGACAGGCGAACTCGGCGGCCAGCGGCACCTCGTGGCCGCACTCTCGGCACGAGAGAGCCCGAGCGGGGCCGAGGTCGAAGGACGCGCCGGAGCGGGAACCGCGCACAGGGGTGTCGGCGGCAAGGGTCATCGAGGATCTCCTCATCTTTCCCGCACGGTGCGGGACGGAATTGGCACCGTGTTCGAGTCGCGTGACGCACGATCTCGCCGGTTGCCGGGGTTTCAACGGGCCGTTCCCTCTACCCCTCTGGATGAGCCATGTTCAGTTGTGGCGGCGTGGGCCGTGACGGCGACGTTACGGCAGGACGGGCCGGCTGCCCAAGTCGGTGCCCGGCATGTGGGAGCCGCCTCACGTCCCGTCGGGGGTGTGGGAGAGCATGGCGCCATGGCCGTCGCACCCGTCCAGCTCGTCGTCGGCGAGGAGGAGCTGCTGGTCGAGCGGGCCGTGGAGGCGGTCGTCGCCGAGGTCCGCGCCGATGACCCGACCGCCGAGCTGCGCCGCTACCGCGCCTCCGAGCTGACCCCGGTCGACCTGGCCGACGCGCTGAGCCCGTCGCTGTTCGCCGAGGGGCGGGTGATCGTGGTGCAGGCCGCGCACGAGGTGGGCAAGGAGCTGGCCACGGCGATCGTCGAGCAGTCGGCCGACCCGGCCGAGGGCATCGTGCTGGTCGTCGTGCACGGTGGCGGGGCGCGCAACAAGGCGATGGTCGACGCGTTGCGCAAGTCCGGGGCCAAGGTCACGACCTGCGCGAAGATCACCCGCTCGGAGGAGCGGTCGGACTTCGTGCGCGCCGAGGTCCGGCGGCTGGGCGGGAGGATCGAGCCGGCGGCCATCGGGGTGGTGCTGGAGTCGGTCGGCTCCGACCTGCGCGAGCTGGCCGCGGCCACCGGGCAGCTGGTCGCCGACACCGGCGGGAAGGTCGACGAGGCGGCCGTGCGCCGCTACTACCGGGGCAAGGCCGAGTCGTCCGGCTTCGCCGTGGCCGACAAGGTGGTCGCGGGCGACCGGGCGGGCGCGCTGGAGGCCCTGCGCTGGGCGCAGGCACTGGGCGTGCCCTCGGTGCTGGTCGCCGACGCGCTGGCCGACGCGATGCGGACGCTGGCCAAGGTCGGCTCGGCCGGGCGGGGCGACCCGAACCGGTTGGCCGGCCCGCTCGGCATGCCGCCGTGGAAGATCCGCAAGGCGCAGCGCGAGGTCCGCGGCTGGAACCCGGCCGCGCTGACCGAGGCCTTCGCCGCGGCGGCCCAGGTCAACGCCGACGTCAAGGGCGCGGCGGCCGACGCGGGCTACGCGCTGGAGCGCGCCGTGCTGCGGATGTGCGCCGCCCGCAACGCCCGCTGAGCACCGCGGGCGCCTTCGCCCGATCGTGGGTACCGGACGCGGCGACCGGCGGAATGGCACTCGGTGCCACATCGTTGACCGAGGGGTGACGCTGACGTCCGACACGCCCGCCGCCCAGCGCCTGCTGCAGGTCCGCACCGTCTACGCCGAGCCGGCGGCCCGCGACTCCGAGCGCGGCCGCCAGGTGCTCGCCCGCTTCCCCGACGCCGAGGTCGTCGAGGTCGCCTCGCACTGGCAGATCCCCGAGCTGCACGGCAACGCCGGCAACGTCGACCGCTGGGTGCGCGTGAAGACCGAGACGCTCGTGCTGGGCGTGAAGAAGTCGCTGTCGGCGCGCCCCAACGGGCGCTCGGCCGACTTCATCGCGCCCTCGACGTCCAACGGCTGCGCGATGGCCTGCGCCTACTGCTACGTGCCGCGGCGCAAGGGCTACGCCAACCCGATCACGGTCTTCACCAACATCGACAAGATCACCCGGTACCTGCGCGGCCACGTGCAGCGCCAGGGGCCCAAGCCCGAGCCCGACCAGGTCGACCCGGCGGCCTGGGTCTACGACATCGGCGAGAACAGCGACTGCTCGGTGGATGCGCTGGTCAGCGACAACGTCGCCGACCTCGTCGCGACGTTCCGCGACCTGCCCACCGCCAAGGCCAGCTTCGCGACCAAGTTCGTCAACCGCGACCTGCTCGGCCACGACCCGCGGGGGCGCACCCGCATCCGGTTCTCGCTGATGCCCGAGCGCGACGCGCGGCTGCTCGACATCCGCACCAGCCCGATCGGCGAGCGCATCGCGGCGGTGGACGACTTCGTCGCGGCCGGCTACGAGGTGCACCTCAACCTGTCGCCGGTGGTGCTGCGCGAGGGCTGGGAGCGCGACTGGGCCGAACTGCTCACCCGCCTCGACGACGAGCTCGGCGCGGCCGCCAAGGCACAGGCCGCCGCCGAGGTCATCATGCTGACCCACAACCGCGACCTGCACGAGGTCAACATGGGGTGGCACCCGAAGGCCGAGGACGTGCTGTGGCGCCCCGAGCTGCAGCAGGCCAAGCGGTCGCAGTCGGGGATGTGGAACGTGCGCTACCGCAACGACCGCAAGAGCGCGGGCGTGCGGGCCCTGCGGGACCTGATCGCGGCGCACGCCCCGTGGTTGCGCGTGCGCTACGCCTTCTGAGCACCCGTGAGTACACCCGTGAGTACACAGCCTTCAGGGCGCACAGCCATCCGGGCGCACGACGAGAGCGCCGCCCGCACTGCGGGCGACGCTCTCGTCAGCGGGTCAGCGAGGGCTCAGGAGGCGGAGATGCCGTTGAGCCGCTGCGCCATCGCGGACTTGCGGTTGGCGGCCTGGTTCTTGTGCAGGACGCCCTTGCTGGCGGCCTTGTCCAGCGCCCGCGCGGCCGCACGCTGCAGCGTGGCGGCCTGCTCGACGTCACCGGACTCGGCGGCCTCGCGGAACTTGCGGACGGCGGTCCGCACCGACGAGCGGACCGACTTGTTGCGCAGTCGGCGCTTCTCGTTGGTCTTGACCCGCTTGATCTGGGACTTGATGTTGGCCACGCGAATGCCTCGGGTTTCCTCTTGCCGCTTGGTCTCGACTGGACCGGTGGCGGGGATGCCGCGGCGCGCCGGTCGCTCTTGACCAACCATGTTACAGCGCGCCGCGGACCGGGTGACACCGGCCCGGCGCTCGGCGGGCCGCCGTCCCGGTCGGGCCGCGACGCGCGACGCTAGCCGATCGCGGACCCGCTGGGTCAGGATGACCCCGGGAGCGGGACGCGTGCCGGGAGGAACCGTGGTGCGAGCAGGGGGACCTGGCGCGGCCGTGCAGGACGCCCAGCGTCAGGGGCCGACCGGCGGCTCCGTCTCGCCGCTGTTCGCCGGATACCGCGCCCCGGACGGCCCGCGCGGCGGCGCGTTCGACGAGATGTTCCACCGCGACGGCACCGTCCGCGCGCCCTACCGCGCGCTGCACGACGCCATCGCGCCGACCGCCGCGGCCGACCTCGCCGCCCGCTCGCAGGCGCTCGACCGCGCCCACCTCGACCAGGGCGGCTCGTTCTCGCTGCCCGACCAGGAGCGGCCGTTCCCGCTGGACGTCGTGCCGCGGGTGATCTCGGCCGGGGAGTGGGGCCGGCTGCGGGAGGGGATCGTGCAGCGGGTCGTGGCCCTGGAGGCGTTCCTGGCCGACGTCTACGGCGCCGCGCAGATCGTGCGCGACGGGGTGCTGCCCCGGCGGCTGATCACCGGCTGCGCGCACTTCCACCGGGCCGCCGCCGGGCTCACCCCGCCCAACGGCGTGCGCATCCACGTCGCCGGCTTCGACCTCGTGCGCGACGAGGCCGGGGCGTTCCGGGTGCTGGGGGACAACCTGCGCAACCCGACCGGGGTGTCGTGCGTGATGGAGAACCGCCGCACCATGGCGCGGGTCTTCCCGGACCTGTTCACCCGCCAGCGGGTGCGCGCCGTCGGCGACTACTCGACCCACCTGCTGCGGGCGCTGCGGGCCGCGGCGCCCTCGAACGAGGCCGACCCGGCAGTCGTCGTGCTGACTCCGGGGGTGTCCGACCCGGCGTACCCGGAGCACTGCCTGCTGGCCCGTCAGATGGGCGTCGCGCTGGTCGAGGGCCGTGATCTGTTCTGCCGCGACAACGTCGTCCACCTGCGCACCGCCCGGGGCGAGCAGCGCATCGACGTGATCTACCGGCGCGTCGACGACGAGCTCCTCGACCCGCTGCAGTTCGACCCCGACTCGGTGCTCGGCGTGGCCGGTGTGCTGAACGCGGCCCGCGCCGGCAACGTCGTGATCGCCAACGCGGTCGGCAACGGCGTCGGCGACGACGAGCTGGTCCGCACCTACGTCCCGGAGATGATCGACTACTACCTCGGGGAGGCGCCGCTGCTGCCCGACGTGGCGACCTTCCGCTGCTGGCTCGGCCCGGAGCGCGACCACGTGTTGTCCGCCCTCGACGAGCTGGTGCTCAAGCCGGTGGGCGGCTCGGGCGGTCAGGGCGTCGTGTTCGGCCCCGACGCCTCGGCCCGGGAGCTCGCCCGGGCGCGCCGGGCCGTCAACGACGACCCGTGGGGCTGGATCGCGCAGCCGGTCGTGCACCTGTCCACGGTGCCCACCAGGGTCGACGACCGGCTGGTGCCCCGGCACGTCGACCTGCGGCCCTTCGCGGTCAACGACGGCGACGGCGTCTTCGTGCTCCCCGGCGGCCTGACGCGTGCGCTGCCCCGAGGCAGCGTGGTTGGCGACACGGGCCCGGGCGGGGGCAGCAAGGACACCTGGGTGCTGGCGGGGCGCGGGGCCGGGTCGGAGCCCGAGCCGACCACGAGCCGCCAGCAGCAACAGCGGCACGTCCTGGGCGTCCTGCCGGAGGTGTCGTAGACGTGGGCTGGCGGATCAGGGTCGTGCACGAGACGGGCTACCGCTACGGCTCCCCGGTGCACGAGTCCTACAACGAGGCGCGGTTGACCCCGCGCAGCGACTGCCGGCAGAACGTCGTGGTCAGCCGGGTGGAGACGACGCCGCCGACGCGCTCCTACCGCTACGCCGACTACTGGGGCACCACCGTCACCGCGTTCGACCTGCACGCCCCGCACACCGAGCTGGCCGTCACCGCGACCTCGGTGGTGGAGACCGGCGACGCGATGCCCCCCGTCCGCACGGCGACCTGGGACGACCTCGAGGGCGACGCCGTGCGCGACCGCTACGCCGAGACGCTGGAGTTCACCGACTACGTCAGCCGCGACCGCGGTCTGGCCCGCGCCGCGCGCGCGTTGCGCAAGGGCAACGACCCGGCCGACGCGGTGCTGGCGGCCTGCCGGTGGGTGCGCGAGAAGCTGGCCTACCAGACCGGCACGACGGGGGTGCACACCAGGGCGGTGGAGGCGTGGGACGCTCGCACGGGCGTCTGCCAGGACTTCGCCCACCTGACCCTGCTGCTGGTCAGGGAGATGGGCGTGCCGGCCCGGTACGTGTCGGGCTACCTGCTGCCGCGGGCCGACACCGAGGTCCGCCAGACCGTGCGGGGGCAGAGCCACGCCTGGATCGAGGCCTGGACGGGCGGCTGGTGGGGCCACGACCCCACCAACGACATCCCGATCGGGCACCGCCACGTCCGGGTCGCCGTGGGGCGCGACTACGCCGACGTCCCCCCGCTCAAGGGCCTCTACGTCGGCGGCACCGCCGCCGCCCTCGACGTCACCGTCGACATGACCCGCCTCGCCTAGCCCGAGCCGTGCACCCGGCCGCGCTCGCGCTCCGCGAGGGTGAGCAGCTGGTAGGCGGCGAGGGTCGGGGCGTCGGTGATGGCGCCGGTGCGCAGCATGCGCTCGAACTCCGCCCGGGGGAACCACCGCTGGCGCATGTCCTGCTCCGACTCCTCGCGGTCCGGCTCGCCCGCGGTGAGCCCGGTGGCGAGGAAGACGTGGCAGCCGTTGCTGATGAGGCTGTTCGCGCAGTGCAGGTGGCCGAGCCGGTCGAGCCGCCCGGCGACCAGCCCGGTCTCCTCGGCGAGCTCGGCGGCCGCCGTCTCCTCCGGGCTGCCCGTCCGCCCGTCCGCGAAGGACCCTGCCGGGAACTCCCAGGAGCGGGCGCGGACCGGGTACCGGTACTGCTCCACGAGGTGGAACCCGTCGTCCTCGGCCGGGATGACGAGCGCGAAGTCCGGTTGGTCGACGACCGTGTAGAGACCGGGCGAGCCGTCGGTGCGTTGGATGCGGTCCTCGCGGAGGCGGAGCCAGGGGTTGCGGTAGACCTCGGTGGACGACAGCGTCGTGAAGCTCACCCGCCGATCCTGCACCGCGCGTCTCCCGCCGCGGCGCCGGGACGCGGTCAGCCGCCGGGGGCGCGCCGCGGCGCCGGGATCATGCCGTCCGGGCCGCGCCCGGCGACGACCGCGTTGCCGCCGGCGTGCTTGGCCCGGTACATGGCCGCGTCGGCCAGTGCCAGCGCGTCGGCCGCGCGGCTGCCGGCCCGCATGGCCACCACCCCCACCGACATCGTCACCCCGGCCGCCGCCTCGGCCGGCAGCGCGGCGACCGCGGCGGCGGCGCGCTGCAGCACCGCCCTGGCGCGCGGCAGCGAGGTCGCGGGCAGCACCACGACGAACTCGTCGCCGCCGTAGCGGGCCACCAGGTCCTGGGCGCGCAGGGACCCGCGCAGGCAGCTCGCCACCTCGCGCAGCACGGCGTCGCCCACGGCGTGCGAGCCGCCGTCGTTGACGTCCTTGAAGCGGTCCAGGTCGATCAGGGCGACCGCGCACGACGCCGCTCGGCCCGACGCCACCTGCTCCAGGGTCAGGTCGAGCGCGCGCCGGTTGGGCAGCCCGGTGAGGGGGTCCTGCATGGCCTGGGCGGCCACCGCGCCGTGCTCGCGGGCCAGCCGGTGGTGCTCGCGGTGCCCCTGCAGCGCCGCCAGCCGGGCCTCCTGCAGCGCCCACAGCTCGGTCTCCAGCGCCTGCGCGTAGGCGGCCAGCGCGTCGGGGCGGTCGACGCCCGCGCGCAGCGCGGCCCGCGCGAACTCCCGGTGCAGCGAGAGCGCGAGCGCCGGCTCCACGGCCGTGGCCGTCAGTTCGACGTGCATCGGGCGCAGCACCTCGACGGCCTCGTCCGCGCGGCCGCCGGCCAGCAGGCAGCGCGCGAGCGCGATCGTCAGCACGATGCGGTCGTGCACGAACCGCGCGTCGGGCAGCACGGACAGCAGCCGGTCGACGTGCTGCGGGCCCGGTCGGCGCAGCGCCGGGGCGGCGCCGAGGATCGCGCACCGGTGGCCGGCCACGGCGTCGGGCTCGGCGGAGTCGACCGAGGCCGCCCAGAGCCGCTCCGCGGAGCGCGCGGTGCGGGCCGCGGCGGCGAACCGCCTGCCCGCCGCGGCGTCCTGGCCGCCGCGCTCCAGGCGCAGCGCCCAGGCCAGCTGCAGGCGGGTCCGGTTGATCTGGTGGACCGCGCGGTCCATGGCCGAGCCGTCGGCGGCGGAGATCCTGACCGCGCGCCGGGACACCTCGTCGGCCAGTTCGTGCGCGTCGAGCGTGAGCAGCACCAGGACCAGGCCGTTGAGGCTGCGGGAGAGCAGCCGCGCCCACTCCGCGGGGTCCTCGCCGGGCCGGGGCCGCTCGATGTCGGTGAGCACGGCCAGCGCGGTGCCGGCGTCGGCGAGCGCGGCCTGGGCGTCGCCGAAGGCGGCGGCGTGGTGCGCCCGCAGGGTGGCCGCCTCGCCCAGCAGCCGGGGCTCGCCCACGTGCTCGGCGCACGTGGTGTGATCGTGGACCAGCGCCGCGGCCTCGCCGGCCGCGGCCCGGTCGAGGTGCAGCAGGCGCATCAGCACCGCCACCCGCAGCACCTCGCACATGACCGTCGTCCGCGCTCCGCGCACCCGCATGCGGCGCAGCAGCTCGTCGATCCCGCGCACCGCGGCCCCGCGCACCGCCGGGTCCGCCCGCTGGTACCAGCGCGACATCCCGGTGACGCGGGCGGAGAGCTGCTGGTCGGTGAGCTGGTCGAGGTCGGCGGCGCAGCGGCAGTCGGGGTCCCCGCGCACCAGCGCGCACCGGTCGCTCTCGGTGTCGACGTCCACGCCGGTGACGCCCGCTCGGGACACGGCCGCTCCCCTGGACCGGGCACGGTGCGGTCGAGGGCCCCTGACCGCGACGTGCCGGTGCCCGGTGGTTCCGACCCGTCTGCGGGAATGGTGACATGCCCACCGACGGGCGTGCTGCCGGGCCGACCGACAGCCTGCGGGTGGCTCAGTCGCCGGCTCGCGGTCGGCCGCGCCCGCGGGGTCGAGTGGCGTCCTTGGGCAGCCGCCCGGCGTCGGCGAGCGCGCTGCGCAGCAGGAAGTCGATCTGGGCGTTCGTGCTGCGCAGCTCGTCGGCCGCCCACCTGGCCAGCGCGTCGTGGACGGCCGGGTCGAGCCGGAGCAGGAAGCTCTTGCGCTCCTTCGCCGACCCGCCCCCCGGCCGGCCGTTCGGTTCCGTGCTCGATTCCCCGACCACGGATCAGTGGTAGAGCGAGCCCGTGTTGACCACCGGCTGGGTCGCGCGGTCGCCGCACAGCACCACCAGCAGGTTGCTGACCATCGCGGCCTTCCGCTCCTCGTCGAGGTCGACGATCTCGCGCTCGGACAGCCGGGCGAGCGCCATGTCGACCATGCCGACCGCGCCCTCGACGATGCGCTCGCGGGCGGCGACGACGGCGCCGGCCTGCTGGCGCTGCAGCATCGCCCCGGCGATCTCCGGCGCGTAGGCGAGGTGGGTGAGCCGGGACTCGACGATCCGCACGCCGGCGGACTCGACCCGCACGCCGATCTCGGCCGACAGCTGCTCGGTGATCTCCTCGGCGTTGCCGCGCAGGGAGAGGCCGTCGTCGTCGGCGTGGTCGTCGTAGGGGTAGGTGGTGGCGATGTGGCGCACGGCCGTCTCGGCCTGGGTGTGCACGAACTCGACGAAGGAGTCGACCTCGAACACGGCTCGGGCGCTGTCCTCGACCTGCCAGACGACGACGGCGGCGATCTCGATGGGGTTGCCGTCGCGGTCGTTGACCTTGAGGGCGGCGGTCTCGTGGTTGCGGATGCGGGTGGACACCTTGCGCTTGCTGCTGAACGGGTTGACCCAGCGCAGCCCCGCGGTGCGCACGGTGCCGATGTAGCGGCCGAACAGCTGCAGCACCCTGGCCTCGCCGGGGGCGACGGTGGTCAGGCCGTTGAGCACGAGCAGGCCGGCCAGCACGACCACGACGCCGACCACGCCGAGCAGGTCCTCGCCGCGGGCGAAGCCGCTGACCGCCCACCCGCCGCCGATCACGAGCGCGAGGCCGACGAGCAGGGCGAGGAAGCCGTTGGTGCCGATCGCGGCGTGCTCGCGGACCACGGGGTCGGGCATCCGGACCGCGGGCGTGTCGGGGTGGGCGTCGGAGGGGGTGCCCGGGGTGGTCGCGGTGCCGGGCCCGGGTCGCGGGTCGATGGCGGTCATCGGCGTGCTCCGTTCGGATGTGCGATCGAATGGCTAGCGCGATGATATCACTTTTCTGACCGGCCGGAACGCGAAAGGGCCCCCGCGCCGACGGCGCGGGGGCCCTGCAGGTCCGGTGCGGGGTCAGAGCCGCTCGGCGGCCCGGTCCACACGGCGGTGGAACCGCTCGCCGACCCGCCCGCCCAGCGCGGCGGCCAGCGCGGTCACCAGCAGCACCGCGGCCAGCGCGACCACCCCGGCGACGGTCAGCTCGGTCGGGTCGCCGGGCAGCGCCGGCAGCCGCAGCGACCCGAACAGCTCGGCGTTCGCCGCGCCGGCCACCACGCCGGTGACCGCGGCGACCAGCGTCACCAGCAGGCCGACCACCCAGGCCAGCAGGCCGTTGCGGGCCCCGTCGAAGCGGGCCAGCCGCCCGGCCACGTAGCCGCCGGCGAAGTACGAGACGCCCAGCACGGCCAGCAGCACGATGCCGCCGGTCACGCCGATGGGGGCGGCGTCGGCGCCGGCGGGGTCCAGGCCCATCGAGTAGCCGATGGCCAGCCCGACCGCCGTCGCGATGGTGGTCAGCATGACCGTCATCCCGACGGCCACCAGCCAGCCGAAGAACGCCGCGCCGATCTTGCGCCCGCCGAAGCGGTCGTGCAGGAAGGCGCGGTCGGCCGCGCGGCGCCGGTCGCCGATGTGGGGGTCGCGCTCGACCGGGACGGTGTCGCCGACCGCGGGCTCGGTCTTGCCGGTGCCGGTAGCGGGCTCGTCGGCGCCCCGGCCGGGGCCGAACCAGCGCCCGCGCGGCGCCTTGTCGGCGGTGCGCTGCTCGTCGTCGTTCCGCCGGAACCACCGGGTCCGGCCGCCGCTCTCCTGTACCTCGGTCATCTCAGCGCACCTCTCGGGTCCGGTCCTTCCGGTTGGGGTCTTCTTCCCGAACAGGTGGACCGGGAAACCGCGACCTGGTAGTGGGGTCACCCGTTCGGACCCGCCGCCCTCCCGGCATGGGACGATGGGAAGACCCCTCCCTGCCGAATGGATCCGTGGATACCGAGTGAGTTCGTTCGCCGACCAGACCTTCACCCCGCCGGAGCTGATCCGGAACTTCTGCATCATCGCCCACATCGACCACGGGAAGTCCACCCTGGCCGACCGGATGCTGCAGCTCACCGGCGTCGTCGAGGAACGCGCCATGCGCGCCCAGTACCTCGACCGGATGGACATCGAGCGCGAGCGCGGCATCACCATCAAGGCGCAGAACGTCCGGCTGCCCTGGAAGGTCGGCGACCGCGAGCACGTCCTGCACCTGATCGACACCCCCGGCCACGTCGACTTCACCTACGAGGTCAGCCGGGCGCTGGAGGCCTGCGAGGGCGCGATCCTGCTGGTCGACGCGGCGCAGGGGATCGAGGCGCAGACCCTGGCCAACCTGTACCTGGCCATGGAGAACGACCTCACCATCATCCCGGTGCTCAACAAGATCGACCTCCCGGCCGCCGACCCGGACCGCTACGCCGCCGAGATCGCCCACATCGTCGGCTGCGACCCCGAGGACGTGCTGCGGGTCAGCGCGAAGACCGGCGTCGGCGTCCGCGAGCTGATCGACGAGGTCGTCCGCCAGGTCCCCGCGCCGGTGGGCGACGCCGACGCCCCGGCCCGGGCGATGATCTTCGACTCGGTGTACGACACCTACCGCGGCGTCATCACCTACATCCGGGTCGTCGACGGCCGCATCACCCCGCGCGAGCGGATCAGGATGATGTCCACCGGGGCCGTGCACGAGCTGCTCGAGGTCGGCATCGTCTCCCCGGAGCCCAAGCCGTCGGTCGGGCTGGGCGTCGGCGAGGTCGGCTACCTCATCACCGGTGTGAAGGACGTCCGCCAGTCCAAGGTCGGCGACACCGTCACCAGCCAGCGCAAGGGCGCCACCGAGGCGCTGACCGGCTACCGCGAGCCGCGCCCGATGGTCTACTCCGGGCTCTACCCCGTCGACGGGTCGGAGTACCCGCTGCTGCGCGACGCGCTGGACAAGCTCCAGCTCAACGACGCGGCGCTGACCTACGAGCCGGAGACCTCCGCGGCGCTGGGCTTCGGCTTCCGGTGCGGCTTCCTCGGCCTGCTGCACCTGGAGATCACCCGCGACCGGCTGGAGCGCGAGGCGGGCCTGGACCTCATCTCGACCGCGCCCAACGTCGTCTACCGGGTGAAGCTGGACAGCCCGACCAAGCTCGGCGAGACCGAGATGACGGTGACCAACCCGTCGGACTGGCCGACCGGCAAGATCGCCGAGGTCTTCGAGCCGGTCGTCAAGGTCTCGATCCTGGCCCCGTCGGAGTACATCGGGGCGATCATGGAGCTGTGCCAGAGCAGGCGCGGCGTGCTCGGCGGCATGGACTACCTGTCCGAGAGCCGCGTCGAGCTGCGCTACACGATGCCGCTCGCCGAGATCATCTTCGACTTCTTCGACGCGCTGAAGTCGCGCACCCGCGGCTACGCCAGCCTCGACTACGAGGAGGCCGGCGAGCAGTCCGCCGACCTGGTCAAGGTCGACATCCTGCTGCAGGGCGAGCCGGTCGACGCGTTCTCGGCGATCCGGCACAAGGACTCCGCCTACGCCTACGGCACCTCGATGGCCAGCAAGCTGCGCGAGCTGATCCCGCGCCAGCAGTTCGAGGTGCCGATCCAGGCGGCCATCGGCGCCCGCATCATCGCCCGCGAGAACATCCGGGCGATGCGCAAGGACGTGCTGGCCAAGTGCTACGGCGGCGACATCACGCGCAAGCGCAAGCTGCTGGAGAAGCAGAAGGAGGGCAAGAAGCGGATGAAGACCATCGGTCGGGTCGAGGTCCCGCAGGAGGCCTTCGTCGCCGCGCTGTCCACGGACTCCGACGGCGACGGCAAGAGTAAGAAGTAGTCCGCGGTGGGCGGCGCGGGTGCCATGCTCCTGGGGTGATCCTCCGCGCCGCCCGGACCCACCCATGATCAGCTTCGGAGCCGATCCCACGGACGCCGTGGTGCCGCTCGTCGTGTTCGTGGCCGGGGTGCTCGCCGGGCGGGCCAAGCAGCGGCTCACGCTGCTGGTGTTCGGGCTCGTCGCGGTCGTCGGCATCGCGATCGCGCTGAACGCGCTGATGCGCCCCCCGGGTGGCGACCGCGCCGCCCAGTTCACCGAGCTCTACCTGCTGGGCGTGCCGCTGCTCGCGGCCTACCTGGCCGGCTGGCTGTGCGGGCGGACCGGCTGGGTCACCCGACTGCTGGTGGTGGCGCTGGCCGTGGCGGTGGTGCTCGTGTTCCCCTACGCGCAGGTCGGCCAGGCCACCGCCGGGCTCGCCGGCGGGTGAGCCCGGTCCGATATCGGATGTTTTGCTGGGAGGGCGCGCACCCGCTCGGTTAGCGTCGGGACGTGCTGAACACCGATCCGCCCGGACGTCTCGAATCGGTCAACCTCGCCGCCGGCGCCCGCCACGACCTGCCCGCGCGGGCCGGGTCGACCGGCATCGACAAGCGGCCGGTGACCGGCCCCGTGCGGCTGGGCGAGAGCGGCGTGGAGGGCGACACGATCGTCGCCCTCGCCGACCACGGCGGACCCGACCAGGCCGTCTACGCCTACTCGGTGGACGACCTGCGGTGGCTGGCCGCCGAGTTCGACCGCGCGGTGGGGCACGGAGGCGCGGGCGAGAACCTGACCGTCTCCGGCCTCGACTGCTCCCACGCCGTCATCGGCGAGCGCTGGCAGGTCGGCGAGGCCGTGCTGCAGGTGCGCGCCGCCCGCACCCCGTGCCGCACGTTCGCCGGGTTCCTCGGCGTGCCCGACCTGGTCAAGCGGTTCATCGCCGGCGCACGCCCGGGCGCCTACCTGGCCGTCCTGCGGCCCGGCTCGGTGCGGGCGGGCGACGAGGTCCGCGTGCTCGACCGCCCCGACCACGGGGTGACGACGGCCGACCTGATGCTGGCCAAGACCGTCGACCGCGACCGGATCGCACTCGTGGCGACGGCGCGGGAGTTCCTCGGCGCGCGCGAGCGGGCCTGGCTGGGCCGGGTCCTCGACGCGCGCCTGGCCGGCTGAGGCGCGCTCAGGACGGCGCCACCAGACCGCTGCGGTACGCCGCGATGACGAGCTGGGCCCGGTCGCGGGCGGCCAGCTTGGCCAGCAGGCTGCCGATGTGGGTCTTCACCGTCCGCACCGCGATGTGCAGGTCGGCGGCGATCTCGTCGTTGGACAGGCCGCGGCCGACCAGGACGAGCACCTCGGTCTCGCGCGGGGTGAGCCCGTCGACGCGGGGGACCGGCCCGCCGCCCGGCCGGTCGAGGTAGTGCTCGACCAGGCGGGTCAGGATGCTGGGCGCGAACAGCGACTCGCCCGCGTGCGTGCGCCGGACGGCGTCGGCGAGCTGGTCGGGGCGGGCGTCCTTGAGCAGGAAGCCGCTGGCCCCGGCGCGGAGGGCGGCGTGGACGTACTCGTCGAGCTCGAACATGCTCAGCACGAGCACACGGGCCGGCAGCTCGGCGGTGATGCTGGCCGTCGCGTCGATGCCGTCGCCGCCGGGCATGCGGATGTCCATCAGCACGACGTCGGGCCGCAGCTCCCGCGACCGGGCCACGGCCTCGGGACCGGTGGCGGCCTCGCCGACCACCGTGAGGTCCGGCGCGGCGCCGACCAGCACCGAGAGGCCGTGGCGCATGAGCGGCTGGTCGTCCACGACCAGGACGGAGATCACGCGGACGGCCCGTCGGGGATGCGGGCGGCGAGGGCGAAGCCGCGGCCCTCGGGGCCGGCGTGCAGGGTGCCGCCGAGCGCGGTGACGCGCTCGCGCAGGCCGACGAGGCCCTGACCGGCTCCGGGGTGGGCCCGCGCGCCGTCGACGGGGCCGTCGTCGCGGACAGTGGCCACGACGGCGCCCGCCCGGCGGCGCACCTCGACGCGGGCCCGGGTGGGGCCGGCGTGGCGCAGGGCGTTGGTCAGCGCCTCGCGGACGACGGCGCAGACGGTGAGCTGAGCGCCGGCGGACACCTCGCCGAGCGCGTCGACGTCGAGGTCGACGCGCAGGCCGTCGCCGCGGGCGGCCTCGACGATCCGGGGCAGGTCGTCGAGCGTCTCGGCGGGCCGGCGTGGCGCCCGCTCGACTGCCGGGCTGCGCAGCACCGCCAGCATGCGCCGCAGCTCGGTCGTGGTCTCGCGGCTGACGCGCTCGATGTCGTCGAGCGCCGCCGACCGTTCGTCGCCGGCGGGGCCGGCCACCCGTGCGGCCGCGGCGCGGATCGTGATGAGCCCGAGCCCGTGCGAGGCGAGGTCGTGCAGCTCGCGGGCGATGCGCAGGCGCTCGGCCTGGGCGGCCCGCTCGCCGGCCCAGGCCGTGAGCCGCTGCTCGTGCGCCGCGCGCTGGCGGCGCACGCGCAGCCACAGCCAGACCGCCACCAGCACCGCCAGCAGGGCGACCACGGCCGGCACCACGACCGCCGCCGGCCCGCTCCCGCCGACGGCGAGCAGCAGCACCGCCACGACGACCAGCACCCCGACGGCCGCGGGCCAGGCGTCGGAGCTCCGGGTCGGGCGGCCGGACTGCATCGGGAGCGAGTCTAGGTCCGCCGCCGCCCCGGCACATCGGACCGTGGTCCGAGGGACCGGGGTCGGACGGGTTCGGGCTCCCGGTCCGAAGACGCGCGGCGCCGGAGCTGCTGGCATGGCGGCGTGCTGACGATCGACGGTCTGACCAAGCGCCGCGGCGGGCGCGCCGTGCTCTCCGAGGTGACCTTCCGGGCCCGCCCGGGCCGGGTCACCGGCTTCCTCGGCCCCAACGGGGCCGGCAAGTCCTCGACGCTGCGCGTCCTGCTCGGCCTCGACCGGGCCGACGCGGGGACCGCGCTCGTCGACGGGCGCCGCTACCGCGACCTCGTCGCGCCGCTGCGCACCGTGGGCTCGATGCTCGACGGCGCCGGGGCCCACCGGTCGCGGACCGCGCGCAACCACCTGGCCTGGGTGGCCCGCAGCAACGCCATCCCGCGCCGCCGGGTCGACGAGGTGCTGGCCCAGGTCGGCCTGGCCGACGCCGCCCGCACCCGCGTCGGGCGCTTCTCCCTGGGCATGGGGCAACGGCTGGGGCTGGCCGCGGCGCTGCTCGGTGATCCCCCGGTGCTCGTGCTCGACGAGCCGACCAACGGCCTGGACCCCGCCGGCATCCGGTGGATCCGCGGGCTGCTGCGGGCCCGCGCCGACGCCGGCGCGACGGTGCTGCTGTCCAGCCACCTCATGGGCGAGGTCGCCGAGATCGCCGACGACCTCGTCGTCATCGCGGGCGGGCGGGTCGTGGCCACCGGCCCGGTCGACGAGGTCACCGCCGGGTACCGCACGCTGGAGGACGCCTTCTTCGGGCTGACCGGCGGTGGCCGATGAAGGCGACGGACACCGTACTGGCCGAGCTGCGCAAGTCCGCGACCCTGCCGGCCACGGCCGTCGCGGCCGGCATCGCGGTGCTCGGCTGCGCCGGGATCGCGCTGCTCAACGCCGTGCACGTGCGCGACGCGCCGGCGGCCGGGCGGGCGGACCTGGTCGGCTACACCGCACCGGCGGAGGCCGTGTTCTCCGCGGCCCCGCTGGGCGCGGTCGGCGCCGTCGTCCTGGGGGTCACCGCGGTCAGCAGCGAGTACGCGATCAACAGCCCGGGCGCCGGAGGAGGCCGGCAGGTACTGGCGACCCTCACCGCGATCCCGCGGCGGCCGGAGCTGCTCGTCGCGAAGGCTCTCGTGGTCGCGCTGCTGGTCGCCGCGACGGCCGCCGTCGCGCTCCCCGTCTCGCTGGCGATCGTGCACGCCGTGGCCGGCCCCGTCGCGGCGGACGGCCTGCTGGCCAGGTCGGTCGGGGCCGGGATCTACTGGATGCTCACCGCGCTCATGGCGATGGCCGTCACCGTGTTCGCCCGCGGCGGCGTGCTGCCGCTGATCGTGCTGATCACCAACAGCTCGCTCGTCTCGGTCTCGGTGCTGCTCGCGAAGGTGACGCCGCTGGCGTTCTGGCTCCCCGACCTGGCCGGGATGCGCCTGTTCGCCGGCGACCTGGTCGTCGGGGCCGACCGGGCGCTGGACGCGCCGACCGGCGGCCTGGTCATGGCCGCGTGGACGGCGGCGCTGCTCGCGGCCGCGGCCGCGGTCCTCGTCCGGCGCGACGCATGAGGGGACGGGTGGGCGGCGCGGTCGCGGCCGAGCTGGTCAAGATCTGGACCCTGCCGGCCGCCGCGGCGACCGCGCTCGGCACCGCCCTCGCGGCGGCCCTGCTGACCGGGGTGGTCGCCGCCTCCGCGGACGGCATCGACGCCGTGGCGGCCGTACTGGCGGTCGTGCCGCCGCTGCAGGTAGGCCCCGTCCTGCTCGGCGTGCTCATCGTGGCGTCCGAGTACTCGGGCACCCAGGCGCGCACGACGCTGACCGCCGTCCCGGACCGGACGGTGGCACTGGTCGGCAAGACCACCGCGTTCCTCGTCGCCGTGACGGCAACGAGCGCGGCGTCGTGCGCGGCAGGCCTGGTCGTCGCGCGGGTCGTCGCGGGCGGGACCGCGTCGCCGTCGCCGGTCGCCGGAGCCGCCGCCCACCTGGCGCTCATCGGGCTCCTGGCGTTCGCGCTCGCCCTGCTGCTCCGCGCGCTCGTCCCGGCGCTGGTCGGGGCGCTCGGCACGCTGCTGGTGGTCCCGCCGATGCTGGCGTCGGTGACCGAGCACGCCCGCTGGCTGCCGGACCGGGCCGGCAGCGCGCTCTACCTGCCCGACTCCGCCGCCGTCCTGGCGCCGGGGGTCGGGCTGCTCGTCCTGGTGGGGTGGATCACCGTCGTCGGTGGGGCCGCCGCGTGGGCGTTCCTGCTCCGGGACGCGTGAGGGGCGCCGGGGCGCGGGGGAGCGCCCCGACGCCCCGGGGGACGACGGTGGGAGGGGGAAGCGGTCAGCGGTTGCTGCCCTGGGTGGCCAGCGCCTCCAGCAGCTCGGCGAGTTGAGCGCGCTCGGGCAGGCGGGACGCGCCGATGGCGTCGCTCGCGGAGCGCTCGACGCTCCCGCAGACCCGCTCGACGACCTCCCGGCCAGCGCCGGCCAGGTGGACCAGCACGCGGCGGCGGTCCAGCGGGTCGGTGCTGCGGTAGGCCAGCCGGGCGTCGACGAGGCGGTCGACGACGCGCGTGGCGGTGGGCGCCGGCAGTGCGGTGTGGGACGCGATCTCGCCCATGCTCCGGCCACCGCCACGGGCCAGCATCAGCAGCACGCGCCAGCCGTCGCGGTTGACCCCCTCGGCCGATGTGGCCGGGGACAGGGCAACCTCGACGGCGCGGTCCAGCCGGTCGAGCAACTCGACCAGACCTGTCACTCGCGGCGCCGGGGCGTACACCGTGCCCGGCGCCCTTCTACTTGGTGGTTCGGGCACGGTTACCGACTGTACGTGTTGGGCGCAAGGTGTGTCCGCCTCCGAGGGATACCTTTGGGGTGAACGGTCTAACGGTGCGTCAGCGGGTGAACACAATCTTGCCCGCCGTCTCGCCGTCGAGCATGGCCCGGAAGCCCTCTTCGGCCTGCTCCATCGGCAGTTCCAGGCCGATCTCCGGGCTGATCCCGGCGCCGGCCACGAAGGCCAGCAGGTCGGCCAACTCGTCGCGGGTGCCCATGGTGGACCCGATGACGCTGAGCTGCAGGAAGAACAGCCGCTGCAGGTCGGCGCCCGGGTTGGGGCCGCTCGTCGACCCGGAGACGACGATCACCCCACCCGGACGGAGAGCCCGCATCGAGTGCGACCAGGTGGCCTCGCCCACGGTCTCGAAGACCGCGTCGACGCGCTCGGGCAGCCGCTCACCGCTCGGGAAGGTGGCGTGCGCCCCCAGCTTTTCGGCCAGTGCGCGCTTCTCGTCGCTGCGCCCCGTCACCCACACCCGCATCCCGGCCGCCCGCCCCAGCTGGACCAGCGCCGTCGACACCCCGCCGGACGCGCCCTGCACGAGCATCGTCTGGCCGGGGCGCAGGCCCGACTTCACGAACAGCATCCGGTACGCCGTCAGCCACGCCGTGCCCATCACCGCGGCCTGGGTGGGGGTCAGCCCGGCCGGCAGCGGGACCGCGTTGCGCTTCGGGACGACCACGGTCTCGGCGAACGTGCCCTGGTGCTTCTCGGTGAGCAGGGTGCGCTTCGGGTCGAGCGTCTCGTCGCCCTGCCAGCCCGGGCTGGGGATCACCGAGTGCAGCACGACGTCGGTGCCGTCGGCGAGCTTCCCGGCGCCGTCGCAGCCCAGGATCATCGGGAACTGGTCGGGCTTGATGCCGACCCCCCGCAGCGTCCACAGGTCGTGCATGTTGAGGCTGGCCGCGCCCACCGTGACCGCGACCCAGCCCTCGGGGACCTCGGGTTCGGGCCGCTCGCCCACGGTGAGCGAGTCGAGCGGAGCGTCGGCGTTGGGCTCGGCTGCGTAGACGGCGAACATGGGAACCGAACCTAGCTCGATCCGCGCCCCGCGTCGCGGCGATGTCGTCGCGCCCACCCCCGACGGGGCCGCCGCGCCCGGGCGCCGCCACCCCACTGGCTAGGGTGATGGCGTGCTGCGGGATCTCCTGGACTGGTGGGACGGGGTCGAGCTGTGGCTCACCCAGCTGCCCTTCCCGCTCCAGGTGCTGCTGGCCGTGCTGGTCCTGCTTCCGGGCTGCTGGCTGGCCGCGGCGGGCATCGACCGCGGTGTGGAACGGGCGCTCGGCGCGGTGCAGGCCCGCCGCCCGACGCGGGAGATCCCCACCGAGCCGGCGGCCGCGGTGTCCGCCCCGGCGGACGGCCTGCACGACCTGCCTGCCGAAGCCCCCGAAGTGTCGGACACCGTGCCCGACACCGTGCCCGACACCGTGCCCGACCGCTCCTCCCGCTCCGACGACCGGACCTGACCGGCCGTCGGCCTCAGCCGGCGGCCCTCCCGGCCCCCGCCGCCTCGGCGGCCAACGTCGAGAGCACCTCCGAGCAGCCGCTGCCGACCAGGACGTCGGCCAGCGCGTCGCCCCGGGTGGCGCCGCGGTTGACGATCACCACCGGGACACCGTGCTTGTGCGCGTGCTTGACGAACCGCAGCCCCGACATCACCGTCAACGACGAGCCCGCGACCAGCAGCGCCCCGCCCACCGGCCGCAGCGCGTCGACCATCCTGTAGGCGCGGGCGACGCGCTCGCGCGGCACGTTCTCGCCGAAGAAGACGACGTCGGGCTTGAGCGGGCCCCCGCAGCCGGTGCAGTCGGCCAGCCGGAACCCGTCGACGACGACCTGGTCGAGCTCGGCGTCGCCGTCCGGGCGCTCCGCGGCCGGCCCGACCGCCTCGACGAAGCCCGGGTTGAGCGCGGTCAGCCGGGCGGCCAGGTCGGCGCGCGGGGTGCGCCGGTCGCAGTCGAGGCAGACGACGTCGGCGACCCGGCCGTGCAGGTCGATCACCTCGCGGCTGCCCGCGTCGGTGTGCAGCCCGTCGACGTTCTGCGTGATCAGCCCGCGCAGCGGCCCGGAGCGCTCCAGCGCGGCCAGCGCGCGGTGGCCCGCGTTGGGCGCGGCCCGCGCCATCCGCGTCCAGCCGACGTGGCTGCGGGCCCAGTAGCGGCGGCGCGCGTCGGCGCCGGAGCGGAACTCCTGGAACGTCATCGGGGTGCGGTTCGGGGAACCGGGGCCGCGGTAGTCGGGGATGCCGGAATCGGTGGACAGACCGGCCCCGGTGAGAGCGACCAGCGACCGACCGGCCAGCAGGTCGAGCGCGCGTTCGACCGCGCCGTCCAGCACATGCACGGCGTCCAGGCTACGGCGGCGCGGACGATGTCGCGTTCCTACAATCGCCCACCACCGGACCGCGGCAGGGTCGGGGCATGGATCACGCAGACACCATGTCGCGGAGCATCGACGTCGCCGTCGCGGCGATCCGCGGCGCCGACCCCGCCCGCTTCGACGACCCGAGCCCCTGCTCCGAGTACACCGTCGGCCAGGTGGTGAGCCACCTCGCGTTCGGGCTGCTGCTCGCCGAGTACGCCGCCCTGCGCAAGGACTGGGAGGAGGGCTGGTCGGGCAACGACCGCGCCCCATACCTCGTCGACGTGCCCGAGGACCAGTGGGCGGACAAGGCGGCGGCGCAGGGCGAGGCGACCAAGCGGGCCTGGGCCGACCCGGCCGCCTGGGACGGCGAGACCACCTTCGGCGGCGGGGCCATGCCGGCCGCCGCGGTGGGCTCGATGATGATCGCCGAGTTCGTCGTCCACGGCTGGGACGTCGCCGCGGCCACCGGGGAGCGCGTCGAGGTCGGGGCGCCGCTGGGCGAGGCCGTGCTGGAGGGGGTGAACGCGATCGCGCCGATGGGCCGGGACGGCGGCTGGTTCGCCCCCGAGGTCACCGTGCCCGCCGACGCACCCGCGCTCGACCGCGCCCTCGGCGCCGCCGGTCGCGACCCCGCCTGGACGCCCTGATCCCCGTCGTGTCGCCCCGCCCGGAGTTCAGGAAAGCCACGATGCTGCCCTCTGCGGGCAGCATCGTGGCTTTCCTGAACCGGGGGCGAGCGCTCAGGACGTCGGGGCGGCCCAGGACGGCGGGCGCTTCTCGGCGAACGCGCGCATGCCCTCCTGGCCCTCCTCCCCGGCGAAGAAGCCGGCCGACAGCCGCTGCATCGCGGCGAACCGCTCCGCCATCGAGCCGGTGGGCGAGTCGAGCAGCAGCTGCTTGGTCGCGGCCAGCGCCCCGGGCGCGCCCAGCCGCAGCATCCCGACGTAGCGGTCTACCTCGGCGTCCAGGTCGGCGGCCGGGACGGCCGAGGTGAGCAGCCCGATCCGGACGGCCCGGTCGGCGTCGAACGTCTCCCCGGTCAGGAACAGCTCGTGCGCGGCGCGGGTGGCCAGCCGGGGGAGCACCGTCACCGAGATGACCGCCGGCACGACGCCGATGCGGACCTCGGAGAAGGCGTAGGTCGTCGAGTCGGCGGCGACCGCGACGTCGCAGGCGGCGACCATCCCCACCCCGCCCGCCCTGGCCGGTCCGGCGAGCCGGGCCAGCACCGGGGTCGGGGACGTCCAGATCCGGTCCAGGATCGCCGGGAACTCCATGATCCCCTGGTCGTCGGCGTTCGCCCCGCGGGTCTCCTTGAGGTCCATCCCGGCGCAGAACACCGGACCGGTGTGGGTCAGCACGATCACCCGCGCCGCCGGGTCGGCGATCGCGGCGTCCAGCGCGGCCAGCAGCTCGCGGCGCAGCCGCGCGGACAGCGCGTTGCGGTTGGCCGGGGAGTCCAGGGTGATGGTGGCCGCGCCCCGCTCGACGTCGAGGTGCACCAGCTCGTCTGCCATCGTCAGTGCGTATCACGGATCGGGTGTGCCCGGCCCCGCCGCGTACGCGCGCGCCTGGAGCGAGAACAGCTCGTGGTAGGTGCCCCCGAGCGCCATCAGCTCGTCGTGGCGGCCGTGCTCGACCAGCTTGCCCTGCTCGAGCACCAGGATCTGGTCGGCGAACCGCACGTTGGCCAGCCGGTGGGTGACGAGCAGGGTGATCCGATCGGAGCCGCCACCGCTGCGCCTGCGCAGCGTCCCGAACACGGCGTGCTCGGCGCGGGCGTCCAGCGCCGCGGTGGGCTCGTCGGCGATCACCAGCGGGGCGTCGCGGTACAGCCCGCGGGCCACCGCGATCCGCTGCCACTGCCCGCCGGACAGGTCGCGCCCGCCCTGGAACTCCCGCGACAGCACCGTCGACCAGCCGTCGGGCAGCCCGTCGACGACGGTGTCGGTGCCCGAGCCGCGGGCCGCGTCGTGCAGCAACTCGTCGTCCGGGTCGGGGCGGTCCAGCCGGCCGACGCGGACGTTGTTGCGCGCGCTCATCGGCCAGCGCATCGGCTCCTGCAGCACCACGGCGACCCGGTCCAGCAGCTCGTCGGCGTCGACGTCGGCGGTCTCCACGCCGTCCCAGGTGACGCTGCCCTCGCCGGGCAGGTACAGCCCGGTGACGAGCTTGGCCAGGGTGGTCTTGCCGGACCCGTTCTCGCCGACCAGCGCGATCACCTCGCCGCGGCGCACGACCAGGTCGATGCCGTCGACGGCGGGCTCGTCCTGGCCCGGGTAGGCGAACCGGACGCCGCGCAGCTCGATGCGCTCGGGCGGGCCGGCCAGCCGCCGGGTGGGCGGGCGGCGGCGCAGCGCGCGGGCCTGGTCGAGGCACTTGCGGTACAGGTCCAGGTGGAACGTGCCCTCGTAGAGCCGGTTGACCTCGTAGATGGCCCGCACGACCGACTGCGCTGCCGTGCGCATGGCCACGGCCGCCGCCCCGGCCAACGCGAGCGGCAACACCGAGGTGTACAGCAGCACGGCCAGCACCGCGTACGCGCCGGCCGAACCGACACCCGACAGCGTCCGCCCCACCAGCTGCACGACCGTCTTGTCGCGCTCCAGCCGCACCGACTCCGCGGTGATCTCGTCGGCGATGCGCCGGTGCTCCCCGAGCAGCATCGCCCTCGCCGTGAACGCCCGGACCTCCGCCGCCTGCTCCCGCCCGGTGATCAGCGTGCTGGTGACGTTGATCCGGCGCCGCCGGGAGATCATCCGCACCCACGAGTCGAACATCAACCGGGCCGAGCGCACCGACGCCCAACCCTGCGGCAGCGCCGAGACCATCACGACGGGAGCCAGCAGCGGGTGCAGCACCCCCGCGGTGATGACGGCGGCGGCCATCGACACCGCCGCCGCGAGCAGGTCGCCGGTGTCGACGACCGTCGTGCGCACCCGCGTCGGCCCCTCCGAGCTGGCCCGGTCGACCAGCTCGGTGAAGTCGGCGTCGTCGAAGGCCACCAGTTCGACGTCGAGCACGGCGGCGTGCAGCCGGTCCTGGGCCCGCTGCTCGACCAGCGGCACCAACCGGCCCTGCACGTACGCGACGGCCGCGTCGAGCAGCCCGCGCCCCGCCCCCGCCGCGACCACCAGCGCCAGCGCCGGCAACGTCGCGACCACCCGGTCCGGCGTCGGCCCCTCGGCCAGCAGCCGGGTGAACACATCGGCTGTGGCGAACAACCCGAACGCCGTCGCCGCCCCCGCCAGCAACTGCACCACCCCGGCCAGCAGGGTGAGCCGCGGCGACGCCTCCCACGCCCAGCGCACCGCGAGCGCGACCGTGCGGGGCGCCGCGCGGGCCACGGTCCGGATGCCGGTGCGGGCGGTGGTGTGGTAGCTCTCGACCCACAACGGGGTGCTCAGGTCCTCAACGCCGATGAGTGGTGCCGACTGCTCCGAACGTCCGCCCACGAGCCCCCGCCCCTCGGTCTCCGACCGTCCATGGTTCCCGATCGGGTGGGTTCGGGGAGGTGGGTCGGACCGGGAACTTTGGCGGCTCTCGGCGGCTTCCGGGGCCTCCGGGGCTTTGCGGCTTCCGGGGCTTTGCGGCCCCCGGCTTGCGGGCCTTCGGGTTTGCGGGCCTTCGGGTTTGCGGGCCTTCGGGTTTGCGGGGGCTCCGGCGGCGCCTTCGCGGCGGGCGACCTCGGATCGAGCAGGGGGTCGCCCCCTGCCGTCCCGTCGGCCCCGGAGGGCAGCACATCCGCCGGGGCCCCGCACGCTTGGCATGCACGGGTGCGGTTGGCCTTTCCTGGTGCGGGGCCCCGCCGGATGTGCTGGCGCTGCGCGCGCCGACGTGACGGCAGGGGGCTTGGGGGGAGGCCCCGGGCTCGCGTTCGGTGGGGGTTACTCGCGGGTTGGGGGACATTCGCCGCGCTGGTGCGGCTGATGTCCCCCAACTCGGCGAGGAGTAGGCCGGTGGCGCATGGGGTGGCGGGGTTGGCGGGGATGTCCGGTCCGCGGGTGGCATGGGGTGCGGTGGGTGGCCCTCTCAGCCGAGTCGATCATGGGATTCGGCCTCCTCGCAGCCGAGGGTGGGTCGTGGGCGCCCCCCGGGGGGCGGGGCCCAGCCCGCCCCCGGAGCGGCGCGCCCCCCGCGGGGCGG
>NZ_JAHDTH010000009.1 GCF_018531445.1 Pseudonocardia lacus
GCGCCGCCCGCCGCCGCTGCGGGGGGGGGGGCCGGCCCCCCCCCCGCGGCCGCCCCCCCCCCCCCGGCCAGTGCTGCGACGCGCCCGGCGCGCTGCGAGGCCCCCCGGCCAGTGCTGCGACGCGCCCGGCGCGCTGCGAGGCCCCGCCCCGGTGACCGCGAGGCAGCCACTCCACCGCCGAAGCCCGTGCGGCCGTCTCCTGCCGGCCCTCGCCGTCGCCCGCCGGCCCTTCCAGGTCACCCTGCGAGGACGGGGTGTAGATCAGCGGTGCGGCGGCGAGGGGGGCGGCGGGCGGGCGGTGGGATGCGGTTACGCGGTGGCCTTCACCAGCTCCGCGTCGCGGCGGGCCACCTCCGCCCGCACCAGCGGGATCACCTCGCGGCCGAACTCCTTCGCGTCCGCCAGGAGGTCGTAGCCGCGGGCCGACAGGATCCGGACGCCCAGGTCGTAGTAGTCCAGCAGGGCCGCGGCCACCGTCTCCGGCGTGCCGACCAGGGCGGTGGAGTTGCCGGCGCCGCCGGTGGCGGCGGCGGTCACCGTCCAGAGCGCGCGGTCGTGCCGCTCGCCTTGCTCGGCCACCGCCAGCAGGCGCTGCGAGCCGGCGTTCTCCGGGTTCGTCAGGTTGTGCCGGCGGGTGAGCTGCTGGCCGCCCGCCGTGCGCTCCTTGATCCGGGCGACCGTGTCGTAGGCCTTCGCCCAGGCCTCCTCCTCGGTCCGGCCGAGGATCGGGCGGAAGGCGACCTGGAAGGTGGGGGCGGGGCGGCCGGCGGCGGCGGCCAGCTCGGAGATGGTCCTGATCTGCTCCGCCGTGCCGGCCAGCGGCTCGCCCCACAGGGCGTAGATGTCGGCCTCCTCGGCGCCCACCTTGTACGCCGCCGGCGACGAGCCGCCGAAGGAGATGCGCGGGCGCGGCTTCTGGGCGGGCTCGACGTCGAGGACGAAGTCGCTGAAGTCGTAGTGCTCGCCGTGGAAGTCGAACGGTTCGCGGCTGGTCCAGGCCCGCTTCAGGATCTGGATGGCCTCGCGGGTGCGGTCGTAGCGGCGGTCCTTGGGCAGGGTGTCGCCCTCGCGCTGCTGCTCGTGGTCGTTGCCGCCGGTGATGACGTGCAGGGTGAGCCGGCCGTCGCTGATCTGGTCGAGCGTGGCCACCGTCTTCGCCGCGAACGTCGGGTAGGAGACGTTGGGGCGGTGGGCGAGCAGCAGCTGCAGGCGGTCGGTGTGGTCGGCGATGTAGGCGGCGGCCTGGGCGGGGTCGGGGCTGCCCGAGCCGTACGCCGTCAGCACGCGGTCCCAGCCGCTGTCCTCGTGGGCTCGGGCGAGCGCGAGGGTGAACTCCTTGTCGAAGGCGGGGCCGGAGCGCGGGTGCGTCTCCGTGCCGTCGTTGGTGGCGCCGATGCCGAGGAACTCGACGGGCATGGTGGGGTCCTTCCGGGTGGTCGTCGGGGGTGGGTTCAGCACCCCGGACAGGCCGCCGACCACACGCGCCCGAGGTCGACGTGGCGGCGCGTCACCAACGGGACCCGGATGGACATGCCCCCATTAAAGGCGCGTCGTGGGCGAGAATCACGGCCATAGCCGCGATCCGCACTCACGACCTCTACCGGGGCGCGCCCGGCAGCCCGGTGCTGCTGCACGTCCCGCACGCCGGGCTGGACGTCCCGGGGTGGGCGCGCGCGCACCTGCTGCTGGACGACGACGGCCTGGCCGCCGAGCAGGCCGCGCTCACCGACCACCTGACCGACCGGCTGGCCCTGCACGCGTCGGCCACGGCGGCCGTGGCGCCGTGGGTGGTGGTCAACCGGGTGTCGCGGTTCGTCGTCGACCCCGAGCGGTTCCCCGACGAGCGCGAGGAGATGGCCGCGGTCGGGATGGCGGCGGTCTACACGCACGGCACCCGCGGCCAGCGGATCCGCGCCGACGACGCCGACCACCGCGCCGACCTGCTGGCCACCTACTACCGGACCTGGGCGGACGCCGTCGCCGACCTGGTCGACGCGCGGCTCGCCGCCACCGGTCGCGCGGTCCTGATCGACGTGCACTCCTACCCCAGCGCGCCGCTGCCCTACGAGCTGCACGCGGACGGCCCGCGCCCGCCGGTCTGCCTGGGCACCGACCCCGCGCACACCCCGCCCGACCTGCTGGCCGCCGCCCGGCGGGCGTTCGCCCGGGTCGGGGAGGTGGGGACGGACTCGCCCTTCCGCGGCAGCTACGTCCCGCTCCGCCACCACGCCACCGACCCGCGGGTGGAGTCGATCATGGTGGAGCTGCGCCGCGACGGCCACGTCGTCGAGCCGGACGGGCCGGTCACCGCGGGCCTGACCGTCGCGGCCGCGGCGCTGGCCGCGCTGGTCGACGCGGTGAGCTCATAGCGGCCGGTTCCGACCGTCCTGGCCGCGGCCGGGATGGCGGCTGGTCCGGTGGAACCGCCGATCCCGCGCGTCAGCGCGCGGGGTCGCCGCGATCAGCCGGTCGCGCAGCTGCTGCCACGAGCCGGCGGCCAGGTCGCGCTCGCTGATCGCCAGCACCGGCTCCGGCCACGGCACCGCCAGGTCGGGGTCGTCGTAGCGGACCGAGAGGTCCTCCCCGGGGACGTGCTCGCGATCGATCCGGTAGCAGACGTCGGTCTGCTCGGTGAGGGCCTGGAAGCCGTGCAGGAGCCCGGGCGGTGCGTAGAGGGTCGCGAAGTCGACGTCGTCCAGCACCATGCTGAACCGGTGGCCGAACGTCGGCGAGTCCGGTCGGGCGTCGACGAGGACGTCGAACACCGCGCCGCGGGCGCAGCGGATCAGCTTGGCCTCGCCGCGGCCGCCCCTGCCGTGCAGGCCGCGGAGCGTGCCCCGGCGGGACCGGGACTGGCTGTCCTGCACGAAGGACTCCGGGCGCACCCCGTGCTCGCGGGCGATCCCGCTGTCGAAGGTCCGGGTGAACAGGCCGCGATCGTCGCGGTGCGGTTGCGGGAGAAACACGAGTACACCGGCCAGCGAGGTCCGCCCTACCTGCATGCTCGCGTAGTCGTCGTGATCGGAGGCAACGTTATGGCCACAGTGCCGAGCGATGCGGTGGTGTGCCGGTTCTGCAGATCGGCCACCGGCGAGCTGGTGCTCGATCTCGGTCGGCAACCGGCGTGCGAGTACTTCCCCCCGCTCGACGACCGCGCCCCCGACCCGCGGTTCCCGCTGCGCCTGTGGCTGTGCGCGTCGTGCGGCCTGGCCCAGCTGGCCGACGACACCGAGCTGCCCGACCAACCCGAAGGGGTGGAGCCCGCCGCCCTGCGCGAGCAACGCCGGGACGCGGTGGCCGCCGTGCGCGCCCTCGGGCTGTTGCCGGCCGGTCGCGTGTTCGCCGAGGGCGCCACCCCGCACGGCGGCTCCTGGGCTGACGACCTCTGCGCGGTCGGGCTCCGCCCGGCCGCCGCGGGCGCGCCGGCCGACGTCGTCGTCGACGGCTCGTTCGGGCTCATGCACGCCCGCGACCAGGCGGCGGCGCTGCAGGAGCTGACCGACCGCCTCGCCCCGGACGGCACGCTGCTGTTCCAGTTCCACTCGCTGGCGGCCATCGTGCGCGAGCGGCAGTGGAACGCGGTGCGCCACGGCCACTACGCCTACTACTCGCTGCCCGTGGTGCGGACGATCCTGGCCCGGGTCGGGCTCGGTGTGTCCACGGCCTGGGAGTTCGGGCTGTACGGGGGCACCGTGCTGGTCGCGGCGCGGCGCGGCGGTCGGCCGGACCCCTCGGTCGCCCGACTGCTCGACGCCGAGCAGGCCGTGGGCGTGCTCGATCCGGCTGTGGTGGCGACGCTGCAGGGCGAGGTGCGGACCATGACGTCGGCGCTGCGGTCCTTCGCCGAGGACGCCCGGTCGTCGGGTCGCCGGCTCTACGGCTACAGCGCGGCGTCCCGCGCGGTGGCGCTGCTCTGCCTCGCCGGGCTGGACGTCGACCTGCTGGCCGGGGTGGCCGACGCGGCACCGGCGAAGCAGGGCTGCCGGATGCCGGGCACGGGGGTGCCGGTCGTCGCGCCGGCCGAGCTGCTGGCGGCCCGGCCGGACCGGGTGCTGCTGTTCGTGCCCGACCTGCTGGCCGAGGTGCGCCGGGCGCTGCCGGAGGTGGAGGCATCCGGCGGGACGTGGGTGCCGGTGGCCGCGGGCGCCCCGTGGTGACTGTGCGGCGGTTACCACTACGGAGCGGATTCGGTCAACGGGTCGACAGCGCGTAGTCGCCGAGCGAAACCACACGATCATGTGAACGGGCGTCTCTTCCGTTGAACGATTCGTGCTGTGAGTAACGCCACGTGTCACCCGTACGAGGGGCACTGTGCGGCTCGGCGTCCAGAAGTGGGCGCAGGCCGCTCGGGGTCGGGGGTCCCTCAGCACCGAAGTGGGTGGTTTGGTGTCGACACATCCCGGCCTGCGCCCGTTGGTCCCCGCCGAGCAGCCGGCGTCGATCGGGGCCGCCAGGCCGAGCGGCGACCCACCCGGGAGACCGGTGCTGCGCCGGGAGCGGTGGGAGGTCCGCTACCGCGCGCTGGTCATCGGATCGGACGTGTCGTCCGTCGCCGCCGCAGTGATCGCCGGGAACCTGCTCGGGTTCGGCACCACGATCCCCTGGCTGGGCCACGTGGCGCCGGGGGTGGGCATCCTCGCCGGGCTGCTGGCCGTGCTCGGGCTGGTGCTGTGCCGGGCGTGGGACGGGCAGGTCCTCGGCCAGGGCGCTGAGGAGTTCAGCCGGGTCATCCGCGGGGTGACCACCAGCGCTGTCGCGCTCGGGCTGCTGGGTCTGGCCGGTGAGGCGCTGGCGGCGCGGCCGTGGGTCTTCGGCTTCATCCCGGTCGCCGGGTTGCTGGCCATCGGCGGCCGGCTGGCGCTGCGCCGGAGGCTGCACCGGCTGCGGGCCGACGGACGCTGTGCGCTGCAGGCGCTGGCGGTGGGCACGACGGAGTCGGTGACCGACCTGATCGTGCGCACCCGGCGCGACCACCGGCGCGGCTGGCACATCGCCGGCGCGTGCACGCCGAGCGGCAACGCGGACGGGGGCTGCTCGGAGGTGCTGGACGTGCCGGTGATCGGCGACCTGGAGAGCGTGCCGGCGATCGCCCGGTCCGGGTGCTTCCGGATCGTCGCGGTCTGCCCCACGCCCGCGCTGACCCCGCAGCGGTTGCACCACCTGGCCTGGGGGCTCGAGGACGCCGCGGCGGAGTTGGTGGTGGACCCGGGCCTGATGGAGTTCGCCGGCCCGCGGCTGCACATCGAGCCGGTGGACGGGCTGCCCCTGCTGCGGCTGACGCGGCCCAGCTTCACCGGGGTGAGCTGGCTGGCCAAGCACATGGTCGACCGACTGGGCGCCCTGCTGCTCCTGCTCCTGCTGCTGATCCCGCTGGCGTTCATCGCGGTCGCGATCAAGATCGACGATCCGCGCGGGCCGGTGCTGTTCCGGCAGACCCGCGTCGGTCGGCACGGCCGGACCTTCGTGATGATCAAGTTCCGCTCCATGGCGGTCGACGCGGAGAGCCGGCTGCGGGAGCTGGCACCGGCCGACGTGGGCGCCGGCCCGCTGTTCAAGGTGCGGCACGACCCGCGGGTCACCCGGGTCGGCGCGGTGCTGCGCCGGTACTCGCTCGACGAGCTGCCCCAGCTGCTCAACGTGCTGGCCGGACGGATGTCCCTGGTCGGTCCCCGGCCGCCGCTGCCGGGCGAGGTCGTGAAGTTCGGCCAGGACGCCCGCCGCCGGCTCCTGGTGCGCCCGGGGTTGACCGGTCTCTGGCAGATCAGCGGGCGCAGCGACCTGTCCTGGGAGCAGGCGGTGCGTCTCGACCTGCGCTACGTCGAGAACTGGAGCCTCGCCCTGGACGCCCAGATCCTGTCCAAGACCCTCGGCGCCGTGGTGCGAAGCCGCGGTGCCTACTGATCGGACTTCGTGGTGACACTCTCCTTGACCCGCTCGTCGGCCATGCAGGCCCGGTTGCACGACCTCGTCCCGGGTGGTGCGCACACCTTCGCCAAGGGCTCGGACCAGTACCCGGAGGACATGGCGCCGGTGCTGACCCGCGGCCGGGGCGCCCGGGTGTGGGACGTCGACGGCAACTCCTACGTCGAGTACGGCATGGGGATGCGCGCGGTGACCCTGGGCCACGCGTACGAGCCGGTGCTGGACGCCGTGCGCGCCGCGCTGGTCGACGGGCTGTCGTTCACCCGGCCGACCGAGCTGGAGCTGCTCGCCGCCGAGGACTTCCTGACCCTCGTGCCGGGTGCGGACATGGTCAAGTTCTGCAAGAACGCCTCCGACGCGACCAGCACCGCGATCCGCCTGGCCCGGGCGGCCACCGGGCGCGAGCTCGTGGCGTACTGCCACGACCAGCCGTACTTCTCCTCCCAGGACTGGTTCGTCGGCACCCTGCCGATCGACGCCGGGGTCCCGGCCGCCGTCCGGTCGCTCAACCGGTCCTTCGGCTACAACGACCTGGAGTCCCTGCGCCGGGTGCTCCAGGAGGACCGCGGCGAGGTGGCGGCCGTCATCCTGGAGCCGGCCACCGCGCTGGCCGAGCCGGAGCCGGGCTTCCTGGAGGGCGTGCGCGCGCTGTGCGACGAGCACGGCACCGTCCTCGTCTTCGACGAGACGATCACCGGCTTCCGCTGGTCGGCCGGAGGCGCGCAGGCGGTCTACGGTGTCACGCCCGACCTGTCCACGTGGGGCAAGGCGATGGGCAACGGCTTCCCGATCGCCGCGCTGGCCGGTCGGCGCGAGCTGATGGAGCTCGGGGGGCTGCGCGCCGAGGGCCCGCGGGTGTTCCTGCTCTCGAGCACGAACGGGGCCGAGACGGCGTCGCTGGCGGCCTTCCGGGCGGTGGTCCGGGCCTACGCCGAGACCGACCCCGTGGCGGTGATGGAGCGCCAGGGCCGCGAACTGGCCGACGGGGTCAACGCGGCGGCGGCCGAGGCCGGCATCGCCGCGCACCTCGACGTCGTCGGGCGCCCGTCCTGCCAGGTCTTCCGCACCCGCGACGCGTCGGGCGCGCCGTCGCAGCCGATGCGCACGCTGTTCCTGCAGGAGATCCTCCAGCGCGGCGTGCTGGGCCAGTCCTTCGTCATCTCGGCCGCGCACACGGACGCCGACGTCGAGCAGACCGTGGAGGCGGCCCGCGCGGCCATGGTCGCCTACCGGAAGGCCCTGGAGACCGGACGTCCGGAGGACCTGTTCGCGGGCCGTCCCGTGGCGCCCGCGCACCGGCGGCTGGCGGCCCCACGCGCCCTACCGCGAAGCACCCGCACAGCGGGGACGCGCGCGGATGGGTGAGGACGTCGTGCAGCTCGCGGTGCTCACCCGCCCGCGGCCCGCCCCCGATCCCACCCACCGGCCCGGGCCCGGGCAACCTGTGGAGGTCACCTCGTGAACGTCACCCTCTTCGGACTCGGCTACGTCGGTTCGGTGACCGCGACGTGCCTCGCCGCACGCGGCCACCGGGTCGTCGGGGTGGACACCGACGCCGGCAAGGTGGCCACGGTCAACGCCGGCCGGCCCACGGTCATCGAGCCCGGCCTCGAACCGCTGGCCGCGGCCGCGGTGTCGGCCGGGAGGCTGCGCGCGACGACGTCGGCGGCGGACGGGCTCGTCGAGTCCGACCTGTCGCTGGTGTGCGTGGGCACCCCGTCGGCGCCGAACGGCAGCACCGACCTGACGCAGGTGCGGCGGGTGGCCGAGGAGATCGGCGCCGCGCTGGCCGGCTCGACCCGCCCGCACACCGTCGTGGTCCGCTCGACGGTGCCGCCCGGAACGGTCGACGACGTGGTCGCACCGCTGCTGGTCGCCGCATCGGACCGGGAGCTGGGCCGCGACCTGCACGTCGCCATGTGCCCGGAGTTCCTGCGCGAGGGCTCCAGCGTGGCGGACTTCTTCGACCCGCCGTTCCTGGTGGTGGGCGGCGCGGCGGCGGCCACGGACGCGGTGCGCGAGCTGTTCTGGTTCCTGCACTGCGGGGTGCACGTGGTGGAGACCAGGGCCGCGGAGTCGGTGAAGTACGCGTCCAACGCCTTCCACGCCCTCAAGGTGTCGTTCGCCAACGAACTCGCTCGGCTCTACCGGATGCTCGACGTCGACGCCCGCCGGGTCATGGAGGTCTTCGTCGAGGACCGCCAGCTCAACATCTCCCCGGCCTACCTGCGCCCCGGCTTCGCGTTCGGCGGCTCCTGCCTGCCCAAGGACGTCCGCAGCCTGCTGCACCTCGCCCGGATGAACAGCGTCGACCTGCCGATCCTGCAGGGCGCGATGGCGTCGAACGAGATCGTCGTGCGGGAGGTCGCCGACCGGGTCCTGCACGCCGTGGACGCCGCGGGCGACGGTGACCGTCGCGTCGCGCTGCTCGGGCTGTCGTTCAAGCACCTCACCGACGACCTGCGGGAGAGCCCGAACGTGGCGCTGGCCGAGATCCTCATCGGCAAGGGCGTCGACGTGCGCATCCACGACCCGGTGGTGAACCCGGCCCACCTGTCCGGGGCCAACCTGCGCTACGTCCAGGCGCGCCTGCCGCACCTGCAGAAGGTGCTCCACGACGACGCGGCCGACGCGCTGGACGGGGTGCGTGTCGCGGTGGTCTCGTCGGCCGACGCGGCCGTCGTCGCCGCCGTCATCGCCGCGGCCCCGCCGATCGTGCTCGACCTCAACGGGCGGCTGGGCGATGTCCTGGAATCGCTGCCCGGCTACGCGGGAGTGGGCTGGTGAGCCGGCGGCGCGGCCCGCGCGGCCGGCACGTCTGCATCGTCGTGCAGAACCTCCCGGTGCCCTTCGACCGCCGCGTGTGGCTGGAGTGCCGGGCCCTGCGCGAGGCCGGTTTCGAGGTCTCGGTCGTCTGCCCGAAGGGCGCGGGCGACCCGTCCTACGCCGAGCTCGAAGGCGTGCGCCTGTACAAGTACCCGGCCTTCCCCCCGATCACCCGCCAGGTGATGTTCCTGGCCGAGTACCTGTGGTCGATCCTGGCCACGCTGGCCGGCCTGGTCCGGGCCTGGCGGCGGCGCCCGTTCGCCGTCGTCCAGGTGTGCAACCCGCCCGACGTGCTGTTCGCCGCGGTGCTGCCGTTCCGGGTGCTGTTCGGCGTGCGGATGGTCTTCGACCAGCACGACCTGTGCCCCGAGCTGTACCTGTCGCGGTTCGACGACCCGCGCGAGTTCCCGCACCGCGCCCTGCTGCTCGCCGAGCGCGCCACGTACGCGCTGTCCGCGCACGTCATCTCCACCAACGAGTCCTACCGGCGGGTCGCGCGGGAGCGTGGCCACAAGCGGCCCGAGGACGTCACCGTGGTGCGCACCGGCCCGGACCCGGACGCGATGCGCCGCGGTGAGCGCGACCCGCGGCTGCTGCGTGGCCACGCGCACCTGCTGGTGTACATCGGCGTCATGGGGCCGCAGGACGGCGTGGACGTCGCGCTGCGGGCGATGCACCACATCGCGCACGTGCGCGGGCGCACCGACGTCGCGCTGACCCTCATCGGCGACGGCGACGCCGCGCCGGCCCTGCGCCGGCTCGCGACCGAGCTGCGCCTGGACGACCACGTCGCGTTCACCGGGCGGGCCCCCGACGAGCTGGTGGCGCGGCTGATGTCGACCGCGGACGTCGGGCTCTCGCCGGACCCGAAGAACCCGCTCAACGACGTGTCGACGATGAACAAGACCATGGAGTACATGGCGTTCGAGCTGCCCGTCGTCGCCTTCGACCTGGTCGAGACGCGGGTCTCGGCGGGGGAGGCCGCGGTGTACGCGGAGCCGGGCCGTGAGGACGAGTTCGCCGATGCCGTCCTGGACCTGCTCGCCGACGAGGTGCGGCGCAAGCAGATGGCGGCCGCCGGCCGGCGCCGGGTGGAGGACGTGCTGGCCTGGCCGAACCAGGCCCCGGCCTACGTCGGCGTCCACGACCGGCTGACCCGGCGGTGAGGGGGACCCGTGTGCGGGATCGCCGGTAGCTACCTCTGGCCCGACGGGGCCGCCACCACCGACCGCCTGACCGACGCGCTGGCCCACCGCGGTCCCGACGGCGCGGGGCGCCGGTCGCACGCGCTCGCCTGCGGCACCGCCGAGCTCGGCCACCGCCGGCTGTCGATCATCGACCTGAGCTCGACCGGGGCGCAGCCGATGGTCGCCGAGGGGTTGTCGATCACCTACAACGGCGAGCTGTACAACGCCGCGGAGCTGCGCGCCGAGCTGGAGGCCGCCGGGGACCGGTTCCGCGGCACCTCCGACACCGAGGTGGTGCTGCGGGCGTGGCGGCGGTGGGGCGCGGCCTGCCTGCCCCGGCTGCGCGGCATGTTCGCCTTCGGCGTGCTCGACGAGCGCACCGGCGAGCTGGTGCTGGTCCGCGACCAGCTCGGCGTCAAGCCGCTGTTCCTGGTGCGCCGGGGCGGGTCGGTGCTGTTCGCCTCCGAGCTCAAGGCGCTCGTCGCCGTGCTCGGCGACGAGCTGCACGTCGACGACACCGCGCTGGTCGCCTCGCTGCTCTACTACTGGGTGCCCGACAGCCGGTGCGCCTTCCGGGAGGCCGAGAAGCTGCCGCCGGGCAGCTGGATCCGGTTCCGCCCGGACGGGCGGGTCGACCGCGGCACCTTCTGGTCGCTGCGCGAGGTCGCCGAGGAGGGGGCCGCGGCCGACCCGGCGGACCACCCGGACCTCGCCGAGGTGGTCGCCGACTCGACCCGCCGGCACCTCGTGTCCGACGTGCCGGTGGCCACCTTCCTGTCCGGCGGGCTCGACTCCAGCTACCTCACCGCGCTGGCCGCGCGCAGCCGGCCCGGCATCAGCGCGTACACGATCGGGTTCCGCGCCGAGGACGCGCGGTTCGAGGCGATGCCCGACGACCTGCGCTACGCCCGACTGGTGGCCGAGCGCTTCGGCGTCGACCTGCGCGAGATCGAGATCGCGCCGGACGTGCTGGACCTGCTGCCGCACATGGTCGACCACCTGGACGAGCCGATCGGCGACCCGGCCGCGATCAACACCTATCTGATCAGCTCGGCGGCCCGCGAGGCCGGGGTCAAGGTGATGCTGTCCGGGATGGGCGCCGACGAGCTGTTCGCCGGCTACCGCAAGCACCTGGCGAACCTCCTGGCCACCCGCTACCGGCGGGTGCCGGCGGCGGTGCGCCGGCCGGTCGGCGCCGCGGTCGGCCTGCTGCCGGTCGCCGGGGCCCGGCGCGGGTACCGGTCGGTCCGGTTCGCCAAGCGCTTCCTGTCCTTCGCCGACCTGCCGGAGGAGACGGCGTTCCGGCGCAGCTACACCATGTACGACCGGCCCGAGCTGCTCGACCTGCTCCACCCCGACCTCGCCGGCGCGGTGGACGACGTGCTCGACGAGCACGCCGCTGTCTACGCCGACAGCGCGCTGGACGACCACGTGAACCGGATGTGCCTGACCGACGCCCGGATGTTCCTGCCCGGGCTCAACCTGGCCTACACCGACCGGTCGAGCATGGCCGCGTCCACCGAGGTGCGGGTGCCCTTCGTCGACGTCGAGGTGGTGCGCGCGGCGTTCCGGCTGCCCGGCTCGGCGAAGATCGTCGGGCGGCGGGGCAAGGTGGCGCTCAAGGACGCGGCCTCGTCGGTGCTCCCGGCCGAGGTCGTGCACCGGCCGAAGGGCCTGTTCAGCGCACCGCTGCGGGCCTGGATGAGCCGCGACCTCGCGCCGCTGGTGCGCGAGGTGGTGGAGGAGGGCGTGCTCGTCTCCTCGGGCTTCCTCCGGCGCGATGCGCTGCGCCGGCTCGTCGCCGAGGACGCCGCGGGCCAGCAGGACCGGTCCAAGCACCTGTGGCACGTGCTGACCCTGGAGTACTGGTACCGCGGTGCGGCGTCGGCGGGGGCCGCCGACGCGCGCGCCGCGTAGGCGTGGAGGACCTGGTGAAGCAAGTCGTGCAGAACTACAAGTCCGGCGAGCTGGCGCTGCTGGACGTGCCGGTGCCGCGGTGCAAGCCGGGCGGGGTGCTGGTGCGCACGCGGTACTCGCTGATCTCGGCCGGCACCGAGATGATGAAGGTGGGGGAGGCGAGCATGTCGCTGCTCGCCAAGGCCCGCGCCCGCCCCGACCAGGTGGCCAAGGTGCTGCAGAGCGCGTCGACCCAGGGCGTGGCGGCCACCTACCGGAAGGTGACCAGCAAGCTCGACTCCTACACCCCGCTCGGCTACTCGCTGTCCGGCGTGGTGGAGGAGGTCGGCGAGGGCGTCGGCGACGTCGCCGTCGGCGACCTGGTGGCCTGCGCCGGCAACGAGCACGCGCTGCACGGCGAGCTCAACTGGGTGCCCCGCCACCTCTACGCCCGGGTGCCCGCGGGGGTCGACCCGGCGCACGCCGCGTTCGGCACCGTGGGCGCGATCGCCCTGCAGGGCGTGCGCCGGGGCGAGCCGCAGCTCGGCGACGTGGCGCTGGTCATCGGGCTGGGCCTGATCGGCCAGCTGGTGGTGCGGCTGCTGACCGCGGCCGGCGCGCGGGTGGTCGGCGTGGACCTCGACCCTCGGCGCTGCCGGCTGGCCGAGAGCGCCGGTGCCCTGGTGTGCGACGACCCCGAATCCGGGGTGGTGGACGCCGCGGTCGGCGAGCTGACCGGCGGCCACGGCGTCGACCAGGTCTACCTGGCGGCCGGTGGCAGCAGCAACGACCCGGTCGAGCTGGCCGCGCGACTCAGCCGCGACCGCGGGCGCGTGGTGGACATCGGCAAGTGCCGGCTGGACCTGCCCTGGAACGCCTACTACGAGAAGGAGCTCGACGTCCGGTTCTCCCGGTCGTACGGGCCGGGCCGCTACGACCCGTCCTACGAGCTGGAGGGCCGCGACTACCCGATCGGCTACGTGCGCTGGACCGAGCGGCGCAACCTGGCCCACGTGCTGGACATGCTGCACCGCGGCGACATCGACGTCGCCCCGCTCATCGACCGGGTGGCCGACTTCGACGACGCGGTGGCCACCTACGCGTCGCTCGTCTCCGGCGAGCTCACGGCCGTGGCTGTGCTGTTCCGCTACGGCACCCCGGTCCCGCCGCCGTCCGGGCCGACGCGGCCGGCCGTGGTGGAGCCCTCTCGTGCCCGGACCGCGCGGCCGGCGCCGCCGATGGCCGCCGACCGCCCGGTGCGACTGGCGTTCGTCGGCGCCGGCAACTACGCCTCCTCCATGCTGCTGCCGCACCTGGCCGGGCGCGCGGACGTGGAGCTGCGCCGGGTGGTGACGACCTCGGCGCTGTCGGCGGCCAACGCCCAGCGCAAGTTCGGCTTCACCGCGATGGGCACCGAGCTGGAGCCGCTGCTGGCGGACCCGCGGGTGGACGCCGTCGCGGTGGTCACCCGGCACAGCTCGCACGCCGCGCTGGTGGCCCGGGCGCTGCGCGCGGGCAAGGCGGTGTTCGTCGAGAAGCCGCTCGCGCTGTCCACCGAGGAGCTGGCCCTGGTGCTGGGCGCGGTGGCCGAGTCCGGCAACGACCGGCTGCACGTCGGGTTCAACCGCCGGTTCGCCCCGTTGCTGGTGCGGGCCCGTCGGCAGTTCGGCCGCCGGGTCGGCCCGGCGACGGTCCGCTACCTGGTCAACGCCGGCCGGATGGACCCGCGCAGCTGGTACGCGCAGGAGTCCGGGGAGGGCTCGCGGTTCGCCGGGGAGGGCGGCCACTTCATCGACACGGTGAGCTGGCTGCTGGACGCCGACCCGACCGCGGTGGTCGCGCTGGCCACCCCGGACCGCGCCGACCTGCAGGTGGTGCTGACCTACCCGGACGGCTCCACCGCCGCGATCACCTACGCGACATCCGGCTCGGCGCGGTTCCCGAAGGAGACCCTGGACCTGCTGGCCGACGGCCGGGTGCTGCACCTGGACGACTTCGCCCGGGCCACCGTGCACGGCCGCAGGCGCTGGACGGGCCCGCGGCTGCCGCGCGGGCGGGACAAGGGGCAGCGGGACCAGCTGGAGGCGTTCCTGGCCGCCGTCCGGTCCGGCGGGCCGATGCCGGTGCCGCTGGACTCGCTGGCCGCCACCACCGCCGCCACCCTGGCCGTGGACTCCAGCCTGGCCGTGTCGGGCCCGGTCGCGGTGCGGCCGCCGGAGGCCGCCGTGCCGGCCGCGGTCGGGGTGTGATGGACGCGCGCTGGTACCTGCGGCGGCTGTCCCGGATGGGGCCGTCGGAGATCGCCGGTCGGGTGCTCGACCGGGTCGGGGTGCGCCGGTGGCGGGCGGTCGCGGCGGCGCGCGTCCCCGCTGTGCCCGACGCGTTGCCGGAGCGCCGGTTCACCTCGCTGCTGCCCGCGGGCGCGCTCGACCGGGTGCCGGCCGCGGCCCGGGCGGACCTGGTCGCGGCGGCCGAGCGGCTGCTCGACGGGCACGCCGAGTACTTCGGCGTCCGACGCGACGACATGGTCTCCCCGGACTGGCACCGCGACCCGCGCACCGGGCGCCGGGCCCCGGGCGGGGCCTACGCCTTCGACATCCCGTACCGCGACGAGTCCACGATCGGCGACGTCAAGCAGCTCTGGGAGCCCTCGCGCCACCAGCACCTCACGGTGCTCGCCGCGGCGTACGCGCTGACCGGGGACGACCGGTACGCGCACCGGGTGGCCGACCACCTCAAGTCGTGGTGGGCGGAGAACCCCCCGCTCCGCGGCGTGCACTGGACCAGCGGGATCGAGCTGGGCATCCGGCTGATCTCGTGGGCGTGGGTGCGCAGGCTGCTGGCCGGCTGGCCCAAGGCGCCGGGCGTGTTCGAGGACGCCCCCGAGGCGCTGCACCAGCTCCGCCGGCACCAGGAGTGGCTGCGCGCCTTCCCCAGCCGAGGCTCCTCGGCGAACAACCACGCGGTCGCCGAGGCGGCCGGGGCCCTGGTGGCGGCGACCGCCTTTCCCTGGTTCCCGGAGTCCGCGCGCTGGGCGCGCGACGCCGCGGCGCGGCTGGACCGGCACCTGCGCGCCAACACGTTCCCGTCCGGGCTCAACCGCGAGCTCGCCTCCGAGTACCACGGGCTGGTGCTGGAGCTGGGCCTGGTCGCCGCGGCCGACGCCACGGCCGCCGGGGTGGAGCTGCCCACCACGACGTGGCGGGTGCTGCAGCGGATGACCGACGCGCTGGCCGCGGTGGTCGACACCGACCTGCGCCCGCCCCGCCAGGGCGACGGCGACGACGGCTACGGCCTGGTCCTCGACGGGGCCGGCCGGCACCGGTGGGCCTCCCTGCTGACCGCCGGAGAACAGGTCTTCGGCCGACTGGACTGGTGGCCCGACGGCACCGCGCCGGACGTGGCCGCCACCCTGGTGCCGGCGCTCGTCGGCCCTCGCGCGCTCGGCGAGCGGCGCCCGGTGCGCCGGCCGGCGCACTTCGCCGACGCCGGGCTGACCGTCCTGCGGGTGCCGCGGGACGCGGCCGGTGGCGAGGTCTGGTGCCGCGCCGACGCCGGCCCGCACGGGTTCCTGTCGATCGCGGCGCACGCGCACGCCGACGCCCTGTCGATCGAGGTCCGGCACGACGGCGTGGACGTCCTGGCCGATCCCGGCACCTACTGCTACCACGGCGAGCCCGCCTGGCGGTCGTACTTCCGCTCGACCCGGGGGCACAACACCGTGGAGCTGGACGGCACCGACCAGTCGCAGTCCGGCGGGCCGTTCCTGTGGACCCGGCACGCCCGGAGCCGGGTGCTGGTCGCCGACACCGCGTCCGGCCAGGTGCTGCGCTGGTCCGGCGAGCACGACGGGTACAGCCGCCGCGGGCGGCCGGTGCGCCACCGCCGGTCGGTGGAGCTGCACCGCGGGAGCCGCGACCTGGTGGTCGTGGACGAGGTGCGGACCGGCGGCCCGCACGCCTGCCGGCTGGCGCTGCACCTCGGGCCCACCGTCGGCGTCGAGCTGGACGGGAACGCCGCTCGGCTCCGTTGGACCGCCGCGGGCGCCGAGCGGCGGGCCGAGCTGACGCTGCCGGACGCGCTGACCTGGACCGTGCACCGGGGCGAGACCGATCCGCCGCTCGGCTGGTACTCGCCCGGGTTCGGGCGGAAGGAACCGTCGTCCTCCCTGGTGGGTCGAGGTTCGGTGGGCCCGGGGACGGCCCCCTTGCGGACCGTGCTGACCGGGGGGTGGTGATGCGCGGGATCGCCGTGCCCGCAGCCGGGCGACCGCTGCCGGGATCCACGGGCGCCACGGGTGGCGGAGCCGTTGCGTCGCAGCGGCCGCTGGGCGTGCTCGTCGTGCACAACCGGTACCGCTCGGCCCAGCCGAGCGGGGAGGACCGGGTGGTCGACCAGGAGACCGCCCTGCTGGCCGAGGCGGGCCACCGGGTCATCCGGTTCGAGCGGCGCAGCGACGACATCGCCGGCATGCCGCTGGTCGACAAGGTAGCCGTGCCCCTGCGGGTGCCGTGGAACCGGGCGGCCCGCGTCGAGCTGGCCGCCCTCCTCGCCGCGGAGCGACCGGACGTCGTGCACGTGCACAACACGTTCCCGCTGATCAGCCCGGCGATCCTGGACGCGTGCGCGGAGGCGGGCGTGCCCGTGGTCGCGACGCTGCACAACTACGGCCAGGTCTGCCCGCCGGGCACCTTCTTCCGCGACGGCCGGCCGTGCACCGACTGCGCCGGACGAGTCCCCCTGCCCGCGGTGCGGCACGGCTGCTACCGCGGATCCCGGCTGGCCACCGTGCCCCTCGCGGTCAGCACCGCGGTGAACCGCCGCCGGTGGTGGACGCTGGTCGCCAGGATGTTCTGCCTGTCCGGGGCGCAGCGCGACGTCCTCGTCGGGGCCGGTGTGCCCGCCGCCCGGCTGGTCGTCAAGCCGAACATCGTCGTCGACCCGCAGCGGCCGCGCACCGGCCCCGGAGAGCACGTGCTCTACGTCGGGCGCCTCACGGAGGAGAAGGGCGTCCGCGTGCTCATGACCGCGTGGGACCGGGTGCGGACGCGGGGCCGGGTGAGCGTCCCGCTGGTGATCGCCGGGACCGGCCCCCTCGCCGACGACGTCGTCCGGTGGGCCGGGGGGCGGACCGACGTGCGCTGCCTCGGTCTGCAGACCCGTGACGAGTGCGCCGAGCTGATGTCCCGCGCCGCGGTTGTCGTGACCCCGTCGGCCTGGATGGAGACGTTCGGGCTCGTCGTGGTCGAGGCGATGGCGGCCGGGGTTCCGGTCGTGGCCGCGGCGCACGGCGCCTTGGGCGAGCTGGTGGCGGACGGGGTGACCGGGCTGCTGCACCGGCCGGGCGACGCCGGGTCGCTCGCCGACCGCATCGAGCGCGTGCTGGCCGACGCCGACCGCAACCGGTCCCTCGGCGAGGCGGGCCGGCGCGCCTACCAGGCCGGGTACGCCCCGTCGGTCGGCCTGGCCCGCCTCGTCGCCGAGTACACCGAGGTGATCGCCGCCGGCTACACCGCCGACGGCTTGGACAGCAGGAAGTAGGCGTAGCGCTCGTCGAGCTCGTCGCGGGGCACCAGCCGGACCCACCGCGGGACCAGGCCGTTGTGCTCGGCGAGCCGCCAGAACGCCTCGATGCCGTAGGTGGTCATCTCCGCGACGCCGGTGCGGTACGCGCGCCGCCGCGGCCGGCTCGACCAGCGCCCGTCGTCGTACTTGATCTGGACCAGCGCGAGGCCGCCCGGGGCGAGCGCGTCGCGCGCGATACGCAGCAAGCGCGCGCCGTACTCGGGCGTCGGGATGAGCTCGAAGACGTAGGTGCACAGGAACAGCTGCACCGGCCCCGGCAACTGCTCCAGCGCCCGCTCCGGGTCGCCCACGTCGATCAGGATCTGGCGGAACGGCGTGTCGCACACCTGCGCGATCTGTCGCCCGCACTCCGCGGCGCTGTCGGCGGACACCTCGACGCCGATGAACTCGCCGGTTCGTGGGGCGAAGGTCACGGCGTTGGCGCCGCCGCCGCAGCCCCACTCGAGCACCCGGTCCCACGGCCGGTCGACGCCCACCGCCTGCGCCGCGACCTCGACCATCTCCAGATGCCGGCGCCCGAGTGACGACCACACGTCGTTGTCGACGAAGACGTCGGCATCGCGCCAGTGCGAGTTCGACCGCCAGCGCTTGGCGTCCGGGTCGCCCCAGTAGGACTGGGCGTCGCCGGCAATCTTCGCCTCGCCCTGCACAACCCCGGCCGCCGCGAGCACGCGCTGCAGGGTGCCCTCGAGCCGGCGGGCGGTGCGTCGCGCGCTCGCGGTGGCCGTGACGACGGCGCTCATCGCCCCTCCTCGGGTTCGGTCGTCGGTGGGTTCGGCGGGGAGCGTGGTCGGGAAGAACCGCTCGGACAGCTCGGCGAACTGCTCGTCGAGCCGCTTGCGCTGCTGCGCCACGCCCTGCTGCAGCAGCGACCGGACCCGGCCGCCGTCCTGCTCGAGCTGGCCGAACCGCTCGATCAGCCGGTCGACCTCGAGATCCTGGACGGACAGGGCGTACTCCGGCACGCCCATGTCCGCCATGAGGACGGCGTTCTTGGCGGCGTACCCGATCGACAGCGTGGGCTTGGCCAGCTTCAGCGCGCTGATGATGTTGTGGTAGCGGGTGGCGACGACGGCGTCGACGCCGCGCATCCGGTCCATGAGCTCGTCGAGGGTGGACGTCCGCTCGACGACGACCGACGTGCCGTCGAGACCGGGGCGGTCGCGAAGGACCGCGGCGGCGATGGCCTCCGCCGTCCGGAGGTCCACCCCGTCGCCGGTGAAGAGCCGCACGCGGCGACCCCGGTCGACGAGCCAGAGCACGAACCGCTGCACGGCCGCCCGATAGGCCGCGTGGACGTCCTCCGCACGGCGGCGTTCGGCGTTGCCGCCGTAGTACGCCATCACGCCGACCCCCACGAGACCGGTCTCCGCACGCGGGTCGTCCTCGGGTGCGGGCAGCGAGAACGCCAGGTCGCCGTACACGCCGTCGCCCGAGACGTCGACGCCGAAGGTGCGCATGGCCTCGCGGGAGGGGCTGTCACGGTAGGAGCGGTACGCGGCGAGCCGCGCCGCGCGCACGATGAGCCCGCGCGTCACCCGCTGCGGGACCACCTCCGACCCCACCCCGACCAGCGCGACGTCGGTGCCGGTGAGGCGCCCGGCCGCGGCCAGCAGGAACAGGGCGTACGGGAAGCCCCAGGGGCGCAGGGGCACGCTCGCCTCCAGCACACCCATCCCCGGAACGATCACCAGGTCGCAGCTGCGCACCCAGGCCGCGGTCCGGAGGGCGTCGAGCGCCTTGCCGACCGCCTTGCCCACCGGCCCGCCGACCGGGTGGACGTCGTACCAGTGCAGCGGGACCGCTTCGATGCCGTAGCGCTCGTGGACCCGCTCGGGTCCGGCGCAGAAGCAGCTCAGCTCGACGTCGGGGTGCTCGGTGGTGAGGAAGCCGAGGACCGCCTCCAGGGAACCGTCGTTGCCGAGGTTGCCCGAGCCCAGCAGCCCGAACAGCCCGACGCGCCGCGGACGTCGGAGCGTCACGGCGTCGAGTCCGCACGACCGGCGACCAGGTCGCGGATCGACACCAGGTCCTCGGTGGGCTCGGCCCGCTGCACGGGGCCGATGTCGACCAGGCGCGAGCCGCGCGGCAGCGCCCGGTCGGCCACCCAACGGGCCAAGTGCCCGAAGCACGCGCGCTTGTCCGCGGCCGACAGCGGGGCCCGCCGGATCGCGGCCACGTAGCCCAGCACGTACTCGGCCACCAGGCGGGGGACCGGGTGCAGCAGCCGGTTGGCGCGACGCTCGTCGTAGTTGACGCAGAACCGGCGGATGCTCGCGTACTCGCGCACGGCGGCGCCCGCGTGGTGGCGGCGGAAGTACAGGTAGTCCGGCACCTGCCGGAAAGGCCCGTGCAGCGACAGCTCCGCCGGGAGCGTGCGATCCGCGCGGTAGTGGCTTCCGTAGAGCGGGATGCGGCGCAGCACGTCCGAGCGGATGACCGCGTAGTCGTCGTCCCCGCCGTCGTCGAACAACATGCTGCGGAACCGCTCCGGAGCGCGCTCGGAGCCGGTGGCGAGCGGGTACCGCAGCCCGCGGGCCAGCTCCCCGGTCTGCCCGTCGATGGTGGCCGTCCACGAGTGCACGGCGACGACGTGCGGGTTCTCGTCGAGCACCGCGATGCAGCGGCGCAGCAGGTCACGTCCGTAGAGGTCGTCGTCCGAGGCCCACTTGAACAGCTCCCCGCGCGCGACCTCGAACACCACGTTGTGGTTGCCGGCGCAGCCGATGTTGCGCGGCTGGCGGAGGTAGCGGATGCGCGGATCGGCGGCGTAGTGCCGGCAGAGATCCGCGGTGCCGTCCGTCGAGGCGTTGTCGGAGATGATGAGCTCGAAGTCCCGGTAGGTCTGGCCGAGCAACGAGTCGAGGGCCTCGGCGAGGTACTCCTCGCCGTTGTAGACGGGCAGGCCGATGCTGAGCCGCGGGGCGGTCACGGGGTCCTCATCTCGTCGTCGTCGAGCCGGACGGGTTCCGAGTCGGGTTCGGGTGCGGGTGCGGACGCCGTGCGGCGGTGCTCGCGCAGGCCGGTGCGCAGTTGCAGCCACCACACGACCGCACTGGAGGTGGTCGCGGCGGCTACTCCCCAGGCCGAGCCGAGCGCACCGCCGAGGGCGGCGCCGACCAAGCCGCCGGTCACGTAGGCGGCCGAGGCCAGCAGCTGAGCGCGCAGGCCGCGCCGGGCTGCGCCGAGCGCCCGCAGCCCGGCCGCGGCACCCGAGCACATGCTGGCCCCCATCACGCCGAGCGTGGCCGGGACGATGAGGGTGGACGCGATCGGCCACACCGCGCCGAGCAGCCAGCCGCCGACCGCGTTCGGGAGCAGGAGCAGCAACCCGGCTCCCCAGAGCAGGGCGGCAACGACCTGCCCGCCGCCCAGCGCGAGGCAGAACAGCGGGAGCCGGCGCGGCGAGCGGGCCAGGACACGGGCCGCCTCCGGCACCGCGACCAGGGTCAGCCCCATCAGCACCGCGAGGAACGGTCCGAGGAGCAGTTCGACCCCGCGCACGGCGCCCACGGCGGCGAGCCCGGCGATCGCGCCGAGGCCGTACATCCGGATCTGCGCCCCGCCGCTGTTGCTGACGTTCTCCACCAGGTAGCGGACGCCGAGGTCGCGCTGTTGCACGAGCCAGGACCGGCTCCCGCCGAGCCGCGGCAGGGCGTGCATCTGCAGGGCGCCGAACAGCGCCGCGACCGCGGCCGCCCCGCCCCAGGCCAGGAGGAAGGCCTCTATCGTCCCGGCCCGGGTGGCGAGCAGCATCGCCGGGACGAGCGCGACCGCCATGGCCAGGTCGTTGACGCAGGCCTTGCGGCCGGCCCCGGCGGCGAAGAAGGCGAACCGCCAGGCGTCCTGGAGCAGCAGCGCGGGCAGCGCGATCCCGAGCGTGACCAGCGCCCCACCGAACGGACCGCCGAGCGCCACCCCGGCCAGCAGCGCGGCCGCGCCGGTCGTCAGCCCGGTCAGCAGCGCGGTGCCGGTGGCCCGGACCGCGCCGTCGCGCCATGTGCGGGTCGGTACGGCGCTGAACCGCACGGTGAGCGGATCGGTCGCCAGACCGCGCGAGACGTTGAGCACGACGCCGAAGGTGACCCAGGCCAGGCTGAAGATGCCGAACTGCTCAGCTCCCAGCGAGCGCGCGACAGTGACGCCGACCGCGAAGTTGGTCAGGCTCGAGACGGCCTGGTCACCCAGGCCCCAGCCGAACCGCCGAGCGGCCGACCGGGCGATGCGCGCCAGCGCCGGGGGCGGGCCCGGACCGGTCGGGTCCGTTCCGTCGTCGCCGGGCCCGAGCCGGGCCGCATCGTGATCAGGAGCCGGCGGACCGGCACCTGATCGCTTCGAAGGTCGAGGCATCGCGCACGTGACCTCCCGCTCGGGGGACCGGACGGCGCGGAGAGCTGGACCCCGGACGAACCGTCCGCGTGCGAGGAGTCGAGGCGGACCCGGCTCGCGTTACCCCGCTGCCCTTCGCATCCGCCGCCCGGCGGTGCGGTCGAGGGCGCGGTCGACGAGGAGCGCGACCGCGGCGACGACGGTGATCGCGCAGCAGAACCCGCCGAGCACGTCGGTCGGGTAGTGCGCGTCCAGCGCGATCTGCGCGAGGGCCATCGCGCCCCCCGCGACCGTCGACATCGCCACCACGAGGAGGAGAGCTCCGACGACACCGGCGCCGATCACCCCGGCCACGAGGAGGGCGGCCACCACCGCGAGGGCCGTCGACGACGCCGTGTGGCCGCTGGGGTACGCGAGGTTGTCGCCGTGGATGGTCCGCCCGACGACGGGCTTGAGACCAGTGGTGAGTGCGCCGGTCAGCACAGGCCCGAGGACCGCGACGACCGCCAGCCGTCGCCTGCCCAGCGCCAGGCAAACGGCGGCCAGGACGGCGATCGCCACGGCCACGCTCCGCGGATCGCCCAGGAAGTCGATGAGCAGCGCCGGCCGGCCGGGCTCACCCCACCACGTGGCGACGGCGGTGTGCAGTTCGGTGTCGACCGGCAGACCCACCGATCCGCCGGCCACCAGCACGGCGAGGACCGCCGTGGTCAGCCCGGTCACCACCGCCAGCGCCGTGAGCGGTCCGCGCAGCACCGTGGGGGCGGCGGGGCGGTAGCCCGGGCCACCGTCCAGGCTCGGCTCCTCGTCCGACGACGGGCGGTGGGGGTGGGTGTCGGACACGGCCGCATTGTCCGACGCCGGCCGGATCGCCGTCCTTCCGCCCTCCTCGCACGTCGACGGACGTAATGCCACCCGGTCGTGGCCCGACATCTTCGGAGAGCGACCGAGGGGGTAGCGCACGTGCAGAGCACCAGCACGGACCAGTTCCTGTCGGAGCCGACCGTCCTGCGGGCCACGCGCCGGCACTGGGTGGCGGTGCTGGTGGTCGTGCTCCTGTGCACGGCGGTCGCACTCGCTGCCACCCTCCTCCAGCGACCCGCCTACGAAGCGCAGGTGGGCATGACGCTGCCCCGGCCGGTGAACCTCGGGGAGCAGGGCGCCGACCCCTACCTCGACGACCAGGTCGTGCTGCTCAGGTCGCCGGAGGTGGCCGCCCGCGCGGCCGAGATCGCCGCCGGGAGCGCCGGAGCGGGCAGGCTGGCGGTCGCCGACTTCATCGGTGACCGCTCGGCTCTGACGATCAACCCACCGCAGGGCAGCTCGTCCGGTGCGATCGGCGCCTACACCATCTCCATCGTGTTCACCTGGGACGATCCGCGGGTCGCGCAGGACGCCGCGAACGCCGTCGCGATGGCGTTCGAGGAGATCCGGACCGCCTCGATCGGGGAGCAGAGCGACGCCGCGGCGACCGCGCTGCAGCGGGCCGCCGACGCCCTCCCACCCGGCGAGCAGCGCGACCTGCTGCTCTCCCGGCGCGCCCAGGCGCTGGTCGCCCAGCAGGTCGACCTGACGGCTCGACCCACGGTCGCCAGGGCGGTGCTGCCGGAGACCCCGACCAACCGGGACTGGCGGGTCGGGGCCGCCGTGGGGCTGCTCATCGGATTGATCCTCGGCCCGTCGCTGGCCTACGCCTGGGTGAGCCTGCGCGGCGGGTTCGACGACCCGGCCGAGCCGGCGGCGTACTACGGCGTCCCCCTGCTCGGCCAGATCGCGGTCCACATCCGGGGCCGCTCCGCGAACGGCGTCGCGCAGGTGGAGCAGGATCTCCGGGCCGTCGCCGCGGCCATCGAGCGCTCGCGGGCCGCGAACGGTGCGGGACGGGTCGTCGTGCTGGTCGAGCCGCGCCGGTCCCGGGCGGCGGAGGTGGTCGCCGGTGTGGCCACCGCTCTGGCCGACGGCGGCACCCGGGTCCTCGCCGTCGGCGCCGACCCCGCCGGCGCCGACCCCTTCGAGCAGTTGCTGCCGGATCCCGACGGCCGCCCGGGACTGCAGGAGGTCCTGGCAGGAGCCGCGCCGCTGGCCCACTGCGTCCGGACCGGTCCGTCGGGCCGCACGCCGTCGGTGGTGGGTCCGGGCAGGCCGCAGCCGCACCGGCAGGTCGGGGCGGACTACGGCAGATCGGTCCGCCGGATCCTGGCCGAGTGCGCCGCCCGCTACGACGTCGTGCTCGTGGCGGCGCCGCCGCTGCTCACCGACGCCGACGCGATGGTCCTGCTGGAGGTCGCCGATGCCATCGTGCTCGTCGTCGGTCGGAACGAACCGGAGCGCGACCACCGCTCGGTCCTGCAGCGGCTCGAGCTGATCCCCACGATGCTGCTGGGTTACGTCTTCGTCGTCCGCGACCGCGTCGGGCAGTACGTGCGGTCCCGCGCGGTGACCTCCGTCCAGAACGGCGGGGGCCGCCTGGACGCCGCGTCGCTGCCCGCTCCGCGCCCGCCAGCACCCGCGCGCCAATCACCGGCCGCGGCCCCGAAGCCCGCCGCGCCGGCACCCGTCGAGCCCGAACCGCCGACCGAGGGCCTGCCGGTCGACGCGGCGGACGACCCGGATGCCGTGCGCGCCGATCCGGCCGCGACGGGCCCCGTCCCGGCTCCCGCGAGCTCGCCCGGCTCACAGCGGCCGTCGCCGCGGCCGTACTCGGGGTCCTGAGCCCGCATGGTCGTCCGCGCCCGGCCCCTGCAGACCTTCCCGGCCGCGCGTCTCCCGGCGCCCGGGCACCGGCTGCTCCTCGCCTACGGCTGGGTCATCGGCCCGCTCCTGGCCGGTTACCTGTTCCTGGACCGGGCCTTCGCCTACCTCCACGTCCCGGGGACGCCGCTCTACGTCGGAGAGCTGGTGCTCGTCCTCGGTGTCGTGGCGGTGCTCGCCTCCACCGGCTACCTCAGGGTGCCGCTGCGGGACGAGTCGATCCTCGCGCTGCTCGCCCTGTTCGTGCTGTGGGGGCTGGCGCGATCGTTGCCCGGCCTCGGCGAGTACGGCATCGACACGATCCGCGACTCGGCCGTGTGGTACTACGCCGTCTTCGCGTTCCTGATCGTGGCGGCGCTCGCCCGGGCGCCCGAGCTGCTGGACCGGCTGCTGGACGGGCTGGCCCGACTCACGCCGTGGCTGCTGCTGTGGCTGCCGGCCGCCGTGCTGCTCGTCCCGTTCGCCGCGAGCGCGCCCGAGGTGCCGTTCAGCGACGTGTCGGTGCTGTCGCACAAGTCCGGCAACGCGGCGGCGGCGGCACTGCTCGTCCTGGCCGGGATGTGGCTGTCGCCGCGGCGGGTCCGCGCGCGGACGGCGTGGAGCCTGCTGGCGCTCCTGGTCATCGCACTGGTCGCCACGCAGAACCGTGGTGGCCTGCTCGGCGCCGCGGCGGGGGCGATGGTGTGGCTGGCGTTCCACAGGGACCGCCTGCGAATCGTCGCGAAGGCGGCCGCGCTGATCACGATCGGTGTCACGTTGATCAGCCTGCTCGAGGTGAGCGTGCCGGTCGGTGGCCTGCAGGGCCGCGCGTTCTCCACGGCCCAACTCGTCGACAACGTGCGCAGCATCTTCGGCTCGGAGGTGGAGGGCAACCTCCTGGGCACCGTCGGCGGGCGCGAGGAGCTGTGGACCCGGGTGATCGAGCGGCAGGTGGCGGAGGACCAACTGCTGACCGGGGCCGGGTTCGGCCCCAACCTGGCCAGTGAGGTCGGCATCCTGGATGCGGGTACGGACGCGCTGCGCACCCCCCACAACTCGCACCTCAACATCCTGGCCCGCATGGGGGTACTCGGGTTCGCGCTCTGGGTGGCCGTGTGGGTCGGCTGGTACTGGCGCATGGTGCACGGGGTGCGCCGCCTCCAGCGGCTGGGTCTGGGCCGGCGCCGGCAGGCTGCGGGACTCAGCCTGAGCTTCGCGACCGCGGTGCTCGTGTCCACGTTCTTCGACCCGCAGCTCGAAGGTGCGCAGGTCGCCGCGTTGTTGTGGACGATGTTCGGGGTCGGGGTCGCGGTGACGAGCCGGAGTCCCCGGTTCGACGGCGCGCTGCGCTCCGGCGCGCCGGAGGTGCCGCGGAGCGGGGGGACCTGATGATCCGCCGGCCGGCCTCGTGGTGTGTCGTCCCCCTGGTCGCGCTGCTCGTGGCCACCGTCGCGGTACTGGCCGCGGCAGCCGCCCCCACCGGGCCCGACACGCCGGGGCCCGTCGGTCCGGTCGGTCCGTCGGCCAGGACGTGCGAGGGCGTCCGGGTCCGGACCACGGACGACATCCAGCAGGTGATCGACGCGCACCCGCCGGGAACGACGTTCTGCCTGGCAGCCGGGCGCCACCGGGTCGTCGAGCCGGTCGTCCCACGCCGGGGGGACGTCATCGTCGGTGAGCTCGGCGCCGTGCTGAGCGGCTCGATCGAGCTGGTCGGGTGGCGGCGCACCGATGCTGGTTGGTCCACCGGCGGCAGGCTGCCGGACGAGCCCAGCAGCAACGGGGAGTGCGCGGACGCCACGCCGTTGTGCCGTCTCGCCGAGGACGTCTTCGTCGACGGCCGGCGGCTGGACCGGGCCCCGACGCAGGACGGGGTGCGCCCGGGGACCGTTTTCGCGGACTACGGGACCGGGACGATCACCATCGGTGACGATCCGACCGGCCGGCTGGTCGAACAAGCGGTGGCACCCAGCCTCGTCAACGCCGTCGTCGACGACGTCACCGTCGAGAACCTGGTGCTGGAGCAGGCCGCCAACGAGGCCCAGTTCGGCGCGATCGAGACCCGTCAGGCCGAGCCCGAGGCCGTCGGCTCGGGCTGGACGATCCGCAACAACGAGGTCAGGTCCAACCACGGAGTGGGGATCGGCTTCGGCGGCGGCAGCCTGGTCGCGGCGAACTCCATACACGACCAGGGCCAGCTGGGCTTCGGCGCTTGGGGCGACGGTTCGACGGTGCGGGACAACGACATCGTCAACAACGGGATCGCGGGCTACTCCTTCGAGTGGGAGGCCGGCGGTAGCAAGAGCTGGCTCACCCGGGACCTGTCCATCGTCCACAACAGGGTGCACGACAACCGCGGTCCGGGCCTGTGGACCGACGGGGGCAACCTGCGGACGACCTACGAGTACAACGTCGTGACCGGCAACGACGGGGCCGGGATCCAGCACGAGATCAGTTACGACGCCACGATCGCCCACAACGAGATCGCCGGTAACGGGCGCGTGCACAAGGGGTGGGGCTGGGAGGCGGGGATCCAGATCCAGTCCTCGGGTTCGGAGTGCGGCCGGATCGACGTCGCCCACAACACCGTCACCGGTGGGGCCAACGGGATCGTGCTGATCGAGAGCGGCGACCGTGCCTGGGAGGATCCGGCGCCGCACGGCCCTCACCTGGTGCGGAACGTGTGGGTGCACGACAACACGATCACGTTCGCACCGGGCGCGAGCTCGGGTGCCGTCGAGGACGTCGACGACCCGACGGTCTTCCACGACGGCGGCAACCGGTTCGAGGCCAACACCTATCGGTTCCCGTTCCCGGACGGATCCCGCTTCTCGTGGGACGGAAGGGACCTCACCTGGGAGGAGTGGCGCGCGGCGGGCAACGACTCCACGGGGCGCTTGCTCCGAGTCGGTTCCTGACGCCGGCCGGACTCCGATGCCCGGCTCCCCGCGGTCGCCCGGCTCAGCGTTCGTGCTCCGGCCCGCCGCCGACCACGCCGGCGATCGCCGTCTGCAGCGGGTTGCGCCGCACCTCGGCGCCGACCGTCCACGGCATCCACGGGCAGTTCCCGGACCGGTACATCGCCTCCAGCGCGGTGCGCTCCTTGGGGGTGTCGGCCGGGTGCCAGAAACCGCGGTGCCGGTAGGCCATCATCCGGCCCTGCGCGGTCAGCGGCACGCACGCGTCCGCGATGAGGTCGCCGTTCTCCGGCAGGTGGTCGAAGATCTCCGGGCGGAGCGCGAAGTAGCCGCCGTTCTCCCACAGCGGCATCTGCTGCAGCGTGCGGATCGACGCGATCCGGTCGGCGTGGCCGAGTTCGACGCAGTGGAAGGCGGACTGCGGTGGCACGGCGACGAGTGCGCCGACGGCGTTGCTGGCCTTGAACGCGTCGATCATGTCGTTCAGCGGCAGGTCGGTGAGCACGTCGGCGTAGTTGGCGAGGAAGATCTCCTCGTTCTCGACGTGCGAGCGCACCCGCCGCAGCCGCTCGCCGATCGGCGAATCGAGGCCGGTGTGCACGAAGGTGATCGTCCAGTCGCGGATGTCGGTGCTCAGCAGCTCCACCTCGCCGTCGTGCAGCACGAAGTCGTTGGAGGCGGTCTCGGCGTAGTCCAGGAAGTACTTCTTGATGTGCTCGGCCCCGTAGCCGAGGCACAGCACGAAATCGGTGTGGCCGTGGTGGGCGTAGAAGCGCATGACGTGCCACAGCAGCGGCCGCGGCCCCACGGTCGTCATGGGTTTCGGCAGGTCGGTGATGCCGTCGCGCATGCGCATGCCGTATCCGCCGCAGAACAGGACGACCTTCATGTTCGCTCCTCGCCGACGAGTCGCATCGTTTCCCACTGAGATCTCGCCCGGCGAACACCCTTCGTTAGCCGATCGGCGACCGAATGGTGAAAGAGTATTTCCCGATCTTGTGAAAAAACTGCTGATCGGCTACCCAGCGTGGCGGGTGGCTCGATCAGCCGAGCACGCGCATGGCCGGGTCCAGCTCCCCGGCCCGCCGCCGGCGGTCGAGCACCGCGAGCCGGGTGAACGTGTTGTCGAACGCGTCCTGGGTGAGACCACGTGCCCGGTACTCCCGGGCCAGTTGGCGCGCGCCCTCCGGGATCGTCCAGCGCGCCTCGAAGTCGAGCGCCTTGCGCGCGCGGGAGAAGTCGACCCGGTACGAACGCGGGTCGGCACCGGTCTCGCCGGTGATCTCCAGCCGGGAACCGGGCACGGCCTCCACCACCGCCGCGGCGATCTCGGCGACCGTGCGGTTGTTCTCCTCGGTCCCGATGTTGAAGGCGCGGGCCCGCACGGCGTCGGCCGGGGCCGCCAGTCCGGCGATCACCGCGCCGGCGATGTCCTGGGCGTGCACCAGCGGCCGCCACGGCGTCCCGTCCGACAGCACCGTGACCCGACCGGTCAGCACCGCCCGCCCGACCAGGTTGTTGAGCACGATGTCCGCGCGCAGGCGCGGCGAGAAGCCGAACGCGGTCGCGTTGCGCAGCGAGAACGGCACGAAGTCGCGGTCGGCCAGCTCGACCAGGTCGTCCTCGACGCGGACCTTCGACACCGCGTACGGGGTCACCGGCTTGAGCGCGGCGTCCTCGTCGACCAGGTCGTCGCCGCCCTGCGCGCCGTACACCGAGCAGGTGGAGGCGTAGGCGAACCGGGACACGCCGGCCTCCTTCGCCAGTCGGGCCAGCCGCGCGGAGGCGTGGTGGTTGATGTCGTAGGTCACCTCGGGGGCGAGGGAACCCAGCGGGTCGTTGGACAGCGCCGCGAGGTGCACGACCGCGTCGAAGCCGGTGAGCTGCTCGACGGTGAGGTCGCGGATGTCGGCGCGGATGCCCGGGACGTCCGGGACGTCGAGACCGCCGAGCACGCAGTCGGCGAACAGGCCGCTGTCCACGCCGGTCACGTCGTGCCCGGCCGCGGCGAGCAGCGGGGCCATCACGGTACCCAGGTAGCCCTGGTGTCCGGTCAACAGAACGCGCACGGGGCCCATCCCTCCGTCGGTCGTTGCTGTGGGGGGCAAGTCGTCGGGCCGGGCCGTGCTGTTACCGGCACCACAGCTCACCCGATGTCGTCGAGCGCGGCCATCGGGGCGGGGCCGAGCACCACCTTGGCGAGGTGGAACGCCTCCGCGTAGCGCGCCCGGCACTGCACGCCCCGGATGCGGGCCAGGCTGGTGAAGGACTCGGCGTCGAACCAGCTGCGGTCGCGCTGCGAGCCGTAGTGCCGGTGCAGCTTCTCGACCTTCTCGCGCAGCACCGGCTCGGCGAGCGGCAGGTACGCGGTGGGCTGGAGCAGGTCGCCCTCCCACTTCAGGACCTCGTAGCCGAGCGTGAGGTGGTCGCGGAAGGCGGTCGGGACCAGTTCGGCGAGGGCCCGGTGGTCCTGGTGGGCGTCGTGCGGTGCCGGGGCGAAGATCAGGTCCGGCTCGCCGCGGGCGCTCAGCTCCTCCAGCGCCAGCTTGACCCGCTCCCACCGGATCGGCACGCGGCCGTCCGGGAGGTCGAGCACGGTGACGTCGAGCTCCGCGCCCGGGCAGAACGCGGTCAGCGCGGTCTGCTCCTCCTCCTCGCGCAGCGACCCGCCCCCGGTCAGCACCAGCGCCGAGACCCCGACCCCCGGATGCGCCCGGCACAGCTCCAGCAACGACCCACCGGCGCCGATCGCGATGTCGTCGCAGTGCGCGCCCACGGCCAGGATGCGGTCGAGGCGCTGGGGCAGCAGGCTCAGCACGGTCCGGTCCTCACGGGACCACCTCGAGGGCGGGGATCGGGAAGACCAACCGCCCACCCCACTGGCGCACGTAGGCCAGCTGCTCGACGAGCTCGCGGCGCAGGTTCCACGGCAGGACGAGCACGTAGTCGGGCCGGTCCTCGGCGATGCGCTCCGGCGGGAGCACCGGGATCCGGGTGCCCGGTGTGAAGCGCCCGTGCTTGTACGGGTTGCGGTCGACGGTGTAGGCGAGCAGGTCGGGGCGGATGCCGCAGTAGTTGAGCAACGTGTTGCCCTTGCCCGGCGCGCCGTACCCGACGACCGTGCGACCGGCCCGGCGCGCCTCGACCAGGAACGCCACCAGGTCGTCGCGGACCCGCGACACCGCGTCGGCGAACCCGTCGTGGCCCGCCGCCGAGTGCAGCCCGGCCGCCCGCTCGGCCGCGAGCACCTCCGCCACCCGGGCCGTCGGCGGACCGGCGACCTCGTCCGGGCGGGCCCACAACCGGATCGAGCCGCCGTGGGTGTCGAGCAGCTCGACGTCGACCACGGTCAGCCCGCCCGACGCGAGGGCACGCTGGGCCGTGAGCACCGTGTAGTACTGGAAGTGCTCGTGGTAGATCGTGTCGAACTGGGTGCGCTGCACCAGGGTCAGCAGGTGCTGCACCTCGATCGAGACCCAGCCGTCGTCGGCGACGAGCGAGCGCAGCCCGGCGGTGAACCCGACGACGTCCGGGATGTGCGCGTACACGTTGTTGAGGCAGACGAGGTCCGCGCCGCCGTGCTCGGCCCGGACGTCGGCGCCCGTCCGCGGGGTGAGGAAGGCGGTGCGCGTCGGCACGCCCTTCTCCCGCGCCGCCGCCCCCACGTTGACCGCAGGCTCGATCCCCAGGCACCTGATGCCGCGCGCGACCACGTGCTGCAGGAGGTAGCCGTCGTTGCTGGCCACCTCGACGACGAAGGAGCCGGGCCCGAGCCCCAGCCGCTCGACCGCGCCGTCGACGAAGCGGGCGGCGTGGCTCACCCAGGAGTCGGAGAACGATGCGAAGTAGGCGTACTCGGTGAACGTCTCCTCCGGCGTGATGAGCGGCGGCAGCTGCGCCAGCAGGCACCGCTCGCACACCCGGACGTGCAGCGGGTAGGTCAGCTCCGGGGCCTGGGCCGCCTCGGCGGTCAGGAACGACTCGCAGGGCGGAGTCGCGCCGAGATCGAGGAAGCTGCGCAGGTCCGCGGAGCCGCACAGCCGGCACCTGATCGTCTCGGCGCCGACCGCCGCAGCGAGGTCGGCCGGCACCGCGGTACTCGTTTCCAAGGGACACCCCCGGTCGTGTGACCGCTTCCCGCCGGAGCGTGACGGGCCGCGGGGCCGTTCCACGGAAGATGTAGCGGGGGAGCGGTGGATCGTTACGCGCCGGCACACGATCCGATCCTCCGGCAGGGACCCCGGACCCGACGCACAGCGACCAGGACCACCAGGCATCCGCTGGCCGCGGCCGCGGCCTGCGCTTACAGTCGATGGCGTGGGGACCTTCCTGGCGCGGCGCCGGCACGTCGACTTCTGCCGCACCCGCTCCGCCGTCTGAGGCCGTCCGGACCCGTCCCGTCCGACCGCCCGGCAGGAGACCCGCATGTCCTCGATCGCGATCGTCGGCGCCGGCCCGCGCGGCGTCGGCCTGCTCGAACGGCTGGCCGCCAGCGCCCCCGAGCTGCACCCCGGCGACCTCGATGTGCACCTGGTCGACCCGTACCCGGCCGGCGCCGGGCGCATCTGGCGCCACGACCAGTCGCCGCTGCTGGCGATGAACTCGATGGCCGCCGACGTCACGATGTTCACCGACGACACGGTCGTCTGCGAGGGCCCGATCGTGGCCGGGCCGTCGTTCTGGGAGTGGGCGGGGCGGACCGACCCCGACACGCTGGAACCGGCGCTGGCCGCCGAGCTGCGCGCGGTGACGGCGTCGACGTTCCCGAGCCGCCGACTGCAGAGCGAGTACCTGGGGTGGGTGCTGCGCGACGTCGCCTCCCGGCTGCCCGACGGGATGCGGGTGCACGTGCACCGCGCCACCGCCGTCGACGTCGACGACGACGGGGGCACCCAGGTCGTGCGGCTCGACGACGGCCGCGCCCTGCGGGTCGACGCGGTCGTGCTGGCCTCCGGCCACCTCGACGCCACCCCCACCGCCGACGAGCTGGCCCTGGCCGCGCGGGCCGCCGAGCACGGCCTGCGCTACCTGCCGCCCGAGCAGACCACCGACACCGACCTGTCGGTGATCGAGCCGGGCGAGACGGTGCTGGTGCGGGGGCTGGGGCTGGCCTTCGTCGACCTGGTGGTGCTGCTGTTCGAGGGCCGCGGCGGCCGGTTCGAGCCCGACGGCGACGAGCTGCGGTACGTGCCCTCCGGTGCCGAGCCGCACCTGGTGGCCGGCTCGCCCCGCGGCTCGCTCTACCACGCCAAGCCGGCCTACCAGCTGCGCGGCGGGCGCCCGCCGCTGCCGCGGTTCTTCGGCCCGGAGCAGACCGACGACGTCGTGGCGGCCGGGGAGCCGATCGAGCTGCTCGACACCATGTGGCCGCACATGGCCAAGGAACTGGCCTGGGGCTGGTACCACGAGCTGTTCCTGGGCCACCCCGACCGGGTCCGCCTCCCGTGGGAGGAGTTCGCCGACCGCTACACCGCGGCGGGCTGGGACTCCCCGGAGATGTTCGCGCTGCTGGCGGCGGCGGTGCCCGACCCGGTCGACCGGCTCGACCTCACCGCCATGAACGAGCCGCTGACCGGCCTCACCGCGACGAGCCTGGCCGCGCTGCAGCCGCAGGTCCGCGCCCGCATCGAGGAGGACCTGCGCCAGCACACCGACCCCGCGCACACGTCCCACCTGGGGATGTTCGTGGCGATGCTGTCGGTGTACGGCGAGGTGGGCCGGTTGCACGCCGCCGGGGTGCTGTCGGCCCGGTCGCGCGCGTTCGACCTGAGCCGCTGGCAGGGCTTCTTCAACTCCGCGGCCAGCGGACCGCCCGGCTTCCGGGTGCGCCAACTCCTGGCGCTCTCCCACGCCGGGTACGTCGACTTCCTCGGCGCCGGAATGCTCGTCGACGTCGCCGAGGACGGCTTCCGCGCCGGCAGCGCGAGCCTGCCCGGGGCCGAACCGGTCCGCTCGACGATCCTCGTCGACGCCCGCCTCCCCGACCCCAGCGCCGCCCGCACCACCGACCCCCTGCTGGCCGGCCTCGTCCGCGACGGGGAAGCCGTGGAGGAGGTGCTGGTCGACGCCGACGGCACGGTGCTGCGCAACACCGGCCTGATCCAGGTCCGCCCGAGCGACGGGGCCCTCCTGCGGGCGTCGGGGGAGGTGCACCCGCAGCGGTTCGCGGTGGGGCCGCACACGACGGTCAAGGTGGCGGGGGCGTTCACGCGGCCCGGGATGAACGCGCAGAGCTTGCGCTACAACGATGCTGTGGCACGGGCGGTGTTGCGGAGTCTGGCGCCGGTGCGGGCGCGGTCTGCTGCTGCCTGACTCATCTGGTTGAGGCCTTCGGCGCTTTCTGAGGGGCCTCCGGCGGCGCCTCCGCGGCGGGCGACCTCTGATCGAGCAGGGGCTTCCGGGGGTGGAGTGGCCGCTTCGCGGCCAGCTTCGCGGTCGACCGGGAGGGCGTCTTCGCAGAGTCGCCTTGGTCTTCGCAGGGTCCACGGCACCTGCGAAGACCTCACCGCCCCTGCGAAGACCTCACCGCCCCTGCGAAGACGTCCTCAGCCGCTCCAGCGCGGCGAATGTCCCTGAACGGGGAGGGCTGTGAGGGTGCCCAACCCGGTGGCGGGTTCAGGCCGTCAGGTCCGGAGGGCGCTGGGGGCGTTGGCGTCCAGGATCCGGTGCAGGCCGTCCAGGGCGGCGGTGGGGCTCAGGGCTACGACCAGGCGGTCGGCCCCGGCCTCGGCGTAAGCGGCGACAGTGGCGGGGTCGAGGCGCCGGTTCGGGGTGACGGAGACGTGCGGCGGGTCGTCGCGGCCGGTGTCGGCGGAGGCCTTGCGCAGCGCGGTGACGTGGGCCGCGGTGTCCTCGGGGGAGAGCATGAAGCCGTACCAGCCCTGGGCGTGGCGGGCGGCCCGGCGCAGGGCAGCGGGTGCGTGCCCGCCGACGACGACGGGCAGCGGGCGCTGCACCGGGCGCGGGTGGGCGTCGACGCCGGAGAACCGGACGTGGGTGCCGTCGAAGGCGGGGGCGTCGGATTCCCACAGGGTCCGCATCGCGGCCAGGTACTCGTCGGTGCGGGTGCCGCGCTCGGCCATGGGGACGCCGATCGCGGTCAGCTCGGGTTCCAGGTAGCCGGCCCCGATGCCGACCTCCAGCCGGCCACCGGAGAGCACGTCGAGGCTGGCCAGCTGCTTGGCCAGGACCAGCGGGTTGCGCTGCGGGAGGACGATGACGCCGGTGCCGAGCCGGATGCGGCGGGTGCGGGCGGCCAGGTGGGCCAGCAGCACGATCGGGTCGAGCATCGGCTCGTCGGGGTCCAGCGGTGAGGGCGCCACGCGCGGGCTGGGCACGACCACGTGCTCGCCGGCCCACAGGGAGTCGTAGCCGAGTGCTTCGGCGCGCTCGGCGACGGCCGTGGCGGTCGCCGGGTCGGTGGCGATGGTGTGGTTGTGCAGGAAGAGGCCGATCGTCGGGGTGCTCACCGGGCCACGCTATGTCGGCGCGGGCCGGCTCGGCCCCGACGATCCGGAACCGCGGCATGCCGGACGGGCATGCCCCGTCGAGAACGACGTTGCTGTCGGATTGGACCGGTCCAACGGACAGCGACGTCGTTCTCGACGGGTGGGGTCAGGACTTGGGGGCGGCGACCTCCTCGACGGGGCGCTCGGGCTCGTCGACGACGGCCTCGCGGGGCAGGGTGCCGCTGCGGACCTTGCTGATCGCGATGGCGACGGCGGCGATCCAGATACCGGCGATGAACAGGTAGACCGTCGTGGAGGCCCAGTCGCTGACCTTCAGCGCCCGCAGGATCGTGCGGGTGTTGGTGAACACGATGATCCCGCCGACCGCGGCGCCCAGCACCGGCGCCGGGATCCTGGTCACCAGCCAGGCCGCCAGCGGCGCGGCCAGCACGCCGCCGAGCAGCAGCCCACCGATCGTCCACGGGTCGAGCACCGCGGACCCGATGCCGATCAGGAAGCCGATGCTGGCGGCCAGGGCGACCATGAACTCCGAGGTGTCCACCGAGCCGACGACGGTGCGCGGCGCGGTCTTGCCCGCGGTGAGCAGGGCCGGGGTGGCGACCGGGCCCCACCCGCCGCCGCCGGAGGCGTCGACGAAGCCGGCGACCAGGCCGAGCGGGGACAGGAACCGGGACCCGTGCGGGGAGGTCCGCGCCGTGGCGACCTTCGGCGGGCGCAGCGTGAACCTGAGCAGGACGTAGACGCCCAGCGCGAGCAGCACGCCCGCCATGTAGGGCGCCGCGTCCTCGGTGGACAGCGCGGACAGCACGGTCGCGCCGAGGAAGGCGCCGATCGCGCCGGGGACGCCGAGCCTGAGGACGAGCTTCCAGTCGACGTTGCCGAAGCGCCAGTGCGAGGCGCCGGCGGCGAGGGTCGTGCCGACCTCCGCGAGGTGCACCGACGCGCTGGCGGTGGCCGGGTTGATGCCGGCGGCCAGGAGGAGGGACGTGGACGTGACGCCGTAGGCCATGCCGAGGGCGCCGTCGACGAGTTGCGCGCCGAAGCCGACGAGGGCGTAGACGATGAGCGTTTGCATGGAGAAGCGACTCCGGTGTGCAGGGCAGCAGGGGACGCCCGGGGCGTGCCAGAACGCGCCGGGGGGAACCGCGGGGTCGGTGCCGGGTCAGTGCCGCGTCGATGCCGCGTCGGTATCGCGTGGATACCGCGTGGATACCGCGTCAGCGCGGGACGGGCCGGGCGCTCAGCGACAGAACTCGTCGAAGGCGTGGCCGCGCCGGGACGGCCAGAACAGCTCCAGGCCGGTGAAGAGGTGCCCCGTCATGGACGCGTCGGCGCCCGGCCGGTGGCCGGTGGCAGCGGTCGCGGAGGGCAGCACCCGACCATCGTCCGTGGGAAATGGCCTGGTTACAACCGGGTGTCCGCGCTGCGGGAGCACCCGCGCAAATGTCCGGACTTCTACCGGGATCGTGCGCAAACGCGGGCGCGCGGGATCGGCGCCCGTCGGGCGGGGTGATGCGGATTACGGCCGGTGTGCGGGTGACCCGTACGAGGGCCACCCGCCGCCGTTCAGGCCTCGACGACCGCCAGCGGCGCGCCGACCAGCCCGGCGGCCAGCGTGTTGCCGGTGGGCGGGTCGATCAGCAGGAAGCTGCCGGTGGCCCGGATGTCGGCGTAGTCGTCCACCGGGAGCGGGTCGGCCGTGCGCAGGCTCACCATGGCGATGTCGTTGACGGTGAGCGCCTCGGGCGGGTCGACGAAGCGGACGGAGTCGACGTCGAGTCGCTCGCCCAGCGCCCCCACGATGACCTGGGTCGTGCGGGCGCCGTGCTTCAGCAGCAGCCGGGCGCCGGCCCGCAGCGGCTTGTCCGCCAGCCAGCACAGGGTGGCCTCGATCTCGGAGCCGACCCGGGGGGCGGCGCCTGCGGCGGCGATCAGGTCGCCGCGGGAGATGTCGATGTCGTCGGTCAGCCGGATGGTGACGCTGCGCCCGGCGCCGGCGGCGTCGAGCGGGCCGTCGGCGGTGTCGACGGCCGCCACCGTGGTGCGGGCGCCGCCGGGCAGCACGACGACCTCGTCGCCGGGCGAGACCGTGCCGGAGGCCACTTGTCCGGCGTAGCCGCGGTAGTCGTGCAGCGGCCCCCAGCGCTCCTCGGCGTCGGGCAGGGCCCCCGCGCGGGGGCGGATGACGTACTGGACCGGCATCCGGAACGGCGCGCTGACCTCGGGCCCGGCGACCGGCACCGACTCCAGGTGCCCGAGCAGCGTCGGGCCGTCGTACCAGGGCGTGCGCGTCGAGCGCTCGACGACGTTGTCGCCCGCCAGCGCGGACACCGGGATCACCTGCACCGCCTCGTCGGCGAACCCGACCGAGCGGGCCAGGCCGGAGAAGTCCTTGGCGATGGTGGTCAGCGTCTCCTCGTCGAAGCCGACGAGGTCGATCTTGTTGATGGCCAGCACCAGCCGGGGCACCCGCAGCAGCGCCAGGACGGCGGCGTGCCGGCGGGTCTGCTCGACGATGCCGTTGCGCGCGTCGACCAGCAGCACGGCCAGCTCGGCGGTGGAGGCGCCGGTGACGGTGTTGCGCGTGTACTGGACGTGGCCGGGGGTGTCGGCGAGCACGAACTCGCGGGTGGGCGTGCCGAAGTAGCGGTAGGCGACGTCGATGGTGATGCCCTGCTCGCGCTCCGCGCGCAGGCCGTCGACCAGCAGCGACAGGTCGGGCGTCGACATGCCCTTGTCGACCGAGGCGCGCTCGACGGCCTCGATCTGGTCGGCCAGCACCGACTTGGTGTCGTAGAGCAACCGGCCCACCAGCGTGGACTTGCCGTCGTCCACCGACCCCGCGGTGGCGAACCGGAGCAGGTCACGCGCCACTAGAAGTACCCCTCACGCTTGCGGTCCTCCATCGCGGCCTCCGACAGCCGGTCGTCGGCGCGGGTGGCGCCGCGTTCGGTGAGCCGCGACGCGGTGACCTCGTCGATGATCTCGTCCAGGGTGCTGGCGGTGGACTCCACCGCGCCGGTGCAGGAGCCGTCGCCGACGGTCCGGTAGCGCACCGACCTGAGCTCCAGGCCCTCCGCGCCGCGGGGCCCGCCCCAGGGGCCCTCGGCCAGCCACATGCCGTCGCGGCGGAAGACCTCGCGCCGGTGCGCGAAGTAGATCGACGGCAGCTCGATGCCCTCGCGCTGGATGTAGCGCCAGACGTCCAGCTCGGTCCAGTTGGAGATGGGGAACACCCGCACGTGCTCGCCGGCGGCGTGCCGGCCGTTGTAGAGGTTCCACAGCTCGGGGCGCTGGCTGCGCGGGTCCCACCGGCCGAACGCGTCGCGCAGGCTGATGATCCGCTCCTTGGCCCGCGCGCGTTCCTCGTCGCGCCGGCCGCCGCCGAAGACCGCGTCGAAGCGGTGCTCGTTGATGCTGTCGAGCAGGGGGACGGTCTGCAGGGGGTTGCGGGTGCCGTCGGGGCGCTCGGTGAGCCGGCCGTCGTCGATCCAGTCCTGGACGTGCGCGACGTGCAGGCGCAGCCCGAGGCGCTCGACGAGCCGGTCGCGGAAGTCGATGACCTCCGGGTAGTTGTGCCCGGTGTCGACGTGCAGCAGCGGGAACGGCACCGGGGCCGGGGCGAACGCCTTGACCGCCAGGTGCACCAGCAGGGTGGAGTCCTTGCCGCCGGAGAACAGGATCACCGGGCGGTCGAACTCGCCGGCGACCTCGCGGAAGATGTGGATGGACTCGGACTCCAGCGCGTCGAGCGCGTCCAGCACGGGTGCGGTCACTGGACGTGCAGCCCGCACTCGATCTTGCCGGTGCCGGCCCACCGGCCGCTGCGCGGATCGGCGCCGGGCAGCGGCTTGGCCGTGCACGGCGCGCAGCCGATGCTCGGGTAGCCCTCGGCCACCAGCGGGTTGACCAGCACGCCGTTCGCCTCGATGTAGGCCTGCATGTCCTCGTCGCTCCACGCGGCGATCGGGTTGATCTTCACCAGCCCGAACTTCTCGTCGTAGCTGATCGGCGGGGTGTTCGCCCTGGTGGGGGCCTCGACGCGGCGGACACCGGTGACCCAGGCGTCGTAGCCGCGCAGGGTGTTCTGCAGCGGGGCGACCTTGCGCAGCGCGCAGCACCGGTTCGGGTCGCGGGCGAACAGGTCCTTGCCCAGGAGGCTGTCCTGCTGGGCGACCGTGTGCTCGGCCGTCGCGTTGACCATCCGGACGTCGTAGACGTGCTCGACGGCGTCGCGGGTGCCGATGGTCTCGGCGAAGTGGTAACCGGTCTCCAGGAACAGCACGTCCACGCCGGGGGCGGCCTTGGCCGCCAGGTCGACGAGGACCGCGTCCTGCATGTTCGACGCCACGATCAGCCGGTCGCCGAACATCGCCGCGGCCCAGGTCAGCAGCTCCTCGGCGGTCGCGTCCGGGCCGAACTCGGTCGCCGCGCGCGCGGCCACCGCCCGCAGATCGGTCTCCGTCGCAACGCTCACCGTGACACCTCCGGGACTCCGATTCCGATCATCTTCACGGCGAAGGTCCGCAGGCAGCCCGCGCAGAACCAGGCCCCGTGCGGCACGCGCTCGGTCTGCTCGGCCGGGCGCAGGTCCTCCTCGCCGCAGTACGGGCAGTAGAAGGGGACCGCGCGCTCAGACATTCCGGGACCTCATCGCAGATCCGCCTCCTCGGCGCGCAGCACCCACTGCGCGAACCGCTCGCCATCGGTGCGCTGCTCGACGAACCGGCGCACGAGCCGGTCGACGTACTCGCCGAGCTCGGCGCTGGTGACCTTGAGCCCGCGCAGCTTGCGCCCGAACCCGGCGTCGAGCCCGAGCCCGCCGCCCAGGTGCACCTGGAAGCCCTCGACCTGGTTGCCCTCGGCGTCGGTGACGATCTGGCCCTTGAGCCCGATGTCGGCGACCTGGGTGCGCGCGCAGGAGTTCGGGCAGCCGTTGAGGTGGATCGAGATCGGCACGTCCGGGTGCACGTCGGCCAGGCGCTTCTCCAGGTCGTCGACCAGGCGGATGGCCCGCTCCTTGGTCTCGACGATGGCCAGCTTGCAGTACTCGATGCCGGTGCAGGCCATGGTCGCGCGCCGCCACGGCGACGGCTCGGCCTGCAGGCCCAGCGTGTTGAGCCGGGCGACGAGCGCCTCGACGTGCTCGTCGGCCACGTCCAGCACGACGATCTTCTGCTGGGCGGTGAGCCGCACCCGGCCGGAACCGGCCGCCTCCGCGGCGTCGGCCAGCTCGATCAGGGTGGTGCCGGAGACCCGGCCCGACGCGGGCGCGACGCCGACGTAGTTGCGCCCGTCGGTCTGCTTGTGCACGCCGACGTGGTCGATCGGGACCTCGGGGATCGCCGGCGCGGGACCGTCGGCCAGCGGGCGGCCGAGGTACTCCTCCTCCAGCACGCGGCGGAACTCCGCGGCGCCCCAGTCGGCGATCAGGAACTTGATCCGGGCCCGGTGGCGCAGCCGCCGGTAGCCGTAGTCCCGGAAGATCGAGATGATCCCGGCCCAGACGTCGGGGATGTCCTCAAGCGGCACCCAGGTGCCGAGCCGCTGGGCGATCTTCGGGTTGGTGGACAGCCCGCCGCCGACCCACACGTCGAAGCCGGGGCCGTGCTCGGGGTGCTCGACGCCGATGAACGAGACGTCGTTGACCTCGTGGGCCACGTCCTGCTGCCAGGAGATGGCGGTCTTGAACTTGCGCGGCAGGTTGGAGAACTCCGGGCTGCCGATGTAGCGGTCGAGGATGGTGTCGATCGCCCACGTCGGGTCGACCTTCTCGGCGGCGGAGATGCCGGCCACCGGCGAGCCGAGGATGACCCGGGGGGTGTCGCCGCAGGCCTCCGTGGTGAGCAGGCCCAGCCCCTCCAGCTTCGCCCAGATCGCCGGCATCGACTCGATCTCGATCCAGTGGTACTGGATGTTCTGCCGGTCGGTGACGTCGGCGGTGTCGCGGGCGTGGTCGCGCGAGATCTCGCCGACCGCGCGCAGCTGCTCGGTGGTCAGCGCGCCACCGTCGATGCGGACCCGCAGCATGAAGTAGCGGTCGTCGAGCTCCTCGGGCTCCAGCGCCGCGGTGCGGCCGCCGTCGATGCCCGGCTTGCGCTGGGTGTAGAGGCCCCACCAGCGCATCCGCCCGCGCAGGTCGGCGGGGTCGATCGAGTCGAAGCCGCGCTTGGCGTAGATGTTCTCGATGCGCGCGCGGACGTTGAGCCCGTCGTCGTCCTTCTTGGTGCGCTCGTTGGGGTTCAGCGGCTCGCGGTGGCCGAGCTTCCACTGGCCCTCGCCGCGCTTGCGCTTGACCGGCTGGGTGCTGGGGGGCAAGGGTGCCTCCGGTTGGCGTGCGGCACGCGACGGCGCGCGGCCGGGGCCGGGTTGTGGTGGGGGTGTCGGCTGGGCGGGAAGGGGGCGCGGTGATCGAGCCCTAGCGCCGACAGAGCGCGCTGCTGACCCGGTGCAGGTCGACGTGGCGACGGGCCACGAGACGCAGGGTGAGCGCGGACATGGGCCCCAGCGTGCCACCTGTCCGGTCATCGATCCACGGGCGTCCGCATGCTGGGAGCCGATTCACACGCCTACCCGGCCGGGGGCCCGGGAAGGCTCAGCGAGCACAGCGCCGGGCCGTCGTTGTAGACGGCCAGGTAGAGGGCGCTGCCGTCGGTGTCCAGGTTCTCCGCGCCGCGCACCCCGTCGGCCTCGCCGACCGCGCGGACCACCGTCCCGCTGGAGGGCTCCAGCGAGACGACGCCGTCGTCGTCGGCGACGTGGAACAGGCCGCCGGCCAGCACCGGCCACGTGCCGGAGTCGGTGTTCACCGGGCGGCTCCACAGCGTGCGGCCGCTGTCGATGTCGATGCCGAGCACCTCGGCCGCGGTGCTCGTGCCGACCACCCGGCCGGCGAACACCGGGCCACCGGAACCGGCGGCGGCCTTCCAGACCACGGCGCCGTCGGCGGCGCCCAACGCGTACAGGGTGTCGTCGACGGCGGACAGGTAGACCCGGTCGTCGGCGAGCAGCGGCGTCGTGCTCTCCCCGATCCCCTCGTCGATCGGTCGCGACCACACCGGCTGGCCGGTGCGCCCGTCGAGCGCGAAGAGGGTGTCGCGGTCGGCGAGGTAGACCCGTCCGCCCGCGGTGACGGGGCGCGAGTACGCGCCTTCTCCGACCTTCTCGGTGACCCGCGTCCGCCAGCGCGCCACGCCGGACGCGACGTCGACGCCGTAGGCGTAGCCCGCGTCGTCGGCCGAGTACGCGGCGTCGCCGTCCACCGCGACGCCGTACGCCCGGGTGCCGCCGAGCTCGGTCCGCCACAGCCGGGCGCCGTCGCGGGCGCCGAACGCGTGGACCGCGGCGGGACCCCCGTCCTCGCGGCCGACCAGCACGACCCGCCCCGCCCCGCCGACCGGGGCCGCCGGGTACGCCGTGAGGGTCTCGATCTCCGCGTTCCACAGCGGGGCGCCGCCGGCCAGGTCGATCGCGACGACGTCGTCGGCCAGGGCGCCGGGGAACCCCACGCAGACCCCGTCGACGGCGTTGAGCGCCGCTCCCGAGCTGATCCGCACGTTGCTGGACCAGCGCCGGCTCCCGTCGGCGGTGCTCCTGGACTCGAGGTTGCCCTCGGTGTCCTCGGCGAGCAGGACCCCGTCGAGCAGCCACGGACCCGACGCGAGCCAGGCCTGCTGGGAGGGGAGCAGCCAGCGCACCGGACCGCTCGTCCCGGGGGCGCGGTCGCGCAGGAGCACGAAGCCGACGGTGCCGAGGACCGCGGCGCCGGCGACGCCGCCGAGGAGCGCGCGCCGGGACAGCGTCCGGCGCTCCGGGCGCGGCGGGGTCAGCGGCTGCGTCGGCAGGGCGGAGAGCATGTCGGAGACGGGGTCGGGGGGCGCCGCCACCCGCCGCGGGGCCGCCATCAGCCGGGGCAGCTCCGCTGCTGCGCGGTCGATCTCGTCGGCGATCGGGTCCGGCAGCCACCGCGTGCCGTCGAGCGCTTCCCCCGTCGTCGCGACCGCGTCCGACGACCAGGCCGCCACCAGCTCGGACGTCGCCGGGCGCCGGGCCGGGTCCTTGTCCAGGCAGGCCGCCAGCTCGGCCAGCAGGGCCGGGTCGGCCACCGCGTCCAGCACCGGGGCCCCGCTGACGCTGCGCATGAGCAGTTCGTGGCTGCTCCCGCGCCCGAACGGCCCCACCCCGGTCAGCGCGTGCACGAGCAGCGCCCCGAGCGCGAACACGTCGGCCGGTGCCCCGGCGTCGGCCCCGGTGATCTGCTCCGGGGCCAGGTAGCCGGGGGTGCCGATGACGACGCCGGTGCCGGTCAGCGTGGCGAAGTCGGCGGCCCTCGCGATCCCGAAGTCGATCACCCGCGGCCCGGTCGAGGTGAGCAGCACGTTCGCCGGCTTCAGGTCGCGGTGCACGACGCCCGCCGCGTGGATGGCGCCCAGCGCCTCGGCGAGGGCGGCGCCCAGCGCCCGCACGGCGGCCGCCGGCAGCGGGCCGTGCCGGGCCACCGCGTCGTCGAGCGGGAGGCCGGGCAGGTAGGCCGTGGCCAGCCAGGGCGTCGCCGCGTCCGGGTCGGCGTCGAGCAGCGGCGCGGTGTAGGCACCGGTGACCCGGCGCGCGGCCGCGACCTCCCGGCCGAACCGGGCCCGGAACTCCCGGTCGGCGGCCAGGTTCTCGTGCACGACCTTCACCGCGACCGGTCGGCCGGCCCGGCTGCGCGCCAGGTAGACCTGGCCCATCCCGCCCGCGCCGAGGCGGGCGAGCAGCGTGTGGGGCCCGACCCGGTCGGGGTCGTCGGGCAGCAGCGGATCCACCGGCTACCCCGGCGCCTGCGCGTCGCCACCGGCCACGTCGAGCGCGAAGAACGCGCCGTCGGCGTCGGCGAAGTAGACGCTGTCGTCGGTCACGGCCGGCCGGGGGCGTTCGTCGAAGTAGCCGCCGCCGTCGAGCGGGTCGGCGGGGGCGTCGGCGGCGTCGAAGCGCCACTGCGGGCGCCCGCTCACCGCGTCGACCGCGTGGACGACGTGGTAGCCCGCGACGACGGCCCGCCCGTCCCGCACGACCGGCGGGCTGCTCGCGCCCGCCGCGACCTGCCACCCCACCGACCTGCCCGCCAGGTCCACCATCACCAGGTTGCCCGTCCCGTCGCAGAAGTAGATCCTCCCCGGCCCGGCGTCCAGCCACGGCGGGCCGCGCAGCTCGTCGGGGCTCGCGCCCGCCGTCCACAGGGCGGCGCCGGTCGCCAGGTCGAACGCGTGCACGGCGCCCGTCGCGTCGCCGCAGTAGGCGGTGCCGGCGGCCGCCGCGGCCGGGCCCGGCTCGGGGAGGGCGCCGCTCCAGCGCTGCGACCCGCTGCGCGCGTCGAGCGCCAGGAGGGCGTCCGCCGTGGACACCAGCACGGTGTCGCCGCTGACGTGCACGGGGTTGCGGCGCCGCACCGGGACCGTGCGGGTCCACCGCCGCGAGCCGGTGCCCGCGTCGAGCGCGACGACGTCGCCGGTGTCCGACGAGTCGTCGGCGGGGACGCCGAGCGCGTACACACCGCCACCGGCGACCACCGGGTCGGTGTCGGTGAAGTCGCCGACGCGCCGCCGCCAGCGCAGGTCGCCGGTCGCCGCGTCCAGCGCGTAGACGTGGCCGTCGGCGTTGGCGGCGACGAGCGTGGCGCCGTCGAGGGCGAGGGCGGCGCGGAACTCGCCGTCGCCCGGGGTGCTCCAGCGCGGCTCGCCCGTGCCGACGTCCAGGGCCCGGACGGTCCGCAGGTCGCCCACGTACACCAGGTCGGGGCCGGCGACGGGTCCCGCTCCGATGTACTCCAGCTGCGCCCGCCAGCGCAGCCGGCCGGTCCGCGGGCCGGCGACGGCCGCGGGCGCCGGGCTCGGGGTGGGGGAGGGCG
>NZ_JAHDTH010000099.1 GCF_018531445.1 Pseudonocardia lacus
TCGCCCGGCGCGCACAGGAGGCCGCGAAGCCCGCCGCGGAACCGGCCGCCGACCCCGCCGCCCCGAAGCCGGCCGCCGCTCCCAAGCCCGCCGAGCCCGCCGCCCCCGCCGCGAAGGCCGGATCGACCCAGCTGGTCACCGGCCGCGTCAGCTCGGGCTTCGGCGCCCGCGGCGGCCGCCAGCACCAGGGCCTGGACATCGCCGCCCCGATCGGCACCCCGATCCACGTCCCGCTGGCCGGCACCGTCATCGACTCCGGGCCGGCGTCCGGGTTCGGGCTGTGGGTCCGCGTCCGGCACGCCGACGGCACCGTCACCACCTACGGCCACGTCAACCGCTCGCTGGTCAGGGTGGGCCAGCAGGTCGCGGCGGGCGAGGTGATCGCCGAGGTCGGCAACCGCGGCCGGTCCACCGGCCCGCACCTGCACATCGAAGTGACCACGCCGGGCGGCACGAAGATCGACCCCCGCCCCTGGCTCCGCGACCGCGGGGTCGCCCTCTGAGCCGCTCCCCGGCCGGTAGCGCCGCCAGCAGGTCCGGGACATGACGTCCGGCCTGCCGGCGGCGCATCCCCGGCCTGGCGCAGGGGGACGCGCCGTCCGGGAACCACACGGCCCGCCGGCGGGGTAACGGCCCCTCCACCGCCCTCACCTCGACCGCGGTCCGTGGAAGTATCACGCTCGCGCGCGCCCGCCGGCAGACCGGCAATCCGGTGGAAAGCCGAGGGTTTCCCCTCGCGCTCCGAGGGCCCACCGGCTCGACATCTCCGCCGTCGCCGTGATCGACCGGCTAACGCCGGGTGCGCGCCCGGCGATTTCCCGGGAGTGGCCCCCACTCCGGACCGCGGCCCGCGCACGCCCCGCATCCCGTTCGGCTACCGCTGGGCCATCGGCGCGCTCGGCGCGGGCGCGCTGACCGTTCTGGTCGAGCTGCCCGCCGTCCGCGACGAGCCCTTCTTCGTCGGCGTCAACGCGGCGGTGGTGATCTCGCTCGTGGCGCTGGGCCACTACCTCGTCGCCCAGCACGAGGAGCGGTTCACCGGGCTGTGCTTCGTGGCCGCGGCGGCCGGCTGGATCGTGCTCAGCCTCGACGTGCACACGACGTGGGGCTCCCTGCCGTCGTGGCTGTTCGGCAGCGCGATCGTCTACACCTCGCTGGGCTGCGGCGTCCTGCGCTGGGGCCGCTCGCGCCTGGACGCCGACGGCCGCAGGTGGGTGGCGGTCTGCCTCGCCGGGACGGTCGGCGCGACGGTGCCGATCGCGCTGGTGTCGCGGCCGGAGTGGCTGGGGTTCTCCCCCACCGCCTTCTGGCCCGCGCCGTGGGCCGACCTGGCCGCCAGCACCGCGCTGGCCGCGCTGGCCTCGCTCGGGTTCGTCGTGGTCGGCGCCTGGTTCGCCCGGGTCGCCCTGCGGCGGCTGCGCTCGGCCACCCCGGCCCAGCGCCGGATCCTGCGCCCGCTGAGCCTGGCCGCGGCCGGCTGGGGCGGCGCCGCGGCCGTCGTCAACGGCGTCGGGGCGCTGTGGCCGGGGCTGGTGCCGCTGCACGCCAACTCGACGATCGTCGGGCTGCTCTCCATCGGCGTCACCGCGGCACTGGCCACCGCGATCAACCGCGGCCGCATCCTGGCCTCGACGTTCGTCGAGGCGCTGCCCACCGAGCGGACGCCGGAGTCGCTCACCGCGTACGCGCGCAGCGCGCTGTCCGACCCGACCGCCGAGCTGCTGTTCGTGGTGCCCGGCCGGAAGATCGTGATCGACGGGAAGGGGCGGCTGCGGGAGCTGCCCGACGCCGACCGCGGCGACCGGTTCGTGCAGTGGATCACCGGCACCGGCGGCGAGCCGGTGGCGGCGCTGGTCGGTGGCGCCGTCCTGCGCGACGACCCGGCCGCCGTCCGGTCGTTCGCCGCGGTGCTGTCGATCGTGGCCGAGAACCAGCAGCTGCACGCCGTGCTGCGGATGCGCCTGGCCCAGCTCAACGCCGCGCGCGCGGCCGAGCGCCTCGCCCTGGACCGGGCCCGCGCCCAGTTCCGCCGCGACCTGCACGACGGCGTCCAGCAGACCCTGGCCGCCGCGCGGATGGACCTCGACGGCCTGCTCGACACCCTGCCCGGCCCGGCCCCCGCCGTGGCCGACGAGCTGGCCGGCAAGCTGGTACTGGCCCTGGACCAGATCCGCGGCCTGGAGCGCGGCACCGCACCTCCCGAGCTGTCCGCCGGCCTGGACACCGCCGTCGCCCGGATGGCCACCGAGCTGCGCCTGGACGCCACCCGCCGGATCACCGACGACGACCTCGGCGTGCTCACCCTGCCCGCCTACTACCTGCTGCGCGAGGCGCTCACCAACGTCCACAAGCACGCCGGCGACTCCCACGTCGAGGTGGTCGTCGAGCCCTCGGACGGGGTCGTCGAGGTCGTCGTGCGCGACGGCGGCGCGGGCGGGGCCACGCTGCGCCCCGGCCGCGGGCTCGCCGGGCTGCGCGACCGGGTGACCGAGCTGGGCGGGACGCTGACCGTCGAGAGCCCGTCCGGCACGGGCACGACGCTGCGCGCGCTGCTCCCCTCGGTGCCGACCTGATCGCCCGATCGGGCGCCACTGTCGATATCCTCCCGGTGACTCACCGTGGACGACGACCGAAAGCGAGCACCGGCGTGCGAGTCGCCCTGGTCGACGACAACGAGCTGTGGCGGGGCAGCCTGGTCTCCGCCCTGAACAGCCGCGGCATCGAGGTGGCCGCCGACACCACCGACGGCGACGAGCTGCTCGACCGCCTCGACGGCATCGGCCGGATCGACGTCGCCGTGCTCGACCTGCGGCTGCCGCCCACCTGGTCCGACGAGGGCCTGGCCCTCGGCCGCGTACTGCGCGAACGCCTCGGCGACGTCGGGATCATCATCCTGTCCGGCTACGAGCAGGACGTGCAGCTGCGCTACGCCACCCGCGCCCTCGGCGACCTCGGCGGCACCGGGGGCGTGGGCTACCTGTTCAAGGACCGGGTCAACCGGACCGCCCTCAAGGAAGCCGTGCAGCGCGTCGCCGCCGGAGGCGTCGTCGTCGACTCGATGTTCTCCCAGGAGGCCGCCGAGGAGTGGCGCCGGCGCAACGAAGGCGCCGCCGACTTCACCGCCCGCGAGGTCGAGGTGCTCGACCTGCTGGCCCAGGGCATGTCGAACCGGGAGATCGCCGACAAGCTCTACATCTCGCTGCCGGTCGCCGAGCGGCACCTGACCCGGATCTTCCGCCGGATGCTGCCGGAGAGCGCCGAGTCCGGGCCGGAGCCGCGGCGGGACAACCGGCGGGTGCTCGCGGTGCTGGAGTGGCTGCGCCGGACGGGCCGGCTGCGCGAGCCCGACTAGCTCTTCCGCACCGCGCACACCCCTCGTCGCCACGCACACCCTGGGCGACCGGACGGGCGGGCCTTCCGCGCGAGCTACGAGGCGCTCGGGAAGTGCTGCGCCAACGGCCCCAACACCACCTCCCACTCGGTGGCGACGACCTCCGAGACGAGCCCCTCGACCTGGAACGGGTCCTTCGCCAGCAGCGCCAGCAGCTCCTCCTTGGACTCGCTGCGGAACAGCAGCAACGCCCCGGCCGGCTCCCCGTCCGCGTACGGGCCGGAGACCAGCAGCACCCCCTGCTCCCCCAGCTCGCGCAGGAAGTCGCGGTGCACAGGGCGGACCTCCGCGCGGGTGTCGGCGGTGTCGGCGGAGTAGGTGTAGGTCACGGCGAAGACGGCCATGGGCCGATCCTGCCCCGTCGGCCGGTGATCGGCGAGCCCCTCGGCGGTGCCCTCGGCCTTCGTGAGGGGCCTCCGGCGGCTCCTACGCGGAGGACGACCTCTGATCAAGCAGGGGCGCCGGGCTTCCCGTTCGGTCCATGGCGGGCGTCGGGGTCGTCTTCGCAGGGGCAGTGGGGTCTTCGCAGGTGCTGTGGACACTGCGGAGACGATAAGGACTCTGCGAGGACGGCCGGCAGGTGTGCGCGGGCGACCGCCCGACCAGGCCGTCCAGGGCGGCGTGTGCGGCCGGGCGCGACCACGCAGCCGGCGCCCATGGCCGGCGCCCCGCCACCGCGGCGCTGCCGAAGACGCGGACCAGGGGCATGCGGCCAACGAATGTCGGGCGCATCTGCTATGCCTGGGACTCATGGACATCACCGTGACCGGTCTGCGCGTGCTGCGGGAGGTCGCCGAGCGCGGCACGTTCACCGCCGCGGCCACCGCGCTCGGCTACACGCAGTCGGCCGTGTCGCGGCAGGTGGCCGGGCTGGAGCGGGCCGCGGGCAGCGCCCTGTTCGAGCGCCGCCGCGACGGCGTCCGGCTCACCGCCGCCGGGCTGGCGCTGCTCGGTCACGCCGCGGTCGCGCTGGACGCCCTGGACGCCGCCGAGCGCGAGTTGCGCGGGCTGGCCGCGGCCGGTGGGGTCGTCCGGCTGGGCATGTTCATCAGCGCGGGCGCCGTGCTGGTGCCGCGGGCGCTGGCCGCGCTGCGCCGGGCCCGTCCCGACGTCGTGGTCACGACCCGCGAGGGCACCACGCCGGGGCTGGTCCGGTCGCTGCGGGCCGGCACGCTCGACCTGGCCGTGCTGTCGTCGCGGCCGCCGTTCCGCCCGCCGGACGACGAGGCGCCCCCGCTGGAGCTTGCGCCGCTGGCCGAGTCGACGCTGCTGCTCGCCGTGCCGGAGGGCAGCCCGCTCGCCGCGCACGACGCGGTGCCCGTCGAGGACCTGGCCGAGCAGGTCTGGATCGCCAGCCCGGACAGCGGCGCCGAGCCGCTGCTGGGCGTGTGGCCGGGGCTGGCCGGGCGGCCCCGGGTCGCGCACACGGCCCGCGACTGGCTGGCCAAGCTGCGGCTCGTCGCGGCGGGGTGCGGCGTCACCACCGTGCCGGCGAGCCTGGCGGCGGCGGTGCCGCCGGGTGTGCGGCTCCTGTCGGTGCGGGGCGGGCCGGAGGAGCGCCGGCGGCTGGTGCTGGCCCGCCCGCCCGGCGAGCCGACGCCCGCGGCGCGCGAGCTCGCGCGGGCCCTGCACCGGTCGGCGTCGGAAATCCTGTGACCGGGCCCACATCGGTGCTCCGATGAGATCGCAACCCGGTCGCGGTCCCCACCCCCGACACGACGACGATGCCCGGCAGGCGCCCCACCGCGCCGGGCCGAACGAACAGGAGCACCCCATGGGAACGATCAAGGTCCACGAGTTCACCACGCTCGACGGCGTCATCGGCGCCCCGATGTGGACGATGGACTACCCGTTCACCGAGCAGATGACCGCCAACGTCGCCCCGCTGACGGCGTCCAGCTCGGCGATCCTGCTGGGCCGCAACACCTACGAGATGTTCGGCCCGGCCTGGTCCACGCGCACCGTCGAGGACGACCCCGGCGCCCCGTTCTTCAACCAGACCCACAAGTACGTCGTGTCCAGCACCCTCGACAAGGGCGACTGGGAGCCGGCGACGATCCTGGGCGGCTACGACACCGACATGATCCGCGAGTTCAAGGACGGCATCGACGGCGGCATCTACGTCAGCGGCAGCGCCCAGCTGGTGCGCGCGCTGATCGCCGACCGGCTGGTCGACGAGCTGCACCTGTTCGTCTACCCGGTCGCCGTCGGGGAGGGCCCGCGGCTGTTCCCCGAGGGCAACCCGCAGACCACGATGACCCTGCTCGGCGCCGAGGCCATCGACAACGGCGTCGTGCACCTCACGTACGGCCCGGCGAAGGAGTCCTGAGCCCTACTCGACCCTGAGGTCGACCTGGATGTTGCCGGCGGTGGCCTTGGAGTACGGGCAGATGGTGTGGGTCTTCTCCATCGCGGCCATCGCCTGCTCGGCGCTCAGCCGCGGCGCGTGCAGCGCCAGCTCCACGGCCAGCCCGAAGTTCGGGACGCCGTCGCGCAGGAACGTCACCCGCGCCGTGACGTGCGAGTCCTGCAAGGCGTCGGCGGGCAGGTCCAGCGCCGGCACCGCGAACCGCATCGCGCTGTGGAAGCAGGCCGCGTAGCCGGCGGCGAACAGCTGCTCGGGGTTCGTGCCCGGCCCGCCGCCGCCGCCCATCTCGGTCGGCCGGGAGAGCTGGACGTCCAGCCGCTCGTCGGAGGACACGACCGCCCCCAGCCGCGCCCCGTAGGCCGTCGCCTCCGCCGTGTAGACCCGCTCCATCGCGTTCCTCCGTCCGCCCGTGGCACCGCCCGCCACCGAACCACGCGCCGACGGTCCCCGACCAGCAGGGCGTTGCCGCGGGACACGCCGGCGGCGATGATCGCGGCAGGCCAACTGCGAGGGGGCGGCGTGACCTCGACGACGACGGCGGCGCAGGGCGTCGGGCTGCTCGACCGGGAGCAGCTGGGGCACCTGCGGCACTGGGACGAGCTGTCCCGGCGCCAGCCCAACGACTGGTCGCTCATGCAGGGCAAGGGCACCGGGCAGGACGACTTCGGCGGCTACCGGTTCCAGCTCGCCTACATGGTCTACGGGCTCGCCCTCACCCACCGCCACCGGCTGCCGGCCGCGCCGGGGCTGTTCCGGGCGACGATCCAGCGGCTCATCGACAAGCTGCTGCTGCCCGAGGTGTGGCTGTACTGGCGCGACGTCAGCCGGGGCGGGTCGGTGTTCAACGCGCACCTGGCCGACCGGCTGCACGAGGAGTGGGACCCGGTCGTCCGCGACAACATCATGTACAGCGCCTACGTGCAGTCCTGCGCGCTGCTGCACGACCACCTGTTCGCCGACGACCGCTACGCCGTGCCGGGCTCGCTGACGTTCCGGCACTGGTCGTTCTTCTGGGGCGGCGGCGAGAAGCGCTTCCCCTACGACCGCGACTCGCTCACCGAGCACCTCTACTGGCAGATGGTGCGCAACGGCTACATCGGCATCGCCTGCGAGCCGAACTGCGTCTTCCAGATCTGCAACCAGCCGGCCATCCTCGGCTTCCGCATGCACGACCTGGTGACCGGCGGCAGCCGCGCCGACGACGTCGTCGCGGGCTACGAGCGGGCCTGGGCCGACTTCGGCCGCCTCGACGCGGCCGGCCACTACAACATGATGCTGTCCGAGGACAGCCGCGCCGTGCGGGCGAACGAGGCCCCCTCCCCCTGGGTCGACGCCTGGTGCGGGGCGCTGATGAACACCTGGAACCGGGAGTTCGTGCACGAGCACTACCCCAGCCAGGTCGCCGCGTTCCTCGTCCCCGGCCCGGACGGCACGTGCTCGGTGCGCTCGGCCCCGGCCCGGCAGGTGATGGGCCAGCCGGTCGTCACCGACACCTGCGACACCGGCTGGGTCGCGGCGTGGGCGTCGGAGATGGGCGACCGGGCCACGCTGGACGCCCTGCTCGCCCACGCCGACCGGTTCATGGCCCCCACCTGGCGCGACGGCGCGCTCTACTACCCGCGCAACGACACCCCGACCGACGCCGACGGCCACCGCACCGACATCGAGCCGATGACCGGCAACGTCCTGCTCGGCTACGCCCGCCTGAACGTCCCCGACGGCCTGTGGGGCCTGTACAACCGGCCGTGGACGGCCGAGCACCACGCCGAGCCCGCGCTCGTCGAGGTCGACCGCGACGTCGAGGTGAGCCGCGCCGAGGTGGTCGACGGGGTGCTGCACGCCCGGCTGCGCCGCGAGACCGCGGTCCCCGGCGACGGCACGGTGACGATCGGGCGGGTGCCCGATGGCGCCCGGCTGCTCGTCGGCGGCGCCGACGTCCCGCTCGACGGGGAGCGGGTGGTCGTGCGGGTGCCGGACGGCCCGACCGTCGACGTGGCCCTGCTGCCGTGACCGCCCCGCCGATCCGGGCCGCGTTCGACCTGGTCGACCACCACGGGCGGGCGGTCACCGAGCGCACCTACCGCGGCTCGTGGCTGCTGGTGCAGTTCGGCTTCACCTCGTGCCGGGTGGTGTGCCCGCGCGCGCTGGCGAAGCTCTCCGCCGCGCTCGACGCGTTCGACCCGCCCGACGGGCTCGTCGTGCCGCTGTACGTGACGGTCGACCCGGAGCGCGACACCCCGGGCGTCCTGCGCGCGTACCTGGCGGCCGGTCATCCGCGGTTCACCGGCCTGACCGGCCCGCCGGAGCGGATCGAGGCGGCGAAGGAGGCGTTCCTGGTCTTCGCCCGCCGTCGCCCGGACCCGGACGACCCCGACGGCTACGCCGTCCCGCACACCGCGATCACGTACCTGGTCGACCCCGACGGCCGCCCCGCCCACCACTGGCCCGACCCGCGGTCCGCCGACGAGATCACCGCCGACCTGCGGCGGCTGACCCGATGACCGCGTCCCTGGCCTCGGCCCGCCGGCTGGCCGACGACGTCCTGTTCCCCGCGGCCGGCGAGGTCGACCGGACCGGCCGGGTCCCCGAGTCGCACTTCGAGCGCTTGGCCCACGAGGGCTTCTACGGCCTGGCCGCACCGGCCGAGGCCGGCGGGCCGGGCCTGGAGTTCGCCGAGGTGCTGCGGGTGCTGGAGACCCTGGCCGGCGGCTGCCTGGCCACCACGTTCACCTGGATCCAGCACCACGGCGTCGTGCTGGGTCTGGTCGGCACGCCCAACACCGCGCTGCGCGAGCGGTACCTCGCCGCGGCCGTGCGCGGCGACCTGCGCTGCGGCGTGGCGTTCGCCGGGGTCGTCCCGACGCCGCCGCGGATGCGTGCGACCCGCCGGCCCGGCGGCTGGCGGCTGTCCGGGCAGGCGCCGTTCGTCAGCGGGTGGGGGTGCATCGACCTGGTGCAGGTCTCCGCCGTGGACGACGAGTCAGGCGACGTCCTGGGCGCACTGCTGGCGGCGGAGCAGTGCGCAGGACTGACCGCGTCACCGCCGCTGGACCTGGTCGCGGCCCAGGCCACCAGCACGGTCTCGCTGACCGTGCGCGATCTCGACGTCCCCGACGACCGGATCGTCGGGCGCACCCCGCGCCCGGCCTTCCTGGCCGGTCAGGTGTTCGGGTCGCGGATCAACGGGTCGCTGCCGCTCGGGCTGGTGCAGCGCAGCGCCACCCTGCTCGACGAGGCGGGCGCGCCGGACGCGGCGACACGCCTGCGGACCGCGTGCGACGCCGTCCGGGCCGCCCTCGACGCGGGCCTGGCCGACCCGGCGTCGATGCCGGCGGCGCGCGCCCGCGGCTCGGAGCTGGCCGTGCGGGCCACCTCCGCGCTGGTCGCCGCCGTGGGCAGCGCGTCGGTGCTGCGCGCCGGCGACGCCCAGCGGCTGGCCCGGGAGGCGGTGTTCACGCTGGTCGCGGCGAGCCGCCCGGAGATGCGCGAGGACCTGGTGCGCCGGCTCGTCGGGTGAGCACGACCGGGTGTTCACAGCCGGCGTCCGGGAAGGTGCGCTTCACCAGCATCGTCCCCGCCTGCTACGCCGGGCGCTGGCCGCACGTCCACGTCGAGGTCCACCCCGACGAGGCTTCGATCACCGACGCGGGCAACGCCATCGCCACCTCCCAGGTCGCGCTGCCCCGGGACGTCTGCGAGGCGGTCTACGCGCAACCCGGCTACGAGTCCTCCGTGTCCAACCTGGCGGACGTCAGCCTGAGCGGCGACAACGTCTTCGGCGACGACGGCGGCGCGCTGCAGCTGGCCACCGTCACCGGCGATGTGACCGCGGGTTACACGGTCGCGCTCAGCGTGGGCGTGGACACGGCCACCGAGCCCGGCGCGGGCGGGGGCCCGGGTCCCGGTGGCGGCGGCCGGCCGCCGAACTGACCCGCTAGCTTCGGGCCATGACCGTCGGCCCGAGCCCGACCCAGCGCACGCTCGACCCGGCGACCGTCGCGGCGCTCGTCGCGGCCGCGTTCGGGTCGCGGCACCGCCTCGTCGACTGCGGGCCGCTGGCCGGCGGCGGGTTCGCGGCCGTCTGGTGGGTGCGCCTCGACGACGGGCGGACCGTCGTGCTGAAGGCGGCGCCGCCGGCCGGCGTGCCGCTGCTGGGCTACGAGCGCGACCTGATCGACGCGGAGGCGCGGTACTACCGCCTGGTCGCCGAACGCGCACCGGAGGTGCCGGTCCCGCGGGTGCTGCACGTCGGCGGCCCGGGGGTGCTGGACGGCGGGTGGATGGCCATGACGATGCTGGCCGGGCGATCGCTCGTCGAGCTGGACGGCGTCGACGACGCGCCGGTCCGGCGGGACCTCGGAGCCGCGCTCGCCGCGCTGCACACGATCACCGGCGACCGCTTCGGCTACGACGGCGGCCGGGTCGCCGCGCCGACCTGGCGGGAAGCGTTCAGCGCGATGGTGGACGAGCTGCTCGCCGACGCGCGGGCGTGGGGCGTCGAGCTGCCCGTGGCGCCGGCGCGGATCCGGCAGCTGGTGGACCGCAGCGGCGACGTGCTGGACCTGGTCACCGAGCCGGCGCTGCTGCACTGGGACCTCTGGGACGGCAACGTGCTCGCCGCGCCCGACGCCGACGGCCGCCCGCGGCTCACCGGGCTCGTCGACGGCGAGCGCTGCCTCTGGGGCGACCCGCTGATGGACCTCGTGGCGCCGCTGATCGGCCGCCGCATCGAGGACGAGCCGCACCACCCCCTGCTCGCCGGCTACGCGGCCCGGGGCGGCGCGCCGCTCGTCCTGGACGCGCCCGCCCGCCGCCGCCTCGACCTGTACCGGCTGCACCTCTACCTGCTGACGGTCGTCGAGATGCCCAGCCGCGCCATGACGCGGGCGAGCCAGCCGCACCGGTTCGCGCGGCTCGGTGCGCTCGTGGACGCGCTGTCGGCCGGAATGTAGACGCGACTTCAGTCACGTTAGTGCTAGGGTGCCGCCATGACCTCCGACAGGTGCTCCCGCTCCCGGTACCCGCACCCGTCGGAGGTCCCGTGCCTTCCATCCCCACCGACCCGATCGTCTGCCACGGCCTGACCTTCGCCTGGCCCGACGGCAGCCCGGTGCTCGACGGCGTCGACGTCACCTTCGGACCCGGCCGCACCGGGCTGGTCGGCGACAACGGCGCCGGCAAGTCCACGCTGCTCGCGCTGGTCGCCGGGGCGCTGCGACCGACGTCGGGCACCGTCCGCGTCGGCGCCCCCGTGGGGCTGCTGGCCCAGGGCGTCGCGCTCGACCTCGACGCCACCGTGTCCGACCTGCTGGGCATCACCGCCCGCCGCTCGGCGCTGGCGGCGATCGAGGCGGGGGACGCCTCGCCGGAGCTGTTCGACGCCGTCGGCGCCGACTGGGACGTCGAGGAGCGCGCGGTCACGCTGCTGCGACGCTTCGCGCTCCCCGCCGACCTCGACCGGGCGGTCGGGCAGCTGTCCGGTGGCGAGGTCGTGCGCGCGCGGCTGGTCGCGCTGCTGGTCGACCCGCCCGCGATCACGCTGCTCGACGAGCCCACCAACGACCTCGACGCCGACGCCCGCGCCCTGCTGACCGCCGCCGTCGACGACTGGCCGGGCACGCTCGTCGTCGTCAGCCACGACCGCGACCTGCTGGAGCACGTCGAGCGGATCACCGAGTTGCGCGACGGCGTGGCGCGCACGTTCACCGGCGGGTTCAGCGCGTACACCGACGCGCTCGACCGGGAGCAGCAGGCGGCCCGGCGGCAGGTCCGGTCGGCCGAGGCCGACCTGCGCCGGCAGCGGCGCGAGCTCGCCGACGCCCAGGTCGCACTGGCCCGCCGGAAGCGGTACGCCGCGACCGACTACGCGAACAAGCGCAAGCCCAAGGTCATCATGCAGCAGCGCGAGCGGGAGGCGCAGGTGTCCGCGGGCAAGTACCGCGACCTGCACACCGCACGGGTCGAGACGGCCCGCGCCCACCTCGTCGACGCCGAGGCGGCCGTGCGCGACGACCGCCGCATCCGCATCGAGCTGCCCGCCACCGCGGTCCCCGCGCGGCGGACCGTGCTGGAGCTCACCGGGCCGGGCCTGCTGGTGCGCGGACCCGAGCGGATCGCGCTGACCGGCCCCAACGGCTCGGGCAAGACCACGCTGCTGCGGGCGATCGCCGCCGCCGCGGGCACGGCGGCGACTGTCGACGGGGTCGCGGTGGGCGCGGTCCCGGTGGGGTACCTGCCGCAGCGGCTGGACCTCGACCCGCGGCTCACCGTGCTCGACGCCGTCCGCGCGTCGGGCGCCGACCCGCACGTGGCGCGGGAGGGGCTGGCCCGGTTCCTGGTGCGCGGCGACGCGGTGCACCGGCCCGTGTCGACGCTGTCGGGCGGCGAGCGGTTCCGCGTCGCGCTGGCCGCGCTCCTGCTCGCCGACCCGGCCCCGCAGCTCCTCCTGCTCGACGAGCCCACCAACAGCCTGGACCTGGCCAGCATCGACGCCCTCGTCGACGCCCTCGACGGCTACCGGGGAGCGCTCCTGCTGGTCAGCCACGACGAGCGGCTCCTGGACGACGTCGCGACCACCCGCCGGTGGACGATGCACGACGGCGTCCCGACCGAGTGCACCGCGCGATGAGCGCTGCCGGCCGCGCGCGTCCGGGCGGGCGCACCGCGCGGGTGCGCCGGGCGGTCCTCGACGCCACCCTCGCCGAGCTGGGCGAGCACGGCCCCGACGCCCTGACCGTCGACGCCGTCGCCGCGCGCGCGGGCGTGCACCGCGCCACGGTCCACCGGCGCTGGACCGACGTCGGCGGCCTGCTCGCCGACGTCCTCACCGACGCCGGCCAGGACGGCTGGACGCCGCCGGACACCGGCACGCTCGCCGGCGACCTCGCCGAGCTGAACCGGGAGGTGCACGCGGCGCTGGTGGCCCGGCCGCCGGTCACGACCGCAGTCATCGCCGCCGCGGGTCGCTCGCCGGAGGCCGCCGCGGCCCTGCGGGCGTTCTGGGAGGACCGGTACGCCCGCTGCGCCGTCGTCGTCGAACGGGCCGTCGAGCGCGGCGACGCCGCCCCCGGCACCGACCCGCGGACGGTTCTCGTCGCGGCCACGGCCCCGGTCTTCCACCACGTCGTGCTCCTGGGCGGGCCGCTGGGGATCGAGCGGGCGCTGGAGTACGCGGCCCTCGCGGCCCGGGCCGTGACGCCCGTCAGCCCTCCCCGGTGACGGGGTCGGGGATGACGTCGAGGAGCCGCGCGGCGATCGCCCGCGCCTCCGGGTCGATCTCGGCGTAGAGCGTGCGGAAGACGTCCTCGGCGTGCGCGGCGGGCCAGTCGCGCGGCAGGTGGCGGGCCGGCAGCCGGGGGTCCTGGCGGATCACCTGCAGCCAGTCGGTCTGCAGCGCGAGGTGCTGGGCGAGCAGGTCGGGCAGCGGGGGGCGGCGACGGGCGTCGGCCCAGCGGTCCACGAAGCGGCGGTAGCGCGCGGCGATGGCGTCGAGGTCCCAGGCGTCGCGCAGCAGGCCGTCGATGTCGGTGGGGGCGATGGCGCGGGCCTCGAAGGCGCGGATGTGCGGGCCGGCCTGCAGGCCCTCGGTGACGGCGGTGACGTCGGCGTGCGACGGGGAGATCCACAGCCCGCTCTGCAGCAGGCCGAAGCCCGCCCACAGCAGCCGCGCGCGCAGTTCGTGGCGCTGGCGCTGCCAGGACTCGGGCAGCGAGAAGCCCAGCAGGGTCCAGGAGCCGTCCCAGTTCTCGTTGACCGCGCCCGTGTGCCAGACCCTCGTCTCGCCGTCGCGCAGGATCTCCTGGCTGCGCGGTGTCAGCCCCAGGTAGACCTGCCGACCGCGGCGGACCCGACCCAGCAGGTGGCGGCGGGCCATCCGGCTGAGCGTGGAGCGGGTGGCGTGCTCGGAGACGCCGACGCGGTCGAGCACCTCCAGGACGCTGCTGGTGGCCACGTGCACGCCGCGGCCGAGCAGGTGGCTGCCGAAGAAGGTCAGCAGGATCGCCTGCGGGCGGAGGGCGCCGTCGATCGCGGGCCCGTCGACCTCGGGCTCCTCGTGCCCCGAGGCTTGCATGATCACCACTCTAGCTCCGATGATGTTGGGCGAAAATCTTGCCGACGGTCAGAGAAGTGCCTAACATTCATACCCGACTGTGACGCAGCTCGCAGACGGCGGGCGAGCGCCACGCCCTTCCCCAGCAGATCCGGCCATCCAGCAGACAGGGCACCGCAATGACGCAACCCGGCTCATCGGGAACCCAACTCCGCCGCGCCGTGCTGTCCAGCTACCTCGGCAGTGTGATCGAGTACTACGACTTCCTGCTCTACGCGACCGCCTCGGCGGTGGTGTTCAACGAGGTGTTCTTCTCCAACCTCGACCCGGTCGTCGGCACCGTGGCCAGCTTCGGCACCCTCGCCACCGGCTACTTCGCGCGCCCGATCGGCGGACTGCTCTTCGGCCACTTCGGCGACCGGATCGGCCGCAAGAAGATGCTCGTGCTGAGCATGTCGATCATGGGTGTCGGCAGCACGCTGATCGGCCTGCTGCCCACCAACGACCAGATCGGGGCCTGGGCGCCGATCCTGCTGATCCTGCTGCGCGTCCTGCAGGGCGTGGCCATCGGCGGCGAGTGGAGCGGCGCGGTGCTGATGTCCGCCGAGCACGCCACCTCCCGGCGCGGGCTCTGGGCCAGCTTCACCGGAGCGGGCGCCCCCAGCGGCATGGTCCTGTCGACCCTGGTGCTGGCGCTGTGCGCGGCCATCTCCGGCGAGGAGGGCTTCCTGGTCTGGGGTTGGCGCATCCCGTTCCTGCTGAGCATCGCGCTGCTGGCCGTCGGCCTGTTCGTCCGCCTGCGGGTCACCGAGACCCCGGTGTTCCGGGAGGCCGCCGCCACCGCCGAGCCCAGCCGCCCGCCGCTGCTGGAGGTGCTGCGCAACCACCCGCGCAACCTGCTGCTCTCGATCGGCATCGGCTTCGGGGCGTTCGTCGCCCAGGGCACGCTCACCGTCTTCGTCATCTCCTACGCGGTGCAGGTCGGCTTCCCGCGCCCGGAGGTCCTCAACGCGCTCACCCTGTCGTCGGTCGTGGCGATCTTCGGCACGCTGTTCTTCTCGCACCTGTCCGACCGCTTCGGGCGCCGGCCGATGGTCCTGGCCGGGGCGCTCGGCATGTCGATCTGGGCGTTCGCGCTCTTCCCGCTGATCGACTCCGGCTCGGGCTTCCTGCTGATCGTCGCCGTGGTCGTCGGCCAGGGCGTCGTGCACGCCTGCTGGTACGGGCCGCTGGGCGCGCTCTACAGCGAACTGTTCCCCACCCGCACCCGCTACACGGGCTCGGCGCTGGGCTACCAGATCGCCGGCATCGGCGCCGGCATCGGCCCGCTGATCTTCGCCGCGCTGCTGGCCGGGGGCGGTGGGACGATCGCCGTGTCGGCGGTCATCGCCGGCTGCTGCCTGCTGTCGGTCGCCTGCATCTTCGCCCTGCGCGAGACGATGTCGGTCGACCTCAACGACGACGACCCGACGGCCGCCGCGCCGTCACGACGTCCGGAGGGCTCGGCCACGCGCTGAGCGAGGCCGCCCTCCCTCCCGGACGCGGGTGCACCCCTCCGCACCCGTGTCAGGAAAGCCACCATCAGGACACCGGACGTCCTGGTGGTGGCTTTCCCGCCGTCAGTCGATCCGTCATCAGTTGGTCGAGGCGGCGAGGGCTCCGCGCACGTGGTCCTCGATCGCCACGGCCGCCGGGGCCGGGAGCCGCCACCCGGTGCGCCTCTCCAGTTCGGCGAACCGGCCGCGGGCCTGTTCGAAGGCCAGCCGCCGCTCGGCCTCGAACGTCGAGGACGCGACGACCTCCAGCAGGGCGCGCACCTGGTCGACGAGCGCCCGCTCCTCGGCGCCGAAGTCGGCCGTGCCGCGCCGGCGCGCGGAGTCGACCGCCGCCGTCCAGGCCCGTTCCGCGCGCTCCACGGCGGCGACGAACTCGCGGGCGTGCGACGCGGCCGGGCGCTCGTCGGTGAGCAGCGCCGACGACTCTGCGAAGGCGTCGACGAACCGCGCGGTCGCGGGGCGGCGCACGTCGACCAGCGCCGGCAGGTCGAGCACCGAGCGCGGGTCGCACTCGAAGGCCGCGTACTCCCCGGCCAGGGCGCGGTAGCGGCGCACGGCGTCGTCCCACGCGGGGTCGGTCGGGGGCGCGATCGGCTCGGGACGCGGGCGTCCGAGCAGCCCTTCGAGCCGGCCGGTGCGCCACAGCACCGCGAGCACGACGACGGCCGTCAGCAGCGCGAGCAGCGCGGCCGGCAGCACCGGCCACCACCCCGGCGTGTCGTACCAGCCGGGGTCGCCGCCCCAGCCGGGGTCGCCGCGCCGGCCGGGTCCACCGCCGGGGCCGAACCAGCGGCCGAACCCGTGGTCGTGCTCGTCCCAGTGACGCCCCATGCGACCTCCTCGCGCCGGCCCTGTCGGGGCAGTCTGGCCCCGCGCGCCGTCGCGCGCGAGGATCGGGTCACAGGGAGGTCTCAGCCTCCCGGGTCCCGATGCCGAGCAGGGCCCGGGCCTCGGCGAGGCTCGCCGGGCTGCGCCCGAGGCGTTCGAGCAGCGCGACCGCCCCGTCGAGCAGCTCGCGGTTGGTCGGTGTCGCGGGCCCGGCGTAGTCCTCCAGCCCGACGCGGACGTGGCCGCCGCGCAGGATCGCGCGCTCGGCGAGCCCGCAGGCGACCACGTCGCCGCCGAGCACCGCGACCGACCACGGCAGCCCGGAGGGCTCCAGCATCTCCAGGTACGCGTCGAGCGCGGCGGCGGTGGGCGGCAGCCCGAACTCCAGCGCCCCGCCGAAGTACAGCTTCACGATCGCCCCGGGCGGCACCCGCCCGGCCCGGTGCAGCGCCAGCGCGGTCCGCAGGAACCCCGGTTCGAAGATCGAGATGCTGGGCGCGGCACCCAGCTCGGCCGTGCGCGCGAGCATGTGCTCGATGTCGGCGTAGGTGTTCTGGTACGGCCCGTGCGCCGCGGCCGCCGGGACGCCCGCGCGGCTGGTCATCCCGACGTTGACCGAGCCCGGGTCGACCAGCGTCATCCCGCCCATCCCGCGCCGGGCCAGCTCCTCGACGTGGCCCCACCGGTCGCGCACGGCGATCCCGCGGGCCCCGGCCGCCATGGTCGGGTAGAGCAGCGCGTCCGGGTGGCGCCGCAGCACCGGCGCCCACGCCCGCAGGTACGGCTCGACGGAGTGCACGCCGTCCTCGGTGAACATCGGCTCGTCGTTGTGGTTGTGCACGATCGACGCGCCCCGGGCGATGCCGTCCAGCGCGGCCTCGGCGATCTCCTCGGGGCTGCGCGGGACGTGCGGGTTGACCGAGCGCGGGGTCGGTCCGTTCACGGCCAACTCGACGATCACCGGCGGCGCCACCGGGCCAGCATGGCCCGCGGCCGCTACCAGCGCACCCCCGGGAACCGCAGCCGCACCGGGGCCTGCACCGGCTGGTAGGCGCTCGGGCGCAGCGGGGTGTGGTCGCCCAGGCGGTCGTGGTCGATCGGTGGGACGAGCCGGCGCAGCCGCCGCACGCGCTCCTCGGTCGGCGGGTGGGTGCGCAGCAGCAGCGGGTCCGGCGCCCGCCGGTGCGGCACCACCACGCGCTCCCAGATGCGCCCGGTCGTGCGCTCCAGCCGCTCCAGCCCGTCGGCCAGGCCCTCCGGGTCGCCGGTGAGCACCGCGGCCTCCAGGTCGGCGTCGTACTCGCGGGAGCGCGACAGCGCCAGCTGCAGCAGGCTGACCACCGTCGGCAGCGCCCCCAGCAGCGCGAACAGCCACAGCGACCGCAGTCCCCCGCTCACCATCACCGGCAGGCTGATCAGCACCGCCAGCACCCCGCCGTAGGCCAGCGCGTGGGTGATCCGGCCGAGCACGTCCGACAGGTTCATCACCCACAGGTCGCCCGCCCGGATGTGGCTCACCTCGTGCGCGATGACCCCGGCCAGCTGGCGGCTGGGCAGGGTGCGCAGCAGGCCGTCGGTCACCGCGATGGCGGCCTCGTCGCGGCGGCCGACGGCGAACGCGTTGAGCATCGGGCTGGCCACGTAGTACAGCCGCGGCACCGCCGGCAGCCCGCCGCGCTGGGCCAGCACCCGGACGAACCGGTGCAGGTCGGGCAGCACCGACGGCGGCACCTCCCGCGCCCGGTACATCGACAGCACCAACTGCGGCGACGGCACCGGCCGCAGCACCAGCACCGCCCCGGCGCCCAGCAGCGCCACCAGCAGCCCGACCGGCCCGAAGAAGGCCCAGGCCAGCAGCGCGAGCACCGCAACCATCCCGCCGACGAGCAGCACCGCCTGCGCCGCGTTGCGCAGCCGGTGGCGCCGTCGGACGCGTGGATCGAGCACGGGACCTCCCTCGACGACCGGACCGATCATGCGTCGGGCACGCGGATGCGGTCGAGCCCGACGCGCTGGCGCCGCATGCCCGACGGCGTGCCGTCCAGCGTGTAGTCGACCGCGACCGTGGTGCGGTCGCGGTGGCGGACGTGCGCCTCGTGCCAGCGCCCGCGCACCTCCACCAGCACCCGCTCGCCGGGCGCCAGGTCGTAGCCGGACACCAGGACCGGCGGCTCGGGCTCCGGCTCGACGGCCGCGGGCTCGTCGGCGGGCTCGGGCTCGGGCTCGGGCTCCTCGGCGGGCTTGTCGGCATCGGCCTCGACCGGCACGTCGTCGACGTCGACCGGCCCGTCGTCGTCCGGACCGTCCTCGGCGGGCTCGTCGTGCGGGTCGGCCGTGCTCTCCCGCCACTCCTCGATGGTCGCCCGGAACCACAGCGCGACCCCGCCGAGCTCGGCGTCGGCGAAGGGCAGCCCGCCGCGGTCCCGGTCGCGCCAGCGGCGCCGGCGCGCGGTGCCGGCCTCCCAGCCCATGGCGTCGTCGATGTCGGCGACCGTCATGCACTCCGCGAGCGCGCGGCGGATCTGCGCTGCGGAGGGGCGTGGGGCGTGCGGCACACCCCCAGTCTTCCCTGTCCCGGGGCCGGGGGCTGGGTGCTTCCGGGCGACCACCATGACGACCAGAACGGGAAGATCAGAACGGGTAGACCTTGACCCAGTCCACCTGCATCTGCGACTCCCGCACGTCGCCGTCCTCGTCCTTCCCCGGGAACCAGTCGAGCTGGATCGCCAGGTGCATCGGCCCGGGCGGCAGGACCTCCGGGTCGCTCGTGCGGTACCACTCGCGCCCGTCGAGGTAGGCGATGATGTGCTCGGGCGACCACTCGACCGCCCAGTTGTGCCACTGCGTCCCGTCGGTGAAGACCTCGCCCTGGACCTGGGAGTTGTCCTCGCCGTAGTGGATGAAGATCTTGGTCTTCTGCCGGGTCGGGTCGAGCATCTCCATGAAGTCGACCTCGCCGCCGACCGGCCAGTCCTCGGCGTCGGGCCAGAGCAGCAGCAGGGCGTGGTAGGTCTCGTCGCCGGCGGGGGCGCGCACCCTGGCCTCCCAGCGGCCGTACATCTGGCCGGGGAACAGCGCCATGCCGCCGGTGGTCCCCTCGGCGTCGCCGGTGATCGTGAGCAGGCCGTCGTCGACGCCGACCGCCCCGGGCGAGCGGATGCCGTTGCCGACGTGGCCGGGGCCGTCGTAGAGGCGCCACTGCTCCCCGAGGGGGCCGTCGAACTCCTCGGTGACGGTGGGCTCGCCCCAGGCCTGCAGGACGCCCGCGCTGGTGTCGGCGCCCGCACTCGTCCGGGCGGCGGCGTCCTGGCCCGTCGCGGTCCGCACGGCCACGATCACGAGCGTGGCCACGAGCGCCGCCGAGAGGAGTCCGGCGACGAGGACCGCCGGTCGGCGGGGCGCGGGTGGCGGGGGCGCGGGTGGCGCGGGTGGCGCGGTCACTCGATCAGCCTCCAGAAGGCTACAAAACGGACTTATCGGGCGGAGATTAGCGCACCCGATGGAGGGACATGATCCGGCCGGCACCGCCCCGCCCGCCCGTCGGGGAGGCCGTCGACCGGCCCGCCGGACCATGATCGACCGTTCGGACCGGCCTCGGCGCTGCGCTCAGTCCAGGACCGTGCTGGTCGCGCCGCCGGGATCGACGCGCAGCACGCGACCGTCGTCCGAGACGTAGACGGCGCCGTCGGCGCCGGCGGCCACCCCGGTCGGCGACGACAGCCGGGCCTGCTCCGCGGGCGTGCCGTCGGCCGAGCGCCCCGGCTCGCCGGTGCCGACGAGCGTGCTGATGGTGCCGTCGGGGGCGACCCGGCGGACGCGGTGGTTGACGCGGTCGGCGACCAGGAGCGACCCGTCGGGCGCGATGGCGACCCCCGAGGGCCCGGACAGCGCCGCGGCCGCGGCGGGACCGCCGTCGCCGGAGAAGCCGCGCTCCCCCGAGCCCGCGGCCGTGGTGGCCGAGCCGATCGCGTCGATCCGGCTGACCCGGTCGACCCCCGGCTGGGCGACGTGCAGGTCGCCGCGCGGGCTCAGCGCCAGCGCCGCCGGCCCGGCGAGGGCCGCGTACGCGGCCAGCTCACCCTCCGCGAACTCGCCCTCGGCGGCGCCGGTGCCGTAGGCCGTGTCGATGATGCCGTCGGGGCCCATGCGGCGGACGCGGTGGTTGCCGGTGTCGGCGATCAGCAGCCGGGCCCCGGGCTCCAGGAGCACCGCTTCCGGCGAGTTCAGCTGCGCATCGACCGCGGCCTCGCCGTCGCCGGAGAAGCCGGCCTCGCCGGTCCCGGCCCAGGTGGCCGCGGTGCCGTCGAGGCCGACGTAGAACACCCGGTGGGCCTGCGGGTCGGCGACGAACAGGTTGCCGTCGGGCAGCACGGCGAGCCCGGCCGGGTGGCGCAGGCCCAGCTCGGGCGCGCCGGCGGGACCGGTGGCGCCCGGCCCGGCGATCACCCGGACCTGGTCGGAGCGCAGGTCGCGGCGGATCACCCGACCCGCGACCGGGTCGGAGACGAGCAGCGCCCCGTTCGCCTCGTCGACGGCCAGCGCGCCGGCGCCGTCGAGGGCGACGTCGACCAGCACCGGCCCGGCCACCGCGCCGGGCGCGGTCGGGGTCCCCGGATCGGCCGGGGCGCGGTCCAGCAGGACCGTGGCCGTGGTTCCGGCCACCACCACGGCCGCGGCGAGCAGGCCGACCAGGGCCCGCCACCGCCGCTGGTCGCGCCGCCTGCGCCGGCCGGTGCCGACGGCCGTCGGGCCGCTCGGCGAACCGGTCTCCGGCGCGGGCGTCGACAGCGGGGGCACCGGCCCGGTGAGCGCCGCCTCGGCCGCCGCCGCCAGTTCGCCCGCCGACCCGAACCGCCGGTCGGGGTCCTTCGCCATCCCGCGGGCCACCACCCCGTCGAAGCCCCGCAGTACCGGGTCGACGTCGCCGGGGCGGGGCGGGGCGCGGTGCAGGTGCCCACCCAGCACGGCGGCCGGCGTCCCGGTGAACGGCGGGCGCCCGGTCAGGCACTCGCTCAGCACGCAGGCCAGCGCGTACACGTCGACGCGGTGGTCGACGGCGACGTCGTCGACCAGCCGCTCGGGCGCCATGTACTCGGGTGTGCCGACGACGCCTGCGGTGAGCCGGGTGCTCCGGGTACCGGAGGTGGCCAGCGCGATGCCGAAGTCGAGCAGGTAGACGGCGTCGCGACCGGCGGGCCCGGTCACCAGCAGCGCGTTGGACGGCTTGACGTCGCGGTGCACGAGGCCGGCGGCGTGGGCGTGGTCGAGCGCGTCGGCGAGCTGGCGGACGACGGCCACCGCGCGGGCGGGGGCCAGCGGGCCCGCGCGCAGCACCGCGGCCAGGTCGGATCCCTGGACGTAGGGCATGACCAGGTAGAAGCGGCCGTCGACGGTGCCGGAGTCGAGCACCGGCATGACGTTCGGGACGGCCAGCTCGGCCATCCGGCGGGCCTCCCGGCGCAGCCGCACCTCCAGCACGTCGCGCTCGTCGGCGTCCAGCTGCGCCGAGAGCCGCTTGATCGCGACGACCCGGTCCTGGGCGGTGTCGTGGGCCCGGAAGACCTCGCCCATGCCGCCGCGCCCGATCCGCTCCCGCAGGCGGTACCTGCCGAACAGCTCGTCCACCAGGCCTCCCGGGGCAGCCCGCGCGGCTCTCCGGCCCGGCGGGTCGGCGGATGGTAGGCCCGGCCGGCGGTGGGCGACCACACCGGGTGGTGGCGCCTTCCCGCCGCTCCGACGGCCGGTCGACGGTGCTGGTGCGGACGCTCCAACGCCCTCGTTCGGGCGGCCGCACGACCGGTACGCCGACGGTCCTGACCGGGGCCCGTTCTCAGACCGGGGCGGTCAGGGAGGCCGCCACCCGGAACGGCGCCGCGGTGTGGGTCCGGACCCAGTCGAGGGTGACACCCTCGGCGAGGTCGACGAGCTCCAGGCCGTCGTCGTCGACCCGGAACGTCGCCGCCTCGGTGACCACCACGTCGACGGACCGGCGCGCGGTGAGCGGGAACGTGCACTCCTCGAGGATCTTCGCCGCGCCGTCCTTCGCGGTGTGCGTCGTCGCGACGATGACGGTGCGGGCGCCGACCAGCAGGTCCATCGCCCCGCCGACCCCGAGCACCGGCTTGCCGGGGATCGCCCAGTTGGCGATCCGGCCGCGGGCGTCGATCTGCAGCGCGCCCAGCACCGCCACCTCGACGTGCCCGCCGCGGATCATCCCGAAGGAGGCCGAGCTGGCGAAGTAGGAGGCGCCCGGCCGGGCGGTGACCGGCTGCTTGCCGGCGTGCACCAGGTCGGGGTCGACCTCGCCGGGGCCCGGCGTCGGCCCGACGCCGAGCAGGCCGTTCTCGGTCTGCAGGTGCGCGGCGTGCTCGGGCAGGTGGTCGGCGACCAGGGTCGGGATGCCGATGCCGAGGTTGACCACCGCGCCGTGCGGGATGTGCGGGACGACGCGGGCGGCGATGCGGTTCGGCAGGTCCATCAGGCCCTCCCGCTCAGCACGACGGCGTCGACGAACAGGTGCGGGGTCACGATCTCCTCCGGGTCCAGCGCGCCGACCGGCACCACCTCGTCGACCTCGGCGATCACCAGGTCGGCCGCGGTGGCCATGTCCGGGTTGAAGTTGCGGGCGGTCTTGGAGTAGACGAGGTTGCCCAGCTCGTCGGCCCGGCGGGCGCGCACCAGCGCGACGTCGGCGCGCAGGCTCTCGTGGTAGACGTGCGGCTCGCCGCGGATCACCCGCTCCTCGCGGCCCTCGCCGAGCGCGGTGCCCCAGCCGGTGCGCGTGTAGAAGCCGCCGATGCCGGCCCCGCCCGCGCGGATGGCCTCGGCCAGCGTGCCCTGCGGCAGCAGGTCGATCTCGAGGTCACCGGCCTGGTAGGCCGCCACGACGTCGGGGTTGCTGGTGAAGAACGAGCCGACGGCCTTGCGGACGCGGCCCTCCAGCAGCAGCATGCCCAGGCCCCGACCGGGCTCGCCGAGGTTGTTGCTGATGATCGTCAGGTCCGTGGCGGTCGTGGTCGCGAGCAGGCCCTCGATCAGCCTGAGCGGCGCGCCGACCAGGCCGAAGCCGCCGACCATCAGCGTGGCGCCGTCGCGGACCGGGGCCAGCGCCTCGGCGACGCCGCGCACCAGCGGGCGGGTCGGGGTGACGGGAGCGGTCATGCGCCCAGCACAGCACCGCCGCGATCGAGATGTCCAACATCTGTTCTGTTGCGAGCCAGAGCTATGCGATATGGATGACCGGTGCGCTTCCGCCGGCTCCGCTACTTCGTCGCGGTCGCCGAGGAGCTGAGCTTCACCCGGGCCGCGGCCCGCCTGCACATGGCCCAACCGCCGCTGAGCCAGCAGATCGCGCTGCTGGAGAAGGAGCTCGGCGCCGTCCTGTTCGACCGGTCGCAGCGGGCGATCCGGCTCACCGCGGCCGGCGCGGCCCTGCTGCCCGAGGCCCGCCGGTTGCTGGCCGACCTCGACGACACCGCCCGGATGGTCCGCAGGGTCGGCGAGGGCGCCACCGGCCGGCTGACCATCGGGTTCGTGCCGTCGGCGGTCAACGGCGTGCTGCCCGACCTGCTGCGCCGGTTCCGGGAGCGCCACCCCGGTGTGGAGCTGGGGCTGCGGGAGATGGCGCCCGACCCGCTGCTGCGCGCGGTGGGCGAGCGCCGCGTCGACCTCGGCGTGCTCTACCTCCCGGTCGCCGACGCCACGCTGTCGCGGCGGCGGCTGGCCGACGAGCGGCTGCTGCTGGCGCTGCCCGAGGGCCACCCGGCGGCCCTGGCCGACGAGGTGGACCTGCCGGACGTCCGCGACGAGCCGTTCATCCTCCCCGAGCAGCACGACCTGCCCAGCGTCCACGCCGCCGTCACCGCCACCTTCGCCGACGCCGGCGTCGCCCCGCGGGTCGCGCAGCGCGGGGTGTGGCTCGTGCAGACCGTGCTCGGGCTCGTCGCCGCCGGCGCCGGGCTCGCGGTCGTGCCCTCCTCGGCGGGGACGCTGCGCCGCCGCGGGGTGGTCCTGCGCCCGATCCGCGGCGCGCACCGCACCGTCGAACTGGCCGCGCTGTGGCGGCCCGACCACGGCTCCGCCCCGCTGAAAGGTTTGCTCGCCGTGCTCGCGGAGCACGGCGACCCCCGCTCGGACGGGTGAATCGGGCGGACCCACGTATCCGCCCGTGCCCGGCCGCGGTCCTACGCGGTACCGGACGCCGCGCAGACCGCTAACGGAGGTGCCGCCATGCTGGAGACGAAGAGGACCGGCGCGCCCCCGCGGCACGCGGCTCCCGAGCGCGCGACGCTGCGGACGCGGTTCCACCGCTGGCTCTTCCGCTACGGCCAGGCCGCCCTGGACCGGGGTCGTCCCGTGGCGCCCCGGGCGTTCCTGCGCAGCCTGCGCCCGCCCGGCGAGCCCGTCGACGGTCTGCGGCCGGGCGTCCTCGTCGGGCAGAAGGACGCCGCCACGGACCGCGTGGACCTGTGGATCGGCTGCTACCTGCACGCCTTCCCGGCGGAGTCGGTCGTCGCGGACGTCGTCCTGACCGCGCTCGACGGCGGCGCGGTGGTCTGGCGGGGAGCGGTCGAGCTGCAGTGGTTCGGCATCGACTGCGAGCGGGAGATCACCGCCCGGCCCGCCGGCAACCGGTTCTTCCACGCCCACCGCACCGTCCGCGAGGGGCTCGACCCCGACCGCCGCTACCGCGCGGCCGTCTCGCTGCGGGGCGCGCCGCACACGGCGACGTGCCTGGTCCGCACCCTGCCCGCCGCCCTGACCACCGGCGGCGAGCTCACCGTGTTCGCGGCCTCCTGCTACGACGTCGACACCGACCGCGACGACGAGTTCGCGACGGGCTACGCGCGCGTGTTCGGGTCCGGCCCCGGACCCGACCTGACCTGGCTGTGCGGGGACGCGGTCTACCTCGACGCGCCGTGGTGGCACTACGGCACCCTCGCCCGGCACACCCCCCGCACCTACTACCTGCAGGAGTACTGGACCACCTGGGGCGGGCAGGGCCGTCCCGGCCTGCGCCCGCTGCTGGCGGCGGGCCCCACCTGGTTCCTGCCCGACGACCACGAGTTCTGGAACAACTGGCCGCACCGCTCGGTCACCGCGCACCACTCCTGGGCCCACATCGGCCGGACGGCGGTCAACGCGGTCAAGCGCACCGTGCTGCCCGACGCGAGCAGCACCGCCGAGGCGGCCCGGCCCCTCGACCCGCAGCAGGCGCCGGTCGACCCGCCGCACCAGAACCTGCTGCCGGTGCACCCCGACGAGTGGGACGACTGGAGCCGCGGCGCGTTCGACCTGTTCGGGTCGTTCCAGACCCGCAGCGAGCGCGACCGCGAGACCGGGCGGATCACCGTCGGCGACCGCGACGACCTCGACCGCCCACCCGTCGCGACGGTGCCGCCGCACGGCGCGCACGCCCCGCTGAACCGGATCGTGCAGCACATCGACCTCGACCCGGTGCGGGTCGTGCTGCTCGACACCCGCACCCGCCGCGTGCGCAAGCACGACAAGCCGGGGTGGTCGGTCTTCGTCGACGACCCGGCGCTGGACGAGGTGCTGGAGGTGGCCCGGGAGGCGGAGGTCTTCGTCCTCGTGCTGGCGCAGCCGGCGCTGACCAGGCCAGCCCACCTGAGCCGCCGGTTCGGCCCCGTCCCCGACCGCGGCATGGAGGACTACGGCCACCAGTACCACCGGCTGTGGAGCGAACTGCTCCAGCGGCGCGACGGGCGCCCCACCATCACCGTCGGCGGCGACATCCACCGCAGCTACGTCGGCTTCGCCGAGAGCGTGTCGCTGGTCGAGGTGGTGGCCTCGCCCATGTCGCTCGTGCACGGCATGGGGGTCTTCGACGGGGTGCTGGACGCCTGGAAGCGCATCCGCGGCCGCTCCGACCCCTACGCCCCGGGGAACACCCTCGTCACGATCGCCGACCTGCTCACCCCGCCGGGCGGCCCGGCCCCGGACCGGACCGACGCCGCCACCTGCATCGCCTCGCTGCCCGAGGGGTGCCCGGGCTTCTCCACCCTGCGGTTCGCGCGGCCCGAGCCCGACGTCGTCCGGCTGGACGTCGCGCTGCACCCGCGCAACGACCGCCAGGAGTCCTTCGGCCTGACCGAGCGGTTCGCCCTGCGCCTCGGCACGCGCGGCGCCCCCTCGATCGAGCACCTCCCCTGACACCCACCGTCGAGAACGAAGTTGTCGTGATTTTGGACCGGTCCAATCGACAACAACCTCGTTCTCGACGGGGTCACCGGGCAAGGTCGGAGGGGCGTGCGCGAAACCCGGTGGCGGGCGGACGCGAACCCCGCCAAGGTCGGCCGGTGGAGACGATCGCACGCAACCCGACGGACGGCATCTACCCCCCGAGCGGCGACTACGTGCACGCGATGGAGGTGCGCGGCCACGACCGCGTGCTCCACCTCGCCGGCACGATGGGCCTGCGCCCCGACGGCACCCCCGGCGCCACCCTCGCCGAGCAGCTCGACCTGATCTGGGCCAACATCACCGCGATCCTCGACTCGGCCGGGATGACCGTCGACAACATCGTCCGGCTCACCAGCTACCTCACCGATCGGGCCCAGGCCGGGCCCAACGCGGAGGCCCGGCAGAAGGCGCTGCGGGGGCGGGCGGTGCCGACGACGGCGATCGTCGTACAGACCCTGGTGGACGAGTGGCTGGTGGAGATCGAGGTGGTCGCGGCGGCCTGACGCCTACACGCAGGGGATGCTCGCCCGCAGCGTCGTCCCGCCGTCGGGCGGGCTGTCCAGGGCGAGGGTGCCGCCGAGCTCCTCGACGCGCCCGCGCATGAGCCCGATGCCGCCCTCGTCGTCCACGACCGCGCCGCCGCGCCCGTCGTCGGACACCGCGATGTCGACCCGACGGCCGTCGGAGTGGACGCGGACGTCGACCACGGCCGCGCCGGCGTGCTTGGCGACGTTGGTCAGCGCCTCGCGCACCAGCAGGAAGACCGGCAGGGCGAGCACCCCGAGGCGGGTGCCGGTCACGCTCACCCGGGGGGTGAGCCGCAGCGCGGTGGCGGCGCGGTCGATGACGGTGGCCAGCTCGGCGTCCGGCTCGGGGGGTGCCGCGACGCCGCCGAGGGAGCGCACCTGGTCGAGAGCGACGGCCATCTTCGCCTCCAGGCCGGCGATCACCGCCTCGGTGCCACCCACGTCGTTCAGGGCGACCTCGTGCAGGCCGTCGAGGTCCATCCGGGCGGCGGCGAGGGTCTGGTGCAGGCCGTCGTGCAGGTCGCGGCGGAAGCGCTGGCGCTCCTCGGCGTGGGCCAGCTCCTCGGCGACGCGCAGCGCGGTCAGCCGGGCCAGCCGGGTGCGCAGCAGCACGGTGGGGCGCACGCTCTCGGCCAGCGGCCCGGCGGCGCGCAGCCACTCGTGCAGCGCCTCGCAGTCGCCGCCCAGGTCGCGGTGCCCGGTGAGCAGCGCGACGCGCTCGCCGTCGGCGCCGGGGACCCACGCCCAGAATCGGCCGGGGCGGGTCTCCTCCTCGCGGGTGCGCCGGTGGCCGGTCATGTCCAGCAGGCCGCCGTCGACCGAGCAGTACAGCAGCTCGGCGGTGGGGTCGCCGGTGATCTCACGGACGTGCGCGGCGGCCGTCTCCGGTGTGCGCACCCGCGGGAGGCGGTGCACCGAGCCGGCGCCGAACCCCTGCCGGATCGCCCGGACGAGCGGGACGAACGCCACGCCCAGCAGCACCACCGCCCCGGTCGCGGTGGCCGAGGCGTGCCGGTCGAGGGAGCCGGCGAGCACCAACGCGACCAGTTGCACGACGGCCGCGACCGCGGCCAGTGCCGTCCCGGCGACCAGCACCGGCCACCGCCTGCTGCGCCGCACCTGCGGTGGGTGCAGCGACCGCCACCCGAGCATCGCCACGTAGGCGAGCAGCACGCACAGGCTGCCCCGGGCGATCCACAGCGCGCTGACCGCCGGCAGCGTGCCGGCCCACGGGGCGGGCCACCACGCATCGGACGGGAAGCCCAGGCCGGTGGGCTCGACGAACGGCAGCAACGCCAGCCGGACACCCACCGTCAGCCCCAGCCCGACCACCGGGAGCGCGCGCTCGAACCGCGCCTGCGGGTGGCGGCGCCGGTAGTGCACGAGGACGCAGCCCAACGCCGCGGCCGGCAGCCCCGTGCTCGTCCACGACACGACGGGACCCCACGGCACGTGCACGTCGACGGCCAGCGCCAGCCACAGCACGCCGGCGAAGCCCAGCGCGAAGGCGCACAGCCGCTCGCCGTCCTGGGCGACCGAGCCGCCCAGCGCCGCGACCGCGCCGGCCACCGCGATCGTCACGAGCGCGAACGCCGGCTCGCGCGGGAACAGGGGCAGCAGGAGCAGCAGCCCGAGCACCGCCACCGCGACCCCGGGGGTCGCGGTGCGCCACATCGTCCTCGCCGGCGCCCGCGGCTCGTCCGACGGCGCCGCGGCCGCAGCCGTGCTCACCCTGGCGATGGTCGCCCGGTGGCGGGCACTCGACAAGGAGGGCTAACCCTCTTCGAGCGCGCGGCGCGTCCAGGCAGCCCCGGACGGCGACGGACGGGAGGAGGCCCGGGCGCCGAGGAACGCCGACGACCGAGGGTAAACCCCCCACACCGCACCGGCTTGCTGTCCTGTCGCCGGCGCGGTCACCCGGTCGATACTGGGCGGGCCGCGAACCGGGGTGCCGGCGGAGGAGGGCCGCCGCACCGTGGGGGATCGGGCGCGGGCGGCCCCGGTCCGGGTGGTCCGGGGGTGCGCCGCCAGCGGGTCGGGGGGCGCTCACCGGCCGCCGCTGGCGGCGCCCGCGCCCGGCGGACCGGACGGGGCCGCGGGTCGGATCGGACCGATCCGGCCCGCGGGCTCAGCCGCGGACCGCGAGCGCGCGCACCGGGCAGGCCGCCACCCCGAGCCGGGCGACGTCCTCCTCCCCCGCCGGCACCTCGCGGTCGGGGCCGACGGCGCTGCGGCCGTCGTCGTCGAGCGGGAACAGGTCCATGTCGACGACCGAGCACTGACCGTGCCCGTCGCACACCGCGGGATCGACACCGATCCTCACCGCAGCACCATCGTCACCGCGCCACCATCGTCACCGCGCCACCATCGTCACCGCGCCACCATCGTCAC
>NZ_JAHDTH010000100.1 GCF_018531445.1 Pseudonocardia lacus
CGCCGCCGCGCCCGCCGACGGCCGCGGCGAACGCGGGCACCAGCTTGCCGGCGGCCAGCCCGCGGTCGCGGGCGGCGGCGGTCGTGGCGACCACGAACGACACCTTGGCGCCGTCGGCGGAGAACAGCGCGACCACGCCGGGCCGGCTGCCCAGCCGGGCGCGCACGTCGGAGGCCAGCGCGCGCAGGTCGTTGCCCGCGATGCCGTCGGGGGTGGACACGGCGACCAGGGCCACGCCGCCGACGTCCTCGGCCCCCGCGGCCAGCTCGCCCGCCGAGGACAGCACCGCGTCGGCGCGCACCTTCTCCAGGTCGCGCTCGGCGTTGCGCAGCCGCTCCACGATCGACCCGACCCGCTCGGGCAGGTCCTCGGGACGGGCCTTGAGCTGGTCGGCCAGGGTGGAGACCAGCAGGTGCTCCTTGGACAGGTGCCGGAAGGCGTCCAACCCGACCAGTGCCTCGACGCGCCGCACGCCCGAGCCGATCGAGGCCTCGGACAGCACCTTGACCATGCCGATCTCGCCGGTGCGCGTGACGTGCGTGCCGCCGCACAGCTCGCGGGAGTAGTCGCCCATGTCGACCACGCGGACCCGGTCGCCGTACTTCTCGCCGAACAGCATCATGGCGCCGAGCCTGCGGGCCTCGTCCATGGACGTCTCGTAGGCCTGGACCTCGCGGTTCTCCTGCAGGACCGTGTTGACCTCGTCCTCGATCTCGGCCAGCGCGGCCGGCGACACCGCGCCCGACGGCGAGGTGAAGTCGAAGCGCAGCCGGTTCGGCGCGTCCAGGGAGCCGGCCTGGGCGGCGGTCGGGCCCAGCGCCCCGCGCACCCCGGCGTGCACCAGGTGGGTCGCGGTGTGCGAGCGGCAGATGGCGGCCCGGCGCCCGAGGTCGACCTCGGCCACGACCGCGGCGTCGAGCGAGACCTCTCCGGCGACGACCGTGCCGCGGTGCACGCGCAGCCCCGGCACCGGCGACTGGACGTCGTCCACGCGGACGGTGAACGAGGCCCCGCGCAGCTGCCCGGTGTCGGCCTGCTGGCCGCCGGCCTCGGCGTAGAACGGCGTGCGGTCCAGCACGACCTCGACGCTGTCGCCCTCGCGGGCGGCGGGCGTGGCCACGCCGTCGACCAGCAGGCCCACGACGGTGGCCTCGGCGGCCAGGTCGGTGTAGCCGAGGAACTCGGTGTCGCCGGCGCGGTCGAGCACGGTGCGGTAGACCGCGCCGTCGCCGTGGCCGACCTTGCGGGACCGGGCGTCGGCCTTGGCCCGGGTGCGCTGCTCGTCCATCAGCTCGGCGAACCGGTCGCGGTCGACCTGCAGCCCGGCCTCGGCGGCCATCTCCAGGGTCAGGTCGATCGGGAAGCCGTAGGTGTCGTGCAGCTGGAAGGCCCGGTCGCCGGGCAGCACCAGCCCGGCGCCCCGCTTGGTCTCCGCGACCGCCGTGTCGAAGATCCGCGACCCCGAGGTCAGGGTCTGCAGGAAGGCGTCCTCCTCGGCCTGCACGACGGCCCGGATGCGCTCGAAGTCGGTGGCCAGCTCCGGGTAGGACGGCGCCATCGCGTCGCGCACGACCTCGGCGAAGGCCGGCAGCACCGGCTCGTTCACGCCCAGCAGCCGGGCCGAGCGCACGATCCGGCGCAGCAGCCTGCGCAGCACGTAGCCGCGGCCCTCGTTGGACGGGGTCACGCCGTCGCCGATGATCATCACGCCGGAGCGGGCGTGGTCGGCGATGACGCGGAAGCGGACGTCGTCCTCGCCCCCGGCGCCGTAGCGCCGGCCGGAGAACTCCTCGGCCCGGGCGATCACCGGGCGGACGAGGTCGGTCTCGTAGACGTTGTCGACGCCCTGCAGCAGGCAGGCCACGCGCTCGACGCCCATGCCGGTGTCGATGTTCTTCTTGGGCAGCGAGCCGATCGGCGGGTGCTCGTCCTTGGGGCTGAGCTCCCCCCGGACGTCCTGCATGAACACGAGGTTCCAGATCTCGATGTAGCGGTCCTCGTCGGCGACCGGGCCGCCCTCGCGGCCGTGCTCCGGGCCGCGGTCGTAGTAGATCTCCGAGCACGGCCCGCCGGGACCGGGCACGCCCATGTCCCAGTAGTTGTCCTTGCCGCCGCGGCGCTGGATGCGCTCGGCCGGCAGGCCGGCGATCCGCTGCCACAGCTCGATCGCCTCGTCGTCGGTGCGGTAGACCGTGACCCAGATGCGGTCGGGGTCGAAGCCGTAGCCGCCGGAGCCCTGGCTGCCAGTGATCAGGTTCCAGGCGTGCTCGATCGCCCCGGCCTTGAAGTAGTCGCCGAAGGAGAAGTTGCCGGCCATCTGGAAGAACGTGTTGTGCCGCGTGGTGCGCCCGACCTCGTCGATGTCGCCGGTGCGCACGCACTTCTGGATGGAGGTGGCCCGCGGGTACGGCGGCGGGGCCTCGCCCAGGAAGTAGGGCTTGAACTGGACCATGCCGGCGTTGACGAACAGCAGGGTCGGGTCGTCCAGGATCAGCGAGGCGCTGGGGACGCGGGTGTGCCCGGCGGTGGTGAAGTGCTCGGTGAACCGGCGGGCGATCTCGTGGGTCTGCACGGTGGTGCCTTCGTCTGGTGATGGACGGTGGGCGACCTACCGGGCCCACCGGGGAGGGCGGTCACTGCGGGCAGGGAACGGCAGGGCACGGACGCCGCGCGTCACGCCCCTGCCCGGCGCGCTCGCGCGCGGGGCGACGGTCGGGCGCCGCGGGGGGCGGGCACGGCGGCCGGGGCCGGCTCCCGCAGGGCGTCGGCGTAGCTGGGCAGCCGGGTGCCCGTCTGCCGCTCGACCATCGCCGAGAGCTCCCGCTCGCGCTCGTCCATGCCGGCCCGGATCTCCGCGCCGAAGGCGCCGATGCCGGCTCCGAGCTCGCGCAGGCCGTCGGCCAGGTTGGCGCCGACACCGGCCGGGGTGAGGGCCTGGGCGGCGGCGTTGGCCCGCCGGGCCACGTACGAGCCGGCGGCCAGGCCGACGCCCAGCCAGAACAGCCGCTTCATCGCCGCCGCCGGTTCCGGCGCCCGCCCGGGCGCGCGTCGCCGGCGTCGCGGGCGGCGCGACGGGCCCGGACGGCCTTGTTGATGCCGTAGGAGAACGCCGCGGCCCGCACCAGCGGACCGCCGAGCGTGGCGGTGAACAGCGAGGTCAGCACGGACACGTTGCTGCTCACCGCGCGGGCGCTGGAGGTGATCCCGTCGACGCGCTCGAGCTGGGTGTTGACCTGGCTGAGCGTGGTCTGGGCGCCGTCGAGCAGCGGAGCGCTGCCCTCGTGCGCCTTGCGGATGGCGACCGTGGCCTCGTCGAGCGTGCGGCCCAGCTTGAGCAGCGGGACGGCCAGCAACAGCACGAGGACCACGAAGGCCCCCGCCGCGATCAGCGCCGCGATCTGGCCCACCGACACGTAGCCTCCCCGTACTCCAGCTGGATGCGCCGGCCCGGAGAACCCGGCCGGCGGAACGTGCACAGGCTACTCCGGGGCTCGCGGGCGCCGCCCCCGGGTTCGCGTGTGTCGCCCGGTCAGCGGGGCCGAGCGGGGCCGGCGCGAAGATCGCGCACGTACCCCCGCGACGGCGCGAGGCGCCGGCGGGCGACTGCCCCGCCGGCGCCTCGCGGACGTCCGGGTGCCGGTCCGGGTCGGGGTGCGGCGCTGTGCCCGGCGCCGCCCCCGCCCGTCACCGGCGGGTGCTCAGTTCACACCTCGCCGTAGCGGCCCATGTCGGACGTGCTCGACATGACCGCGCGCAGCCGGTTGAGCGCCCGGTGCTGGGTGACCCGCACCGCGCCGGGCGTCGACCCGACGATGTGCGCGACCTCCTCCGCCGACAGTCCCGCCACGATGCGCAGGATCAGCACCTCGCGCTGGCGCGGGGTGAGCCGGTGCAGCAGGCCGCCGAGGCGCTCGGCGAGCTCGCCGGCCAGCAGCCGCTGCTCGGGACCGTCGTTGGTGACGGCCACGTCGGGCAGCTCGGCCATCGGCTCGGACTTGTTGCGCCCGATGGCCCGGAACGCGTCGGTGACCTTGTGCGCGGCGATCCCGTAGACGAAGGCCCGGAACGACAGGCCCTTGATCTTGTAGCTGGGCAGCGCCCCGACCACGGCCAGGCAGACCTCCTGGGCGACGTCGTCGGCGGAGCCGATCACCGTCTCCTGGCGGCCGAGCCTGCCGCGACAGTAGCGGAGCACAAGCGGGTGGATCTCGGTCAGCAGCCGCTCGCGGGCCGTGACGTTCCCGGCGACCGCGTCGGCGACCAGCCGCTCCAGCAGCGGCACGTCGGCCGGCGGCGCGGGGCGCGCCGGGGCGGTCAGCTCCGCGATGGTCTCCGGGCTGATCTCGACGGCCACCTCGGCGACCGGCAGGACGTCCTCGACCGGGACCGGCGCGACCACGGCCGCTCCGCCGCGGGTGCCCGGGTGCAGCGGCTGGACCGGCGTCAGCACCTGGGTGGCCGACTCGACGACGGCCTGCCCCGACCGCGGACCGGGCACGGCGGCAACCGTGTCCTGGGCGGTCGGCGCGGCCACGTCGGCGCCCTGGTGCGCGACGCCCACCGGCCGCAGTGCCGGGTGCGTGGGCTGTTCGACCAGCCCGACGGCGCTCATCGGTCGGATTGCGCGGTCAGGACGGCGTAGCCGTCCACAACGGACATGTTCATGGGACCCCTCCCCGATTTGCCGGCCGGAACCGGTCGGCAATGAACGATTCACGCGCTCCGTGAACAACCGGAGCGCATGTCACTGCTCGTACTCAGGAGGCAACGGCGCACCCGTCGATACGTGCTGCCCGCCGCCCACCGGTGCCCTCGGCGAGTGGCGCGCCCGCGCCTCCTGTCGTGCCCTTCCGGCCGACTCCCCGATCGCGGCTGTGCCCGGCCTCGACCGAAGATCATTCGACCTTCAAGTAAGCATCCTGGGTGACTGCGGACTGCCGAGTCAAGCGACCCCAGGCCTCGAAATGGTTACGCCCGGTCAGCGGCTCATTCGACCGGGCCGTCCGAGGACGACCCCACCGACTGAAACCCACCGGCCGTTCCGTCACCGTAGCGGGGGCCGCCGGGCCCCCTGCACGCGGTGTCGTCCACGACCCCCGCGCCCACCAGGGGCGGAACCGCGTCTGCGCTGCTCGCGACCGGCGTGGGCGGGAGTGCTTACACGGTGGGGACCCGACACCGGCGGCGGGTCGGGGCGACGGACCGCATTTCCCCGCGCGTCCGCCGGAGCCGAAAGTCCTGCTCAGGCGGGCGCGACGGGCACCGCGACGACTTCGCGGCACCGAACCGACGAATCGGGGCGCCGCGGACCCGACCCGGGAAAGGATCACAACCGCATCTCGCGAAGGCTTCGGATCGGCCAATGGACGTGTTACCGGAACGCTTCGGTAATCGCCTGTTCGGATCAATGCGCCGCGGGGCGCGCCGCGCCGGGGCCGTACCGGAGCACCAGGTCATCGCCCGCCACCGCGCTCGGCACGACCGGATCGACCCTCGCGACCCCCGACTGACAGTCACGCTGAGTAGCCAATTCGCCGTCGGCGGCCGTCGAGCCGGCGGAACCCGACTCGCCGAGCGCGGTCCCGGCGGAGACCGGCGGACCGGCGACACGGCGCCCCACCACCACCGACACGGTCCCCGTCGCCGTGCGGTCGATCACCAGGGCCGAGCGGTCATGATCAGGAGATGGGTGGGCGGGCGGTCACGCTGGGCTCGGGGTGGAGGTCGGCCAGCACCGCGCCCAGGGCCGCCACCGCGACGGCGATCTCGTCCTCGGTGACGACCAGCGGCGGCGAGAACCGCACCGTCGAGCCGTGGGTGTCCTTGACGAGCACCCCGCGGCGGGCGAGCCCCTCGCTGACCTCCCGCCCGGTCGCGAGGGCCGGGTCGACGTCCACCCCCGCCCACAGGCCGGCGCAGCGCAGCCCGACGACGCCGTGCCCCACCAGCGCTGCCAGCCGCTCCCGCAGGACCGCGCCCAGCTCGCGCGCCCGGGCCAGCAGGCCGCCCGGCCCGTCGTCGGACAGCAGGCCGATCACCTCGCGGCCGACCGCGCAGGCCAGCGGGTTGCCGCCGAAGGTGCTGCCGTGCTGGCCCGGGCGCAGCACGCCGAGCACGTCGGCGTCGGCGACCACCGCGGACAGCGGGAGCACCCCACCGCCGAGCGCCTTGCCCAGCAGGTAGACGTCCGCCTCCACGCCCGACGCGCGGGTCGCCAGCAGGTGCCCGGTGCGCCCGAGCCCGGACTGGACCTCGTCGGCGATCATGAGGGCGCCGGCCGCGTCGCAGGCCCGTCGCACGGCGGGCAGGTAGTCCGGTGGCGGGACGACCACGCCCGCCTCCCCCTGGACGGGCTCGACGAGCACGGCGACCGTGTCCGGGGTGACGGCGGCGGCGAGCGCGTCGGCGTCGCCGTACTCGACCACGTCGAAGCCGGGGGTGAAGGGGCCGAAGCCGGCCCGCGCCTGCGGATCGGTGGAGAACCCGACGACGCTGATCGTGCGGCCGTGGAACCCGCCGGCGGCCACGATGACCCGCGCCCGGTCCGGGGCGACGCCCTTGACCTCGTAACCCCACTTGCGGGCCACCTTGATGCCGCTCTCCACGGCCTCGACCCCGGTGTTCATCGGCAGCACCACCGCCTTGCCCAGCAGCGCGGCGAGCTCGGCGCAGAACGGGCCGAGCTGGTCGTTGCCGAACGCGCGGCTGGTGAGCGTGACGCGGTCGAGCTGGCGGTGCGCGGCGGCCACCAGCGCGGGGTGGCGGTGGCCGAAGTTGAGCGCCGAGTACCCGGCGAGGAAGTCGAGGTAGCTGCGGCCCTCGACGTCGGTGACCCGGGTGCCTTCGCCGGTGGCCACGACGACCGGGAGGGGGTGGTAGTTGTGCGCCGAGTGGGCGGCCACCATCCGCTCGTGCGCGGCGGTCGCGGTGGTCGCAGGGGTGGTCGCTTCGGTGATCGCGGCGGTGATCGCAGGGGTGGTCGCGGTGGTGGACATGGGCACGCTCCACGATCGGGCCGGTGGGGAGGGCCGGCGGCGCCGGGTACGGCAATTGTCCGGAGCACCGCGCGCGGTGGGCAACCACGCGACGCTGCCGGTCGGCGCCGGATCGTTGCGCCTCGGCGGTGCCGCGCGGCGATCCGTTGCGCGGGGCCCTCAGTCCGGTCGCGGGGCTGCCGTGCGGCGCAGCAGCGGGCTGAGCACCAGCACCGACCGGGTGCGCGCGACGATCGGCTGGGCGCCGATCTGCTCCAGCACCCGCTCGAAGTGGCGCATGTCGGCGGCCAGGATCCGCAGCACGGCGTTCGCGTCGCCGGACACCGTGCTGGCGTCGACCACCTCGGGGAACCGCGCCACCGCCTTCCGGATCGCGCCCGGCGTCGTGCTCTGGGCGCAGAACAGCTCCACGTAGCCCTCGACCGCCCAGCCCAACGCGGCCGGGTCGAGCCGGACGGTGAACGCGGTGATGGCGCCCCGCTCGCGCAGCCGGTCGACCCGGCGCTTGACCGCCGAGGCGCTCAGGCCCACGCGGGCGCCCAGCTCCGCGTAGCTGGCCCGGGCGTCCTCGGTGAGCAGCGCGATGAGGTCCTGGTCGAGCCGGTCGAGGCGCACCGGGCCATCCTGCCGGGCAGGATGGGCGCCATGTTCCGCGTGGACTCAGAGGTGGGCGTGCTCTCGCAGGTCGTCCTGCACCGGCCCGGGCCGGAGCTCAAGCGGCTGACCCCGGGCAACAAGGACCGGCTGCTGTTCGACGACGTGCTGTGGGTGCACCGCGCCCAGCAGGAGCACGACGTGTTCGCCGACCTGCTGCGCGGGCGGGGCGTCGAGGTGCACCTGTTCGGCGAGCTGCTGCGCGAGACGGTCGCCATCCCCGAGGCCCGCGACCACGTGCTCGACAGCATCTTCGACGACCGGGTCTACGGGCCGCTGGCCGTCGACGCGCTGCGCGAGTGCTTCGACGCGATGGACCTCGACGCGCTCACCGACCACCTCATCGGCGGCATCACCAAGCGCGAGCTGCTCGACCGGATCCCGGAGCCGCGCTCGATCGCGCTGCACGTCCTCGACGCCGACGATTTCGTGCTCGAACCGCTGCCCAACCACCTCTACACGCGCGACACCTCGGCCTGGATCCACGGCGGCGTGGCGGTCAACAGCATGCGCAAGAAGGCCCGGATGCGCGAGACCGTGCACTACGAGGCCGTCTACCGCTGGCACCCCAAGTTCGCCGGGACCGGGTTCGCGCTGTGGTCGCGGGGCACCGCCAGCGGGCCGGCCACGACCGAGGGCGGCGACATCATGGTGCTCGGCGGGGGCGCCGTGCTGGTCGGGATCAGCGAGCGGACGACGGCGGCGGGCGTCGAACGGCTGGCCCGCACGCTGTTCGAGGGCGGCGAGGTGGACCGGATCGTGGCGCTGCGGCTGCCCGAGACGCGCGCGCTGATGCACCTCGACACGGTCCTGACCATGGTCGACCCGGAGACCTTCACCGCCTACGCGGGGCTGGGGCTGCTGCCCGCCTACACGGTCCGCCCCGACGGCGCGGGCGGGATGCGCGTCACCCACCACGCGCCGGACGCGATGTACGACGCGATCGCCGCCGCGCTGCGGCTGCCCTCCGTACGCGTGCTCACCGCCGAGCAGGACGTGCACGCCGCCGAGCGCGAGCAGTGGGACGACGGGTGCAACGCGCTGGCGGTCTCCCCCGGCGTCGTCGTGGCCTACGAGCGCAACGTCACCACGAACACGTTCCTGCGCCGCAACGGCATCGAGGTGCTCGAGATCCCGGGCGGCGAGCTGGGCCGGGGCCGGGGCGGGCCGCGCTGCATGAGCTGCCCGGTGCAGCGCGCGGCCGTCTGAGGCGCCCGGCGGTCAGGTCGAGGCGCGCTCGGCGAGCCGGTCCAGCGCGCGCAGGAACGCGGCCCGGTCGGCCTCCGGCACGTCGGCGAGCAGCTCGGCCTCCATGGCCCGGATGTCGCCGCGGCACGCGTCGAGCAGCTCCCGACCGGCCGGGGTGAGCGTGACGATCCGGTTGCGCCGGTCGTCGGGGTCGGGGTCGCGCTCGACGAGCCCGCGCCCGGCGAGCCGGTCGAGGCTGGCGATGAGCCGGGTGCGGTCGCGGCCGATGGCCGCGGCCAGCTGGGCCTGCTTCTGCGCCGGGCCGTCGCGCAGTGCGGCCAGCACGGCGTAGTCCCACATCTCGACGTCGCGGGCGTCGAGCAGCGCGGTCTCCGCGGCGAGGATCCGGCGCAGCACGCGGTGCAGCTGCGCGCCCACGTCCTCGCGGCGCGCGGCGAAGTCTGCCGGCTCGGACACGGGGTCACGGTACCGGGACCCGCGGCGTTGACAGATCGTCTACTCTGGTAGATTATCTACCAATGAAGACGATCTCGGACGCCGCCACCCTCCACCGCCGCGCCCTCGACCTGGTCGGCGACCTCGTCGCCCGCGTCACCCCCGCCGACCTGGGCCGCCCGACCCCGTGCGCGGGCTGGGACCTGCGCCGGCTGCTGGCCCACGCCATCGGCCAGAACCACGGGTTCGCCGACGCCGCCGAGCGCGACGCCGGGATCGAGTCGTTCGCCGACCGGCCACCGGGCGCCGACCCCGCCCGCGAGTGGTCCGAGTCGGCGACGCGGGTGGCCGACGCGCTCGCCGCCGCGGCCGCCGACCCCGACCGCACGCTGCTGCTGGCCGAGTTCGCCGCCTTCGGCCGGATCCCGGCCCGCGTCGTCCAGGGGATGCACCTGCTCGACACCGTCGTGCACGGCTGGGACGTGGCCACGGCGCTCGAGCTGCCCTACCGCCCCGACGACGAGCTGGTCGAGGCGACGCTGCGGATCGCGCGCACCGTGCCCGACGACGAGTCGCGCACGCGGCCGGGCGCCTCGTTCGGGCCGGCGGTGCCCGGCGAGCCCGACGACCCGTGGCTGCTGGCGCTGCACCTGCTCGGACGGCGGCCGACCGGCTGAGGGGACCGGTCGGCCGCCGAGCACCGCGGTCGGGGCGCCGTCACGCGTCGCGGCGGCGCGCGACCGCGACGGCCACGGCCAGCAGCCCCGCCGCCACCGCGGTCAGGTAGCCCAGCGCCGCCCAGGGCGACCCGAGCAGGCCCGTCGCGGTGCCGTCCGCGGTGACGAAGTACTTGCCCGCCTGGAACGGCAGCCACGGGGTGAGCGCCGGGCCGACGCCGGGCAGCAGGCCGATCAGCTGCTCGGCCACCAGGCCCCACACCAGCACCAGGGCCACCGCACCCGCGGTGTGCCGGACCAGGATGCCGACCGCCAGGGCGATGACCGCGGCCAGCAGGTTGACCGCGCCGACCCCCGCGACCTGGCGCCACTCGACCGCCCCGTGCAGCGCCAGGTCGACGTCGGGGACGAGCGCGGCGCTGAGCCCCCACGACCCGAAGGCACCGGCCAGGCCGACGGCGGCGGCGACCGCGGCGACGACGACCGCCTTGGCGCCCAGCGCCACCCCGCGCCGCGGCACGGCCAGGTAGGTCGTGCGGATGGTGCCGGTCGAGTGCTCGGTGGTGATCGCGAGCGCGGCCATCACCATCACCACCGCCATCCCCGCGCTGTGGACGAGCTGGGTGGTGGCCACCGTGAGCGGACCACCCTCGTACCGGGTCGCGACCGACACGATCGCGCCCAGCCCGGCCGTCACCGCGACCGCGGCGCCCGCGCACCACCACGGCGAGCGGATGCCGGTCAGCTTGATGCGTTCCGCGGCGACCGCGGCGGCGAAACCCGGCCGCGCGATCGTCGTGCTCCCGGCTGCCACCGACATCCGGCTCACCCCTTCGCCGCGGTCAGCGCCGCGGAGTCGTCCGGTCCGCCGGCGGGTCCGCCCGCGGTGTACTCGACCTCGTGCCCGGTGATCCGCATGAAGGCCTCCTCCAGCGACCCGCGGTGCAGCGACAGCTCGCTCAGCGCCAACCCGGCGTCGGCGGCGACGCGCCCGATGCGCGCCATCGGGGTGCCGGTGGCGGTCAGCGCGCCGTCACCGGAGGGGCCGACCTCCACGCCCGCCCGGCGCAGGGCCGCGGCCAGCTCGTCGAGCCGCGGGCCGTCGACCCGCACGCTCGTCCGCGAGGCGCTGTCCACGAACTCCGCCGTCGTGCTCTGCGCGATGAGCCGCCCGCGCCCGATCACCACCAGCTCGTCCGCGGTCAGCGCCATCTCCGGGAGCAGGTGGCTGGAGACCAGCACGCAGCGCCCCTGGGCGGCCAGGCCCCGCACGAACCGGCGCACCCAGACGATGCCCTCCGGGTCCAGGCCGTTGACCGGCTCGTCGAACAGCAGGATCTCCGGGTCGCCGAGCAGCGCCGCGGCGATGCCCAGGCGCTGGGCCATGCCCAGCGAGAACGCCCCCGCCCGCCGGTCCGCGACCGCGGTCAGCCCGACCTGGTCGAGCACCTCGTCGACCCGCCCGGGTGGCAGCCGGTTGGACCGGGCCAGCCAGCGCAGGTGCGCCCTGGCCGTGCGGTTGGGGTGCACCCACCTCGCGTCCAGCAGCGCGCCGACGGTGCGCAGCGGGTGGGCCAGCTCCCGGTACGGCACGCCGTCGACCAGGGCGAGCCCGGCGCTGGGGCGGTCGAGCCCCAGCACCAGGCGCATGGTGGTCGACTTGCCCGAGCCGTTCGGCCCGAGGAAGCCGGTCACCCGGCCGGGCTCGACGGTGAACGACAGGTCGTCGACGGCGAGCGTCGCGCCGTAGCGCCTGGTCAGGCCACGAACCTCGATCACGGTGTCCTCCTGCGGTCGGTCGCTCGTGCCGAGCCTGCGCCGCGACGGCGCGGACCGGCAGCGGGTCGTCCCGGGCCCGCACGCAGGGAAAACCCTGTCCGGGATCGGGTGCTGGGCCGGTACTGGCGGCGGGCGGATCGGCGCAGCCTGGTGGCCATGACCAGCACACAGCTGCCCGCCGGCCACCTGCCCCCGCCCGTCGAGCCGATCCCGCCCCGGCGGCGCCGGCGCACCGCGCTGGTCGTCGGCACCGGCGCGGTGCTGGTCGGCGGCATCACCGCGGGCGCGATCGCCCTGGGCGTCACCGTCTCCACCTCGCTGCAGCGCGAGACCACGGCGCAGTCCGTGGCCGGCGTGCGCGAGGTCGTCGTCGAGTTCGACGAGGGGTCCGTGCGCCTGACCGCCGCCACCGGCCCGGACGTGGACGTGCGCACCACCCGCGCCTGGACGCCCGGCTACCAGCCCGTCCTCGGGCAGCGGCTCGTCGACGGTGTGCTGACCCTGACCTCCGACTGCGCCGACTTCAACATCGGCTGCGAGGTCGGCCGGGAGATCGCCGTGCCGGCCGGGACCGAGGTGCGGGTGCGCGGCGCGGCGGGCCCGGTGGAGGCGGTCGACCTGGACGTGCCGCGGTTCAGCGTCGACAGCGCCGCCGGTCCGGTGAGCGTCGACTTCGCCACCGCTCCCGAGGCGGTGCGGGTGGCGACGGTCGCCGGCCCGGTGACCGTGCGCGTGCCCCGGGGCGCCTACCGGGTGAGCGCCGACGTGTTGATCGGGCAGGTGGACGTGGGTGTCGACAACGATCCCGGCGCCGACCGCAGCATCGAGGTGAGCACGGTGACCGGTTCGATCGACGTGCTGGCCCGCTGAGCCACGGGCAGGACGGGGTGGCCGGCCCGCGGAGGGTCCGGCCACCCCATGCCCGTGTCAGCCGCGCAGGTAGGTGAGCACGGCGAGCACCCGCCGGTTGTCGTCGGCGCCCTGGTGCAGCCCGAGCTTGGTGAAGATGGCGCGGACGTAGGCCTCGACGGTCTTCGGGCTGAGGAACAGCCGCCGGCAGATGGCCTGGTTGGTCCGGCCCTCCGCCATCACGGTCAGCACCTCGCGCTCGCGGTCGGTCAGCTCGTCCAGCGGGCTGCGGGCGCGCTTGCGCCCGACCAGCTGGGCGACCACCGACGGGTCGACCACCAGCCCGCCCGCCGCGACCCGCCGGACGGCGTCGGTGAGCTCGGAGAGGTCGGCGACCCGCTCCTTGAGCAGGTAGCCCGCGCCGCGGGCGCCGTCCTCGATCAGCTGCAGCGCGTAGTGCGGCTCGACGTGCGCGGAGAGCACGAGCACACCGACCCCCGGGTGGCTCGTCCGCAGAGCCCGGGCGGCGTCGAGGCCCTCGGTCGTGTGCGTCGGGGGCATCCGGATGTCCACGACCGCGACGTCGGGCGGGTCCTGCCCGATCCGGTCGAGCAGCGCGCGGGCGTCGCCGACCTGCGCGACGACCTCGAACCCGGCGTCGGCGAGCAGCCGGGCCAATCCCTCGCGGAACAACGCCGCGTCGTCGGCCACCATCACCCGCACGGCAGGACCGCCCGCACCCCGACGCCGTCGGCGGACGAGGTCGTCCGCAGCGTGCCGCCGCGCGCGGCGACCCGGTCCTCCAGCCCGCCCAGCCCGGCCCGCGGCACCTCCGGCACCCCTCCGGGCACCCGCGCGGTCACCTCGACGTCCATCCGGCCTCCCCGGTCGCGCACGACGATCCGCACCCGGCCACCCGGCGCGCGGTCGAGCGCGCCGGCGGTGAGCGCCAGCGCGTCGGACACCACGAAGTAGCACGCCTGCTCGTCCGCTCGGGACAGCCTGCGCCGCGGCACCTCGACCAGCTCGGCGGGCACCGTACTGCGCTCGACGAGCGCGGCGAGGGCGGGACCCAGCCCGGCGTCGGTAAGCAGCACCGGGTACATCCCGCGGGCCAGCTCGCGCAGCTCGCCGAGCGCGGCGGCCAGCTCGGCGGCCGCCTCCTCCAGCAGGTCCGCTCCCCGGCCCGGCCCGGGGAGCTGCGCGCGGGCCATCCGCAGCACCAGCGCGACCGACAGCAGCCGCTGCTGGGCGCCGTCGTGCAGGACGCGCTCGGCCTCCCGGCGGGCGTCGTCGGCTGCGGAGGCGATCCGGGCCCGCGACGCGCGTACCTCGACCAGTTCGGCGCGCAACGCGGCGGTGCGCCGCTCGACCAGCAGCGCGGCCCCCACGACGGCGAGGGCCGGCACCGGCCACGCCCTCATCCGGCGCACCGCAGCAGGCGGCCCACCGCGTCGCCGCTCAGCTCGGCCTTCGCGATGAACCCGACCGCGGGGCTGTCGCCGACCCGGGTGCCGTAGTCCGCGCGCGACCGGCTGGACACCAGCACGACGGCGGGCGGAGCGGGCTGCGCGGCGAGCACCGCGGCGACGGCGAAGCCGTCCAGGTCGGGCAGCTGGACGTCGAGGAGCACGACGTCCGGGTGCAGCTCACGGGCGGCGCTGATGGCCCCCGCGCCGTCGGCGGCCTCGCCGACCACGGCGAACCCGCCGTCGACGAGCAGCCGGCGCGCGATCGAGCGGAACGACGGGTGGTCGTCGACGATCAGCACCCGAGCCCGCATGCCCCGATGGTGGCACCGGCGCGACCGGTGGCGGTACGGGGCAAACCCTGCTCCGAGGGGTGCCGCCGCGGTGGGGAGGTGCCCTACCATGGCGGCCCTGCCGACGAGACGAGGCCAGATGACGGCCGATCCCGTTCCGGCACCCCCGCCCGCCGGCGCCCGGGCCGCGCGCCGCTCCGTCGTGCCCGCGCCCTCGCGGGCCGGCTGGATCGTGCTGTGGACAGCGGCCGTCGCCGGCGAGCTCGGCGCGCTCTCCCCGCTCGTGCTGGGCGGCGACAACCCCTTCGGCGAGCCGGTGTACCTGGTGTTCCGGCTGGTCGGCGGGTCGTTCACGGCGTGCGGGCTGATCGCGTGGCACCGCCGCCCGGACAACCGCAGCGGCCTGCTCATGACGGCCACCGGCTTCGCCTTCTACGTCTCGCCGCTGCTGGGCCTGGTCGACCACCCGCTCGCGACGACCATCGGCCACTGGCTGCCCGACCTGTGGATCCTGTTCTTCGTCCCGCTCCTGCTCACGTTCCTCACCGGCGGTCGGCTGCGCACCCGGGTGGACCGCGTGCTGGTCGGTGCGGTCGCCGTCGAGGTGTTCGTCCTCGCGCCCCTGTACCTGGCGTTCTCCCCGATCGAGGACAACGTCATGCTCGTCGTCGCGCACCCCCAGCTCGCCGCGGTCGTCGACGTGCTCCAGCGGACCCTGCTGCTCGCCGTCTGCCTGGCGACCGTGGTCGTGGTCGGGGCGCGGTTCCGCGGCGCCTCCCCGCCGCGGCGCCGGGCGCTGCTGCCCGGGGTGGCCGGCGCCGCGTGCCTGCTGCTGTTCGCGGCGCTGCTGGTCATCGACCTCGTGCACGCCGGGTCCCGGGTCCCGCGGGTGTCGCAGGTGGTGCTGTGGCTCGCGGCGTGCTCGATCGCCACGGTCCCGCTGGCCTTCCTGGTCGGCCTGCTGCGCTCGCGGCTGGCCCGCGGCGGGCTGACCGAGCTGGTCCGCGCGCTGCGCACGGTGGGCCCCGACGAGCTGCAGCCCACCCTGGCCGCGGCGCTCGGCGATCCGGCGCTGCTGGTCGCCTACGCGCGGCCCGACGGCTCCTACGTCGACGGCGCGGGCGCGGCGGTGCCGCTGCCCGGCCCGGACGCGGAGCGGTCGATCGCGGTCGTGGAGCGCGACGGCGCGCCGGTGGCCGCGCTGCTCTACGACCGGACCCTCGACGACGACCCGGAGCTGGTGGAGGCCGTCGGCGCCGCGGCCACGATCGCACTGGAGACCCGGCAGCTGCAGGCCGAGGCGCAGGCCCGGCTGGCCGAACTGGCCGCGTCCCGGGAGCGGATCATCGCCGCGGGCGACGCCGAGCGCAGGCGCATCGAGCGCAACCTGCACGACGGCGCCCAGCAGGGGCTGGTGACGCTGGCGCTGCAGCTCTCGCTCATCCAGCGGCGCATCCGCGAGGACCCCGCCGACGCGGAGCTGCTGGTCACCTCGGCCGGCGACGAGCTCGCCCGCTCGCTGGCCGAGCTGCGCGAACTGGCCCGCGGCATCCACCCGGCCACGCTCGACCATGGCCTCGACATCGCCCTCGACGCGCTGGCCACGCGCTCGGCCGTCCCGACGACGGTGACCGTCGAGCCCGGACCGGTGCTGCCCGAGCCGGTCGCCTTCGCCGCCTACTGCGTGGCCTCCGAGGCGCTGACCAACGTGGCCAGGTACGCGCGGGCGGGCTCCGCGTCGGTATCCGTGCGCCGCCCGGCCGGCGCCGTGGTCGTCGAGATCGTCGACGACGGCGTGGGCGGCGCCGACCCCGCCCTGGGCACCGGGCTGCGCGGCCTGGGCGACCGCGTCGAGGCGCTCGGCGGCACCTTCGCCGTGTCCGGCGCGGCCGGCGGTGGCACGGTGGTCGCCGCGCGGATGCCGCTCGACCGGTGACGCCCGCCCCCCTACTCGGGGCGGGTGCCGCGGACGGCGCGGCGCAGCCGGGGCAGCCGCTCGGCCAGCGCCCGCTCCGCGCCGCGGTTGGTCGGGCGGTAGTAGTCGACGCCGACCAGCTCGTCGGGCGGGTACTGCTGGGCGAGGACGCCGTCGGGCACGTCGTGCGGGTAGCGGTAGCCCACGGCGTTGCCGAGCTTCTGGGCACCGGCGTAGTGGCCGTCGCGCAGGTGGGCCGGCACCGCGCCGACCGCGCCCGCGCGCACCTGGGCCTCCGCCTCGCCGAGCGCCGTGATGATCGCGTTCGACTTCGGGGCGGTGGCCAGGTGCACGGTGACCTGGGCCAGCGCCAGGCGGCACTCGGGCAGCCCGACCAGCTGCACCACCTGGGCGGCGGCCGCCGCGGCCGGCAGCGCCGTCGGGTCGGCCAACCCGACGTCCTCGCTGGCGTGCACCATCAGCCGGCGGGCGATGAACCGCGGGTCCTCCCCCGCCACCAGCATCCGGGCCAGGTAGTGCAGGGCGGCGTCGGGGTCGGAGCCGCGGATCGACTTGATGAACGCGCTGATCACGTCGTAGTGCTGGTCGCCCGCGCGGTCGTAGCGGACGGCGACCTCGGTGACGGCGCGCTCGACCGCGGCGATGTCGAGTTCGGGCCGCTCCCCGGCTCCGGCTCCGGTATCGGCGTCCGCCGCGCCGCGCTCGCCGAGGACGCCGTCGGCGGCGGCCTCCAGCGCGGTCAGCGCCCGCCGTGCGTCGCCGGCGGCCAGCCGGACCAGCGCGTCCTCGGCCTCGTCGGTCACCCGCAGCGCGTCGCCCAGCCCCCGCGGGTCGGTGACCGCGCGGCGCAGCAGCGCGCGCACGTCGTCCTCGGTGAGCGACTGCAACTGCAGCACCAGCGAGCGCGACAGCAGCGGGGAGACCACCGAGAACGACGGGTTCTCGGTGGTGGCCGCGACGAGCAGCACGACCCGGTCCTCCACGGCGCCGAGCAGGGCGTCCTGCTGGGTCTTGGAGAAGCGGTGGACCTCGTCGACGAACAGCACCGTCTGCTGGCCGCGGTAGTCGCGGCGGCGACGGGCGTCGTCGATGACCGCGCGCAGCTCCTTCACCCCCGACGACAGCGCCGACAGCGCCACGAAGTGGCGCTCCCCCACGCCGGCCAGCAGCCGGGCGATCGTGGTCTTCCCGGTGCCGGGCGGGCCGTAGAGCAGCACCGACGCCGCGGCGCCGCCCTCGACGAGCCGGCGCAGCGGGGCCCCGGGCCGCAGCAGGTGGCCCTGGCCGACGACCTCGTCGAGGGTGCGCGGGCGCATCCGCACCGCCAGCGGGGTGCTGGCGGTGGGGCGGGGCGGGGCGGCTGCCGACTCGGCGGGCTCGTCGGCACCGAACCCGTCGAGGTCGAACAGGCCGTCGGTGTCCATCTCCCCCAGCCTGCCACTCGCCACCGACACGCGGTGCGCGGCCGTCAGCGGCGGCGCCGGCGTACCCACCGATCCCAGATTTCGGGAATCCGCTTCCACCGACCGGGAACGTTGGGCATCCTCGTACCTGCGCCCCACCCCGGTGCCCCCCGCCCTGTCGATCCAGGACGAGCCCCATCCGTCCGGCGACCGGAGCCCCCGATGACCCTCTCCCCCTCCCCCACGATCTCCGCCCGCACCGCGGGCGTGCGCGGCTCGGCGATCCGCGACCTGCTCACCCTCACCGCCCGCCCCGACGTGATCAGCCTGGCCGGCGGGCTGCCCGCGGCCGACCTGCTGCCCCGCGAGCGGATCGCCGCCGCGGCGGCGCGGGCCCTCACCGACCCCGCCGCCGTCCAGTACGGCGAGACCGCCGGTCTCGCCCGGCTGCGGGAGGTCGTCGCCGCGCACGAGACCGAGCGCGGCACGGGCGGCGCACGGGGTCCCGTGCTCCCGGGCGACGTCGTGGTGACCAGCGGGTCCCAGCAGGCCCTCGACCTGCTGGCCAGGGCGGTCCTCGACCCGGGCGACGCGGTCGTGGTCGAGGATCCCGGCTACGTCGGGGCCCTGCAGGTGTTCCAGGCGGCCGGCGCCGTCGTCGTGCCGGTGGGCCTGGACGCCGACGGGATGCGCGTCGACGAGCTGGCCGACCTGCTCGCCGGCGGGCTGCGCCCGCGGCTCGTCCACACGGTCAGCAGCTTCCACAACCCGCGCGGGGTCACCCTGGCCGCCGAGCGCCGCCGGGCGCTGGCCGAGCTCGCCGATCGGCACGGCTTCCTGGTCGTCGAGGACGACCCCTACGGCCTGCTCGCCTTCGACGGCGCCACCCCCGCGCCGGTGGCCGCGCACGGCGAGCGGGTGGTCCGCCTGGGCAGCGCCTCGAAGGTGCTCGCGCCCGCGCTGCGGGTCGGCTGGCTGGTCGGGCCGGGCGAGGTCACCGCCGCGGTCGAGCTGCTGCGCCAGGGCGCCGACCTGTGCGGCTCGACGCTCACCCAGTCCATCGCGGCCGATCTGCTGGGCGACCGCGACTGGTTCGCCGGGCACCTCGCCACGCTGCGCCGCGAAGGCGCCGCCCGGGCCGCCGCCTTCACCACCGCGGTCGCCGAGCTGCTGCCCGACGCCGTCGGCTCCGACCCCACCGGCGGCATGTTCTGCTGGCTGGAGTTCCCGGAGGGCACCGACACCACCGCCGCGCTGCCCCGCGCGCTGGACGCCGGCGTCGGGTTCGTGCCGGGCAGCGCCTTCGCCGTCGGCACGCCCCTGCCCGCGGCGGCGCGCTGCTGCTTCGCCTCCCACCCGCCGGAGGTGCTGCACGAAGCGGTGCGACGGCTCGCCACCGCGCTCGCGGTGCCGTCCGGACGCGGCCGGTCGACGTAGGGTCGGGCCGTGCGCCAGATCCTCGAACTGCTGGAGCGCGACGCCCAGCTCTCCCACGACACCATCGCGACCATGATCGGCCTGCCGGTGGCCGAGGTCAGCGCGGCCATCGCGGGCTGGGAGGCCTCCGGCGCCATCCGGCGCTACAAGGCCGTGGTCGACTGGGACGCCGTCGACCACGACCCCACCCGGGAGACGGTCACCGCGTTCATCGACGTCTCGGTGGCGCCCGCGCGCGGCGTCGGGTTCGACGACGTCGCCACCCGCATCGCCCGCTTCGACGAGGTCCGCAGCGTCTACCTGGTCTCGGGCAGCCAGGACCTGCGCTGCACCGTCACCGGTCCGACCATCCGGGCGGTGTCGGACTTCGTGTCCCAGAAGCTGTCCACGATCGACCGGGTCCGGTCCACCGCCACGCACTTCGTGCTCAAGACCTACAAGCGCGACGGCGACGCCTTCGACCGCCCGGCCGAGGACCACCGCCTGCCGGTCACCCCCTGAGGCCGGCGAGGACACAGTGCGCCCCCTGAACGCCACGATCACCGCGTGCCCGCCCTCGGGCATCCGCAGGTTCTTCGACATCGCCGCCGAGATGGACGACGTGATCTCCCTCGGCGTCGGCGAGCCCGACTTCGCCACCCCGTGGCGCGTGCGCGAGGCCGGGATCTACGCCCTGGAGCACGGCTACACCACCTACACCTCCAACGCGGGCCTGCCCCGGCTGCGCGAGCTCATCTGCGCGGAGCTGGCCACGCGCTACGGCGTCGGCTACGACCCGGCCGACGAGTGCCTGATCACCACCGGGGTGTCCGAGGGCCTCGACCTGGCGCTGCGGGTGCTGCTCGACCCGGGCGAGGAGGTGATCGTGCCCGAGCCCTGCTACGTGGCCTACGAGCCGTGCGTGCGCTTCGCGGGCGGCGTCCCGGTGGCCGTGCCGACCCGCTGGGAGGACGGGTTCGCGGTGGACGCCGACGTGGTCCGGGCGGCCGTCACACCCCGCACGAAGGCGATCCTGCTCGGCTCGCCGGCGAACCCGACCGGCGCCGTGCAGCCCAGGGCGGCGCTGGAGGCCCTGGTGCGCCTGGCCGAGGAGCACGACCTCTACCTGGTCTCCGACGAGATCTACGACCGGCTCACCTACACCGGCACCCACACCTGCCTGGGCGCCCTGCCCGGCGCGCGTGAGCGCACGGTGGTGCTCGGCGGGTTCTCCAAGGCGCACGCGATGACAGGTTGGCGGGTCGGGTGGATCTGCGCCCCGGCCGCGGTCGCCGAGCTGTGCGTGCGCGTGCACCAGTACACGATGCTGTGCGCGCCGCACGTCTCGCAGCTGGCCGCGGTGGAGGCGCTGGAGCACGCCGACGCCGACGTCGCGGCGATGGTGGCCGACTACGACCGGCGCAGGCGGGTGTTCGTCAAGGGACTGCGCGAGATCGGGCTGGACTGCCCCGAGCCCGGCGGGGCGTTCTACGCGTTCCCCTCGATCCGCTCGTCGGGCCTGGACTCGGCCACCTTCGCCGAGCGGCTGCTGCACGAGGAGCACGTGGCGGTCGTGCCCGGCGACGTGTTCGGGCCCTCCGGGCAGGGCCACGTGCGCTGCTCGTACGCCACCGCGCTGCCGAAGCTCGAGGAGGCGCTGGTCCGGATGGACCGGTTTCTGCGTCGCCTCTGAGCCGGTCGGTTGCGCCAGTCGCGGGTGCGGTAGCCGGGCGTCCACGGACCGTAGGGTTTTCGCCGGGTTCACCGACGGGCAACGTCGGCTCGCGACGCTCGACGCCCATGGACACCCCTTCGCCGCTGCCCTGTCCGCTCTGCGCGCGTCCGCGGACCCCGGCCGACGCCGCCGGCCTGGCGTGGAGCAGCCAGCACGAGCCCGACGGCACCATCACCTGGATCTGCCCGACGTGCACCCGCGCGCAGCTGTGGCGGATCGAGGCGCTGCTGGGCGTGGCGTCGCCCACCGCACCGGCCGCGCCGACGCCCGTGCGCCCGGCCGCCTGAGAGGCGTTGCGGAACCGGACGATCGCTTCAGCTCGTCGCCGCCAGCAGCGCGCGGCAGGCCCGCTCGCAGCGGCGGCACGCCTCGGCGCACACCCGGCAGTGCTCCATGCCGTGCTCGCCGTGCGTCGCGCACTCGTCGCCGCAGGCCCGGCACGCCGTGGCGCAGGCTTCGAGCACGGCCCGGGTGACGTCGGCGTCATAGGCGGTCTGCCGGGACAGCACCCGGCCGGTGGCCTCGCAGACGTCGGCGCAGTCGAGGTCGAGGCGGATGCAGCGGCGCATCGCGGCCACGTCCGACTCGCTCAGGCAGGCGTCGGCGCACGCGGTGCAGGCCTGCGCGCACTCCACGCACGCGGCGATGCACTCGGCGAGGGCGTCGCGGTCGAAGCCGTACGTGGCGGGCGTGGTGTCCAGCATGGCTGCGGCTCGGGTCATGCCCGCTGACTACCCGCGGGGGTCGGGCCTACGCCACCAGGCGCCCCGATCGAGGCTCGGTCGTCGCCGCAGGGGGTCACGCCGGCCCAGCGGCGCACACATCCGAGGGCGGCGGGGCTCAGGCCACGGAGCGGAACGCCGGGTAGACCGGCAGCTCGGTGGGGGCGTCCGGGAAGCGCTCGGCGAGCGCCAGCGCGATCTCGGTGCCCAGCTCCTCGGTGCCCGGCATGCCGGAGCGGGCCGCCACGGCGGCCACCTGGCGCCAGTAGTGCGCCAGGGCCGTGCTGATCCGCGGGGACCGGGTGGCGTCCGGGCCGACGGGCGCGTCGCGACCGCGGATGCGCGGCAACAGCCACCAGGTGCACAGCCACACCCACAGCAGCTGCGCCTGGCGCAGCCGCTTCTCCAGCCGCTCGGGGTGGTCCAGGTCGGGCCAGACCTCGACGATCTCGCTGCGCCACGCGTCGAGCATCGCCTCGGCCATGCCGTCGGGGAGCGCGAAGCTGGCCTCGCAGCCGGGGAACGGCACCCGGAAGTAGGCCGCGTCCAGGGCGATGTCGCGGAAGCAGCCCCACTCGAAGTCGACGAAGCGCACCCCGCGGCTGGTGACCAGGTTGTTGTCCGGGCAGGTGTCGGACGGGCTGAACGCCCGGTAGCGGGTGGCGCCCAGCAGCCGCACGGTGTCGTGGGCCTCCAGGGTGGCGTCCGGGGGCACCTTCACCCCGAGCTCGTGCGCCAGCAGCGCCGGCAGCCCGGCGACCGCCGCCCTGGCGTCCTCGGCCATCGGGTCGCGCCAGGCGCGCTCGCCGAGGCGGCGCAGCAGGGCGCCGAAGTCGTTCTCGCGCCCGGCCGTGGCGGCCTGCATGCGCCCCAGCGCCCGCGCCCAGCTGAGCAGGCAGCGGCGGGCGGCCTCCGGGTCGGGGCCGAAGAGCTTGTCGGCCAGCGTGGAGCTGCGCCCGAGGTCCTCCAGGACGAGCAGCCGGGCCTGCGGGTCGTGCGCGATCAGCACCGGGCTGGGCCGGGCGTCCGCGGGCAGCGCGGTGAACAGCTGGCAGCTGGCGACCTCGTAGTGGAACGGGTCGGGGCGGCCCGGGTCGGGCGCGGCCACGTAGTGCTTGACGACCAGCGTGCGGGGCAGCGAGAAGGGGTTGCGCGCCACGCGGGCACGGGCCACCACCGAGCGCTCGCTGCCCCCCAGGTCCTCCGGGTCGGCGAGCACGATGCCGGCGCCCGACCGGCGCGTCAGCAGCCGCTCGGCGGCCGTGAGCGCAGCAAGCACCGGCCTGGGGAAGTTGCCCAGGTCGTGTCCCATCGCTCGCGACCCTACTCCCTGGGCGGACCCGGCATGTCCGGCTCGGCCCGTGGCGTGAACCCGTCGAGAACGACGTTGCCGCGCGGTGGACCGTTCCAACCACGCGGCGACGTCGTTCTCGACGGTGGGTCAGCCTGCGGTGGACGCGGGCTTCGCGTCCACCCCCGCCTCCTTGCGCTGCTGCGCGGTGATCGGCGCCGGGGCCGAGGTCAGCGGGTCGAACCCGCCGCCGGTCTTCGGGAACGCGATGACCTCGCGGATCGAGTCGACCCCGGCCAGCAGGGCGACGATCCGGTCCCAGCCGAACGCGATGCCGCCGTGCGGGGGCGGGCCGTAGGCGAACGCGTCGAGCAGGAAGCCGAACTTGTCCTGGGCCTCCTCCTCGCCCAGGCCCATGATCTCGAAGACCCGCTTCTGGACGTCGGCGCGGTGGATACGGATGGAGCCGCCGCCGATCTCGTTGCCGTTGCAGACGATGTCGTAGGCGTAGGCCAGTGCGTTGCCGGGGTCGGACTCGAACTTGTCGATCCAGTCCGGGGTGGGCGAGGTGAACGCGTGGTGCAGCGCCGTCCACGAGCCCCCGCCGACGGCCACGTCCTCGGTGTCGGCCGTGGCCTCGAACAGCGGGAAGTCGACCACCCACACGAACGACCAGGCGTTCTCGTCGATCGCGCCGATCCGGCGGGCGATCTCCCCGCGCGCGGCGCCGAGCAGGGCGCGGGCCTCGTTGGGCCGGCCGGCGGCGAAGAAGATGCAGTCGCCCGGCTGCGCGCCGACGGCCGCGGGCAGCCCGGCGCGCTCGGTCTCGGAGAGGTTCTTGGTGACCGGGCCCTTCTCGCTGACCGTGCCGTCCTCGTCGACCAGCACGTAGGCCAGCCCCCGGGCGCCGCGCTGCTTGGCCCACTCCTGCCAGGCGTCGAGCTGCTTGCGCGGCTGGCTCGCCCCACCGGGCATGACGACCGCGCCCACGTACGGGTTCTGGAACACGCGGAACCCGGTGCCGGAGAAGTACTCGGTGAGCTCGGTGAGCTCGATGTCGAAGCGCAGGTCGGGCTTGTCCGAGCCGTAGCGGTCCATCGCCTCGGCGTAGCTGATCCGCCGGATCGGTCGCGGGACCTCGTGGCCGACCAGCTCCCACAGCGCGGCCAGGACGGCCTCGGCCAGCTCGATGACGTCGTCCTGCTCGACGAAGCTCATCTCGATGTCGAGCTGGGTGAACTCGGGCTGGCGGTCGGCGCGGAAGTCCTCGTCGCGGTAGCAGCGCGCGATCTGGTAGTAGCGCTCCAGCCCGCCCACCATGAGCAGCTGCTTGAACAGCTGCGGGCTCTGCGGCAGCGCATACCAGGAGCCGGGGCGCAGCCGGGCGGGCACCACGAAGTCGCGCGCGCCCTCGGGGGTGGAGCGGGTCAGCGTCGGGGTCTCGACCTCGACGAAGTCGCGCTCGTCGAGGACGCGGCGGGCGGCCCGGTTGACCGCGGAGCGCAGCCGCATGGCCGCGGCCGGGCCCGGCCGGCGCAGGTCGAGGTAGCGGTGCTTGAGCCGGACGTCCTCGCCGACCTCGGCGTGCTCGTCGACCGGGAACGGCAGCGGCGCGGCCTCCGAGAGCACGGTCAGCTCGGTGGCGGTGACCTCGATCTCGCCGGTGGCCAGCTCGGGGTTCTCGTTGCCCGTCGGGCGGCGCGAGACCTCCCCGACGATCTGCACGCAGAACTCGGCGCGCAGCCGGTGCGCCCGCTCGGCCATCTCGCCCTCGCGGAACACCACCTGCGCGGAGCCGGAGGCGTCGCGCAGGTCGATGAAGATGACCCCGCCGTGATCGCGGCGGCGCGCCACCCAGCCGGCGAGGGTCACGGTCTGTCCGGCGTGCTCGGCACGGAGGGTGCCGGCGGGAAGGGTGCGCATCACGCGGCGAGGCTATCCGGCCGCCCGGGGTGCCCGGCCAGCAGGTTTCGGACTACAGCAGGCTCAACTGCTCCCCCGGCGGATCGAAGGCCGTCTCACCTTCCGTGGCGGACCCGTCACTGGGTGTGCGATTGCGGAGGGTGCCCGCCCCCGTGGCCAGCCCGTGGCGGCGCAGCAACGGCGCGACCCGCTCGGCCAGCGCCCGGCGGTAGGCCGGGTCGACGTAGGCGCCGCGGCGGTAGAGCCGCTCGTAGCGCGGCACGAGTGCCGGGTGCTCGCGGGCCAGCCAGGCGGTGAACCACTCGCGGGTGCCGCGGCGCAGGTGCAGCGCCATGACCGTCGCCCCGCTCGCGCCGGCCGCGGCGATCCGCGCGAGCAGCGCGTCGAGCGCCTCGGGCGAGTCGGTGAGCAGCGGCAGGACCGGGGCGACCATCACCCCGCAGGGCAGCCCGGCATCGGCGATGCGGCGGACCATGTCGAGCCGGGCGGCCGGGGACGGCGTGCCCGGTTCGAGGCGGGCCTGCAGCTCCCGGTCGAGCAGCGCGACCGAGACACCGATGCCGACCGGCACGTCGGCCGCGGCGGACGCCAGCCGGGGCAGGTCGCGGGTGAGCACCGTGCCCTTGGTGAGGATCGAGAACGGCGTCCCGGACCCGGCCAGCGCGTCGATCACCCCCGGCATCAGCCGGTAGCGGCCCTCGGCGCGCTGGTACGGGTCGGTGTTGGTGCCCATCGCGACCGGCTCGCGGCCCCAGCGCGGCGCGCGCAGCTCGCGCCGCAGCACGGCGGCCACGTTGACCTTGACCACGATCTGGCTGTCGAAGTCGGCCCCGGCGTCCAGGTCGAGGTAGGTGTGGGTGTTGCGGGCGAAGCAGTTGTGGCTGACCACGCCCTCGGCCACGAAGTCGCCGGTGCCGGTGGTGATGTCGTACATCGGCAGCGCGACGCCGAGGTCGACGACCGACTCGACCTCCGAGCCCTCCACCGCCTCGACCGCCGCGCCGACCGGGCCGCGCCCGCGGGCGACCGCCGGGTCGGCGACCCGCAGCAGCCGCAGCAGCTCCCCCGCCCCGCCGCACGGACCGATCTCGACGCCCCGCTCGCCGCGGGCGACCGCGAACCGGAAGCCCAGCCGGTGCAGCGCGCCGGCGACCCGGCCGAGCACCGCGTCGTCGGGGTGGCGGACGACGAGCCGGCCGTCGACGACGTCGCCGCGGGCGTCGAGCACGCCGGCCAGGAATCCCGCGCACCAGTCCTCGTCGGGCTCGACCGGGTGGCGCAGCAGGTCGGTGAGCGCGGCCAGCCCGCGGCCGGGCGGCGGCACCCGGCCGGGCTCGGACAGCGCCGCGACCGGGGCGGGGCGCACCGGGAAGCCGGACAGGAAGTGGTGCGCGCGGCCGAGCGCCTCCAGTTCGAGGCGCGGTGAGGGGAAGCCGTCCGGGCCGTCGCCGTCGACCAGGCCGCAGAGGTAGCCGGAGCGGTACTCGGCGGTGTGGCCGGTCCGCTCGGCACCCTCGCGCCCGGGCGCGCCGCCGACGCCGGGCCCGAGCAGGGCGGCGCCGGGGCGGAGCCGGGGGCGCCGGCCCGACCGGCACCACCCGCCGGTGACGTGGCGCCAGCCGCGGTCGGTGAGGAAGCGGTGCTCGCCGCTGGCGACCATCTCGGTGCCCCCGCGCAGGCGCAGCCGGTGCGCGGGCTTCGTGGTCGACCAGTGCGCGAGCACGGTGGTGGGCACGTAGCGGCGGGGACCGCCGTCGGGCCCGTCGACCGGCTCGGTGCCCAGGACCACGTCGCCGACCCGCAGCCGGGAGATGGGCGTGGTGCGGCCGTCGGGCAGCAGCACGCGGGTGGGTCCGGCCAGGCAGTACACGCAGGCGTGCGAGCAGCCGCGGTAGGGGTTGACCGTCCACTCGAACGGCAGCGGCGACGGGCCGGGCACGCGGTTGAGCGCCGAGCGCGCCTCCACCTCGTGGAAGACGGTGCCGGCGAACTCGGGCGTGCGCACCGTGCGCAGCAACCCGCGCATGCCGGGCAGCGCGGGGGCGTCGCCGACGCCCGTGTCCAGGACCTGCTGACCGCTCCACCGCATGGCCAGAGTCGAACACATGTTCGATACCATCGCAAGCGGATCGGCAGACCCGGCGGACCGGCGCCGGATGAGCCAGGCTGCACGCCATGGCAGGTGCACGGTGAGCGGATCGCAGCAGCGGCAGGGACCGCTGACACTGGTCGTGATGGGGGTGTCCGGCGTCGGCAAGTCCTCGGTCGCCGCCGAGCTCGTCGACGCGACGGGCTGGGTGTTCGCCGAGGGCGACGAGTTCCACACCCAGGCCAACCGGGACAAGATGGCCGCCGGGCACCCGCTCGACGACGACGACCGCTGGCCGTGGCTGCGCCGGCTGGCCGACTGGATCGGCGAGCAGGAGGCGGCGGGGCAGGGCGCCGTGGTCACCTGCTCCGCGCTCAAGCGCGCCTACCGCGACCTGCTCTGCGACGGCCACCCGTCGGTGCGGTTCGTGCACCTGACGGCCTCCGACGAGCTGGTCGCCGAGCGGATCTCCGCCCGCAAGGGCCACTACATGCCACCCACGCTGCTGGAGAGCCAGCTCCGCACGCTGGAGCCGCTGCAGCCCGACGAGCCCGGGGTCGCCGTCGACACCACCGGCGACCAGGCCTCCGTCGCCCGCTCCGCGCTCGACGCGCTGGGTCTCGACGTGCCCGACCGCAGCCACGCCGCCACCTCCCCGACACCCGCCCCGCACCCGCGCGAGGCGGGGGACCAGCCGTGACGGAGGCGGGGGACCAGCCGTGACGGCGCTGCTCGCGGCCGGCGCCCTGCTGGCCCAGGACGAGGCGCCCGCGCCGCCCGCGGTGCCGCCCGCGCTCCTCATCACCGCCGCGGTGCTCGGCATCGTGGTCATCGTGCTGCTGATCTCCTGGCTGCACGTGCACCCGTTCCTGGCGCTGGTGTTCGGCTCCGCGGTGCTCGGCGTCGTCGGCGGGCTCGGGCCCGAGGGCACCATCAACAGCTTCTCCGACGGCGTGGGCAGCACGGTCGGCGGCGTCGGGGTGCTGATCGCGCTGGGTTCGATGATCGGTGGCCTGCTCGCCGACTCCGGCGGCGCCGACCGGGTCGTCGAGGCGGTGACCTCGCGGGTCGGGGCGCGCGCGTTGCCCTGGGCGCTGGCCGGGGTGGCCGCGCTCATCGGGCTGCCGCTGTTCTTCGAGGTCGGCGTGGTGCTGCTGGTGCCCGTGGTGCTGCTGGTCGCGGCCAGGGCGCGGGTCAGCGTGCTGGCCGTGGGCATCCCGGCGCTGGCCGGGCTCTCGGTGCTGCACGGGCTGGTGCCCCCGCACCCCGGTCCGCTGGTGGCCATCGACGCCCTCGGCGCCGACCTGGGCATCACGTTGGCCTTCGGGCTCATCGTGGCCGTGCCGACCGTGATCGTGGCCGGGCCGCTGTTCGCGAAGCTGGCGCTGCGCTGGGTGCCGCTGGCGCCGCCCGCCGAGGTGGGTCCGGGGCAGCCCGACCCGGACCCCGGCGCCGGGACCACCACCACGCGCACCGACGACGGCGAACCCGACGCGGCGGACCGGGCCACCGGCAGCGGCGTGCGGGCGACCCGGCGGGTCAGCGTGGGGGCGGCGGTCGCCGTCGTGCTCACGCCGGTGGTGCTGATGCTGCTGCGGGCGGTCGCCGAGGTCGCACTGCCCGAGGACAGCGGACTGCGCGCTGCGCTGGAGGTGGCCGGGGAACCGGTCGTCGCGCTGCTGGCCGGTGTGGTGCTGGCCATGCTGGTGCTGGGTGCGCCGGCCGGGCTCGACCGCCGGGCCGTCTCGGCCTCGATCGGTGGCGCGCTGCCGCCCATCGCCGGCATCCTGCTGATCGTCGGGGCCGGTGGCGGCTTCAAGCAGACCCTGATCGACGCCGGCGTCGGCGACCTGGTCGGGCGGGCGGCCGAGGGGATCGCGCTGTCGCCGCTGATCCTCGGGTGGCTGGTGGCGGTGGGCATCCGGGTGGCCACCGGTTCGGCCACCGTCGCCACGATCACCGCGGCCGGGATCGTCGCGCCGCTGGCCGCCGACCTGAACGCGCCGACCGTCGCGCTGCTCGCGCTGGCGATCGGGGCCGGGTCGCTGTTCTTCTCGCACGTCAACGACGCCGGGTTCTGGCTGGTCAAGGAGTACTTCGGGCTCACCGTCGGGCAGACGATCAAGAGCTGGTCGGTGATGGAGACGATCATCTCGGTGGTCGGTCTGGCGCTCGTGCTGGTGCTGTCGGCGTTCGTCTGAGGCCACCCGGGGGGCCGGCCCGCCCCGCCTTGGCAGGATGGCCGGATGCCGATGGATGAGCCGGGGTACCGGGCGGACGCCCGCCGCGGCGGCGCACCCGCCGATCCCGGACGCCACCGGCACGGCCAGCACACCGGTGGCCACACCCGGCCCGGGCGCCCCGGCCCGCCCCCGCCGGGCGGCTG